>CALBXN010000001.1 GCA_937890485.1 uncultured Treponema sp.
CTGGAATGGGTGAATTGCACATTTCAATTTTGTTAGACAAAATCAAATCTCAAAATAAAATCAATATTGAAACAACTGTTCCTCGTGTGGCTTACCGTGAAACAATCCAACGAAAAACCCAAGCGGAATACACACACAAAAAACAATCTGGTGGACATGGACAGTATGGTCGAGTTGTTCTTGCTATCGAACCTTTAGCTCGTGGAGATTCATATTCATTTACAAACGCTGTTTTTGGTGGTGCAATTTCTAAAGGATACATTCCAGGCGTAGAAAAAGGTGTGCAAGAAGCCATGGAACATGGAGTTTTGGCAGGATATCCTGTTGTTGATGTCGGAATTACAGTTCTTGATGGAAAAGAACATCCTGTAGACTCTTCAGAAATGGCATTTAAAATTGCTTCCCGAAATGCATTTAAAGAAGCAATGCGAAATGCAGGACCTATCCTTCTTGAACCAATTATGAATATCACAGTTTGGGTTGAATCAAAATATCTTGGTGATATTATGTCAGACATGGCAGGAAAACGTGGTAGAATTTTAGGACAAAATCCATTAGGTGGCGGAATAGAAGAAATTCGTTGTCAAGCACCTCAGTCTGAAATTCTAAAATATGCAATCGATTTGCGTTCAATCACAAGTGGAACTGGTAGTTTTGAAACTTCTTTTGACCACTACGACCCAATTTCTGGAAAGATTGCAGAAGAAGTTATCAAAGCTGCAAAAGAATTTATGACAGTTCAACAAGAAGATTAATTCTAAATAATAGTGTACCTTGATTACTCTAAAAAGTTTTTAAGGTACACTTTTTTTTATGTGGTAAGATTATTTTTTATTTCATCTAAAACTTTTTCTTCTTCTTTTAAGATTTCTTTTTTGTATTCTTGTAATTGCTTTTCTTTTAATTTTTCAAGAGCCTTGCGTTTTTTCATTGCTTCAATCATGATTTGTCGTTTTTCTTCAAGAATTAATTCTGCCTGAGCTAATTCTTCTAACAAAATTTCTTTTTGATAATCCAAGCCTTCGATATAGTTTTCTATGGACATTAAATATGATAAATCAGTTGAATTTGACCTTGCATCATTATTTTTAACTCTTTCATTGGCAATAAATTTTAATTTATTATTCAATTCAGTTACAACAGAAATTGCTTTTGCAAGTTCTATCTGAGCCTGATTTTCTTCAAACTCTCTAAGAGAAAGAACTTTTTCCAAAGAAAACTTAAATTTTTTCATAAATTACCTTTTTATAATCTAAAATGTTTCTTCAGTTGAATCTGTAGAAAAAGAATTTTCTTGAATTAAATCTTGATTTTCTGGATATTCGCCTTCATCAATTTTTATGCCAGTAATTTGTGAAAGTTTATCTAATGTATCTTTTAAAGATGAATTTTCCATTTCTTCTTGAATTAAAAATTCTTCAATCTGAGGATGAAGTTCTACCGCTAAATCTGTGTCTGGATTATTTCCAGATTCATAAGCACCAACTTCGATTAATTCTTCGGACTTTGCATAAATTGACATTAAAGTACGCATTTTTGCACAAGCTTGTTTTGTGGTAGCTCCAGAAACTCTATTAGAAAGACGGCTTACAGAATTTAAAATATCAATAGCTGGATAATGATATGCAGAAGCTAATTTTTTACTTAACACAATATGTCCGTCTAAAGTTCCTCGTACTTTATCAGCAATTGGTTCATCCATATCATCACCGTCAACCAAAACAGTATAAAATGCGGTAATTGAACCTTTTTGAGAAGTTCCACTTCGCTCAAGAAGTTTAGGAATAAGTTCAAAAACACTTGGTGGATAACCACGTTGAGCTGGTGGTTCTCCTGCCGCAAGAGCAATTTCACGTTGAGCATGAGCAAATCGAGTTACTGAATCAAACATCAACATAACATCTTTGCCTTGATCTCTAAAATATTCTGCTATGGCAGTTGCAGTATAAGAAGCTCTAAGACGAGAAATAGAACTTTGGTCAGAAGTTGCAGCAACAATAACAGAACGCTTTAATCCTTCTTCGCCTAAGTCTCTATCAATAAAGTCTATAACTTCACGACCACGCTCTCCAACGAGAGCAATAACATTTATATCTGCATTGGTATTTCTAGCAATCATACTCAAAAGAGTTGATTTTCCAACACCAGAACCTGCAAAAATACCTAAACGCTGCCCTTTTCCAACAGCAAGTAATGAATCAATTGCACGAACACCTGTCAAAACTCGTTCTTTAATTGGTCGGCGCTCTAAAGGTGTTGGAGGAGAAGCAATGGCAGGATACCAAGTTTCTGGGATAATTTCGCCTTTGTTATCGTAGGGTTTTCCAAGAGCATCAACTACTCTTCCTAAAAGTGATTTTCCAACGCCTACTTTTAAAATAGAACCAGAGCCCACAACTTCGCAACCAACTTCAATACCTTTTGTATCTCCATAAGCCATAAGTTGAACAGTTGTTCCATTTAAGCCACAAACCTCTGCTAAAATATTTATATATTTTTCTGCATCAGGATTTTCTAAATCAGCTCTAAAACTATCTGAAATATCAGGAATTGGAATCTTTATGGTACAAATTTCACCCATTACACACTGAGGACCTTTACTTTCAATAAGATTGCCTTTTACAGCTGTAACACGGCCTGTATAATGAATAGTATCAATATCTTTTACGGAATCGATATATTTATCAAATAATGTACCCATAAAAATTAAAAATCCTGTTTAATTGCAGTAGGTTTTGTAATTGCTTTTATCGGAGAAATTTCCAAAATGCGCTGTTCAAGTTCTGTAAGTTGACTAGAAATTCTTGCATCAATTGCCCCAAAGTCTGTTCCAACGATACAACCACCTCTATCAACAGAAGAATCTTCAACTACAGAAATATTTTTAATATTTTCTACAGATTGGATAAAGTCATTTGTATGCTCTGTAGTAAGTTCAAGATCGGATAAATTTACTCGAATTGTTACATCTCCTCGACCTTTTACCTTTCTAAGAGCTTGTACAATATTACTCATAACAACAGTTCTTTGATTTTCTGAAATAACCTTTACAACTTTTCTAGTCATCAATAAAACTAAATCAACAATTTGTTGCTCAGTTTCATCAAGGATTTCTTGACGTCTTTCCATTGTTTTATCAATTATAACATGAAGTCTATCAACAAGACGCTGAGCCTCTTTATTTCCATCATTAAAACCTGCTTCGCTGCCTTTTTCGTAACCTTCATTAAAAGCCTGATTCAATTGTTCTTCTCGTTTAGCTTCAGCCTCTTGTAAAATATCAAATGCTCTTTTTTCAGCGTCTTTTACAATTTGTTCTGCTTCAGTTTGAGCTTCTTGTTTAATAATTGCAGCTTCAGCAGTTTTACGTTTTACTTCTTCAAAGGCAGCAGTTTCAGCACCTTTAATAATTTTCTCAGATTCAGCTTCAGTACTTGCAAGGAGTTGTTGTTTTTCAATTTCCCATTGACGCTTAAATTCTTCAGCTTCTCTACGTAAATCTTCAGCAGTAGGACCTTGATATTCAGGAACTTCCTCAACTTCCTCTTCTTCCACCTCAGGAGCAAAACTTTTAGAAAGTTGAAGAACTATTTTTTCTTCTGAATTTTTTATTTCTGTAGGTCTAAAAACACTCTTTGCCATAAACTAAATCCTCAAAAATTAAACAACAAGTTCGTCTTCGCCACTTCGGGCAATAACAATTTCACCACTATCTTCAAGCCGTCTGATAGAAGCAACAATTTTTTGCTGAGCATCTTCTACATCTTTTAGACGAACAGGTCCCATATACTCCATATCTTCTTTTAACATAGCAGCAGCACGTTTTGACATATTTTTGAAAACTTTGTCTTGTACTTCCACATCAACAGATTTTAGAGCTTTGGAAAGTTCTTGTGTATCAACTTCACGCAATACACGTTGTATAGCACGGTCGTCCAAAAGAACAATATCTTCGAAAACGAACATTCGTTTTTTGATTTCTTCTGCAAGTTCTGCATCGTCTTCTTCCAAAGATTCAATAATTGATTTTTCAGAAGAACGATCAACAAGGTTAAGAATTTCAACGATACTTTCAACACCACCGGCAGCAGTGTAGTCTTCGCTTGAAAGTGTAGAAAGTTTTTTCTCAAGAACTCTCTCTACTTCACGCAAAACATCAGGCGATGTTCTATCCATGGTTGCAATACGACGAGCAACATCGCTTTGAATTTCTACAGGAAGATTTTGCAAAATAACAGACGCTTTTACGGGTTCCAAATAAGCCAAAATAAGAGCAATAGTCTGAGGATGTTCTTGTTGAATAAAGTTCAAAAGATGAGCAGGGTCTGTTCGGCGGATAAAATCGAAAGGTCTAACTTGCAATGAACTTGTAAGACGATTGATAATATCAATGGCTTTTTGACTTCCTAGAGATTTTTCCAAAAGTTCACGAGCATAATCAATACCACCAGAAGTAATAAAGTTCTGAGCAGTCATCATTTCTTGGAATTCTTCCAAAATAGCATCTTTAAAATCTGAATCTACAGTATCTAATCGAGCAATTTCAAATGTTAGGGTTTCAATTTCATCTTCTCTAAGATGCTTAAAAATTTCGGCAGAAAGTTCTGAACCTAAAGAAACTAAAAAGATTGCAGCCTTTTGTCTTCCATTAAGATTTTTAAAATCCTTAGGCTTTTTTAAACTTCCAGATGATGAAGATAAAGAATTACTTGAAGATTTTGTTTGAGACATTTTATTCCTCCATCAACCATGTTCTAATTAACATTGCAACATCTTCAGGATGATCTTTTGCCATAGATATTGCATTTTCCAAAAGTTCTGCTCGATGGCGTTCTTCAACTGACATTGTAACTTCCATTCCAGCTTGTTCAGATTCCCAAAGAACTTTTTCTCTTTCCAACTGTCGCTTTCTAAGATCTTCTTCTTCCTTAATACGACGACGACGTTCAAGTTCTCTACTAATAAATCTAAACACAATAAATGCTACAAGAACAACTACTACACCAGTCAAAGCATAGAAAATAGTTTGTCTTGTTTGTTGAGCTTTAATATATTTTGCATCTTCTTCTCTAAATTGAGCAGTTCTATCAAAACGTATATTACGAACAGTTACAGAATCCCCACGCAATTCATTATAACCAATAGCGTCTTGAACAAGGCTTGTTGCTTGATTTAAATCCTCTGTTGAAACAGGAGTATAAACTCTTTCGATTGTGCCATTAGGCAACATCACAACTTTTCCAGATTCGTCATATTTATAGTCCCATTCTCCATCGATATTTACAGAAACAGTAACTCTGTCAATTGTAGGACTTTTTTGTTCAGAAATATGCTTTGTGTTAATAACATTATTTTGTTTATTTCCTCTTTCTTCTGATGTACCATATAGATTTGACATATCAGAATAAACAGGAGGATTTTGACCTTCAATTCCAGCAGGACCTTCAGGATTAGATCCTGTTCCAGTCCATTTTTTTTCTACAGTTTCTGAAGATAAAGTTATTGATTCAACATATTTTGAATCATCGTATGGAGTTTTAGGATCATCTTCTTTTAAAATAATAGGAGAATACTCAGTTGCTTCCACAACTTTTTGTGACATATCCATATCAATTTTGATATTTAAATCTCGTACTCTATCTTGTGAAAAAATCAACTGCAAAGCATTCAAAATCTTTGCTTGATATTGAGTTTCTAAATTCTGAATGAGTTTTTGTTCTTTTGCAATAACATCAATTCGCTCAATATCTTTCATTCCTTCAAAATCATTCAAGATTACACCTGAAGAATCTGCAATAGTAACATTTTCAGCAAGTAAGCCAGGAATTGCTTTTAATAAGATTTTTTGAATACCTTGGATTTTCTTTTTATTTTCAGTTATATCACTACCTGGTTTTGGATAAATGATTACACTGGCAGAAACAGGATCTTGATCTTCTTGAAAAAGTGTTTTTTCTGGCATTGACAATACAACATTTGCCACATCAACTTCATCAAGAGCTTCGATATGTTGTTTGATTTGATTTGTTATTGAGCGTTGAAGGTTTACATTTCTTTCAAAATCTGTAGTTGTCCATCTTTCTGTATCAAAAAGATTCCATGGATCAACATTACCAGGAACTAAATCTTCACGCACAAGAATTGCACGCATTCGTCTTGCAGTTGCTTCATCTTTTACAGTTAACATTCCTGCTGCATTAACATTTACAGCAACATTTTCTTGAGCTAAACGATATACAATATTATCCCTTTGAGCTTCATCTGTAACAGCCACTGAAAAAAGAGGAACTTCTGTAGTTTTAGAAGATAAAGAAACAACTAGGACAAGAGCAACAATTACAGCTACAATTACCCCAATTAAAATAACTTTTTGAATTATTGTCCATTTTGACCATAATTCTTTTATTTGTGAAACTAGCTTTTTAAGCCATTCGTTCATCCAAGCCTCCCATCAGGAAGAAAAAATTTTCTCCCCATGAACGAATAATATCCATCCTAGGTTATTATATCACATAATTTTATATCTGAAAAGAGAAAATAAAAAAAGTTTCGCACAAATAGCACGAAACTTCCCTTTTTTATTGAATATTTTAGAAAAAATTATCTAGTTGTTGTAATTTCATTCCAACCTTTAATAAGTCTATCAATTACATTTTGTGCCATAGACAAAGATAGATTTGCTTCCGCCATAGCAATTGTAACATCATGTACATCAACAGAATCTGGATCTGTAATTAATTTTTGGGCAACATCATTACTTGCATTTTGTTTGCCATTTACATAATCCATTGCTTGCAAAAGCATATTATCAAAAGCTGATTTTTCGGTTTTACCTTCAGAATTTACATTCTTTAAGGAAACATTATTTACATCAATCAAAGGTCCTGAACCAATATGATTTACATTTGTTCTAAACATTTCAAAATTACTAATCATTATTATCCCCCTAAAAATCCCACCTTAACCTTTATTCTATCACATTATCTACCAATTTCAAGTGCTTTTAAGAACATTTCTTTTGAGCCTTGAATTACAGTTGAATTTGCTTCGTAAGAACGAGATGCAGAAATCAAATCTACCATTTCGTTTACTACGTTTACATTTGGATATTCAACATAACCTGCTCTAGGACCTGAAAGAATTGCGTCAGGGTGAGTTGGATCATATACAAAACGACCTTCTGAAGTATCTTTTTTAATTTCAGAAACTCTTACGCCTCCACCAACTCCAGCATCTTTTCCTTCTGGAACAAAAGGATTTCTATATGATAAATCATCTTGAATTGCTTGCGCAATTACCATTTTTCTTTGAAATTTTCCACCATCTTGAGTTCTTGTTGTAGAAGCATTAGCAATATTATCTGAAATTACATCTGTTCGTAATCTATCTAAACTCATTCCAGTTGCAGCAATATTTATACTTGTAAATAATCCCATAATCTATTCCTTATAAAAAATTATTTTAAAACAGTCTTCATTTGTGAAAACTGAAATGATTGCATTTGTGTAAGAAGTTGATAATTCAACTGAATCTTTAAGATTTCCATTGCTTCTTGTTCTGCATCAACATTATTTCCATTGGCTTTTGTTGTAGTTGTATAATCTAAAACACGACGAGGTTCAACATCACGATAATCCCGTGGAGTTACTGATTCAATATGACGAGAATCTGTTGTAATCATTCTAAAATCATCTTTAGAATTTTCTTCTGATTCCAACGCTCTTTTTAATTCACTTTCAAAATTTACTGAAGTTCTTTTAAAATTTGGAACTTCTGCATTTGCTAAGTTGTTTGCTGTAACATTGTATCGCAAGGAACTAACATCCATAGCACGATGCAATAAATCAACTGACCTTGTAAAACTATTCATATTTCCCCCAAATCCACCCAAGTTATAAAAAAATGGATGCACAAAAATTAAATTATTGTACATCCATATTTTCGGAAAAATATAAAATTAGTTTAGAAATTTTTAAGAATTTTACAAAATATATTTTGATAAATCTTGATCTTGGAAAATTCCTGTTAATTTTTCATCCACATATTTGCTATCGATAGTAATAGTTTCGCCAGAATGTTCATCTGCTTCAAATGAAATATCTTCAAGTAAATTTTCCATTATAGTATGAAGTCTTCTTGCACCGATATTTTCAATTCGATTATTTACATCAGCAGCAATAAAACTCATTCTGTCTATAGCGTCTTCTGCAAATTCAAGTTTTACACCTTCTGTTTCAAGAAGATATGTATATTGTTTTGTTAAAGAATTTTTTGGTTCTCTTAAAATGCGTTTAAAATCATCTGCATTTAATGAATCAAGTTCTACCCGTAAAGGAAAGCGTCCTTGCAACTCAGGAATTAAATCGCTTGGTTTAGAAACGTTAAAAGCCCCTGAAGCAATAAATAAAATATGAGTTGTATCAATTACGCCAAATTTTGTATTTACATTTGAACCTTCAACGATTGGCAAAATATCTCGTTGTACACCTTCCCTAGAAACATCTTGACCTTTTGAATTAGAAGCACCAGAAGCAATTTTATCAATTTCATCAATAAAGATAATTCCCATTTGCTCTACTCTATTTTTTGCTTCTTCCACAACTTTGTCGTTATCAATCATTTTATCTAATTCTTCTTCTGTAAGAATTTTTCTTGCTTCTGCAATAGTTACAGATTTTTTCTTAGATTGAGGACCACTCATCATTGAAGAAAGATTTTGAATTGTAGTTTCGATATCTTCTAAATTTCCACCAGTTAAAATTCCCATTGAAGGCATTTTATGACGGATAACAAGTTCAACTTCTCTATCTTCAAGTTTACCTTCTCTAAGCATTGTTCTAAATTTTTCTCTTGTAGAATTTTCTGTATCAGCTGGAGGTAATGTTTCATCTGGTTTAATTGGGGAAAAAGGTTTATTTGAACCAGGAAGCAACAAATCTAGCAAACCTTCTTCTACTTTTGATTTAGCGTTTACTCTTAAACTTTCTTGCATTTCTTGGCGAACCATATTGCATCCTACTGACATTAAATCTCTAATCATTGATTCAACATCACGACCAACATATCCAACTTCGGTATATTTTGTTGCTTCAACCTTTAAAAAGGGAGCACCACAAAGTTTTGCAAGCCGACGAGCAATTTCTGTTTTACCAACACCAGTAGGTCCAATCATCAAAATATTTTTTGGAGCAACTTCATCTCGTACATCTTCTGGAAGTTTTAATCGTCTTGTACGGTTTCTTAAAGCGATAGCAACAGCTTTCTTTGCTTTTTTCTGTCCAACGATATAAGTATCTAATTTAGCAACAATTTGCTTTGGTGTAAGTTGTTCTAAACAAATTTTTTCTTCACTCATTTGTAATTCCTTTTATATTATAACTCTTCTACAATAATATTTCCGTTTGTGTAAATACAGATGTTTCCTGCAATCTTCAAACTTTTTTCTGCAATTTCTTTTGCACTTAATGTTGAACTTTCCATATAAGCAAGTGCAGCAGCATAAGCGTAATTTCCACCAGAACCGATAGCAAGGATATCAGTTTCAGGCTCGATAACATCACCTGTTCCAGAAATTAACAAAATTTTTTCTGCATTTGCAACCAAAAGCAATGCCTCTAAATTACGCAAAGCCTTATCTGTTCTCCAAATTTTTGCAAGTTCAACAGCGGCTCTTGTAATATCACCATTATATTCTTTTAGTTTTGCTTCAAATTTATCAAATAGGTTAAAAGCATCTGCAGTAGCTCCTGCAAAACCTGTAATAACTTTTCCATCAAAAATTCTTCGCACCTTTCGGGCATTTCCTTTCATTACAGTTTCGCCCATTGTAACTTGACCATCTCCGGCCATGGCAACTTTACCATCTTTTTTTACAGCAATAACAGTTGTACTTCTAAACTTAGGTAAACTCATTTTTCCCCCAAAATTAAATTTTAAATCTTTTCTACTAATAATATACAAAAAAAATTAGGATTTAGGCAAATCATTTATTCACTTTATTTAGTTTTTTTCGGATTTATCTTGTTCTTCATAAACTTCTGGAACTTCACCATGAGGATGAGAAAGATTATAGGTTTCTATCAACTTCTTTTTTGTAATGTGAGTATATCTCTGAGTTGTAGAAATTGAAGAATGCCCCAACATTTCTTGAACAACACGAATATCGGCTCCATTAGAAAGCATTGTTGTTGCAAAAGTATGCCTAAAAGCATGTGGTGAAACAGGTTTATTTGTTCCCTCAAAAGAAGAATATCGTGAAACTATATATCTTATTCCTCTTACAGAAAGTTTTGTACCTTTCTGATTCACAAATATATATTCACTATTTTATAATGATGGAAATTTTGCATTTTTTGATAACAAATATTCCTTAAAAGAAAGTTGAGCTTCTTTACTAAAAAAAACTCGGCGCTGTTTTGAGCCCTTTCCTAAAACAATGGCAGAAGAATAATCGCTAGATAAATCAGAAAATTTAATTTCGCCAATTTCAGAAACACGGCAACCAGAAGAATACATCATTTCAAACAATGCCTTATCTCGTTCCTGCCAAAGAAGTTCTTTATCTGTAGGTTCATTGCAAAGATTATCAACTTCTTCTTCTGTCATGTACCGAGGAATTCTTTTAGGAATTTTTACAGTTTTTAATTCTAAAGCAGGATTTGATTTTATATATTCAAACTTCCTACAATATGCAAAAAAAGTTCTAACCGCTGCAATAAACTGATTAATTGAAGCAGGTGATTTTTTTTCTTTTGAAAGACAACCAACACAAAATCTTAAATCTTGCAAAGAAATATTTTCAAGCAAAACTTTATCATTTTGCAAAGAATACTTTTGAGCCACATAATCATTTAAATAAATTAAATTTTTTTTATATGACTCAATTGTATTGTCAGATAAATTTCTAATGGATTTTTGATAAACAAGAAAATCTTCGATAGTTTCAGATAAATTCTTATTCGTCAGTATCACTTGTTATTTTCTCATCTGTTTCAGATTCTGCTGTGTGCAAATAATCACAATCAGGATTTATACAAGCCTTGTAATTTCCGTTTTTCTTGTCATATTTTTCAACCAAGAATTGACCACAATTTGGACAATTTTGATTAACAGGTTTAAAATGACTGATGAAATCACAATCAGGATAATTTGTACAACCGTAAAATTCCTTTCCTCTACCCTTTGTTTTTCTAGTTACAATTTCACCATCACAATTTGGCCGAGGACATTTTGCCAAAGGAATTGAACGAGTATTATGACATTCTGGGAAACCTGAACAAGCCAAGAAAAATCCAAAACGACCAAGTTTTTTTATCATAGGTTTGCCACAAAGTTCACAAATTTTATCTGTAGGTTCGTCTAAAGTTCCTTTGTAACTTTCTAGGCTTTGCATCAATTCGTCAACATGGTCTTTGAAAGGAAAGAAGAACTCACCCATCATTTTTGGCCATTCAATTTCGTCAACTTCAACTTTATCAAGTTTGCTTTCTACATCAGCTGTAAAAGAATCGCTAATTACATCAGGAAAAGATTCAACCAAAATGTTGCAAATCATTCTTCCAAGAGTTGTAGGAACTAACTGCTTGTTACTTCGAGTTACATAATATCTATCTAACAAAACAGAAATAATCGGTGCATAAGTTGAAGGACGACCAATTCCTTTTTCTTCCAAAACCTTAACGATAGAAGCATCTGTATAGCGAGCAGGACCTTGTGTAAAATGCTGTTCTGGATAAAATTTTTGAGAGTTAAGTTTTTCGTCAATTTTAAGTGATGGCACATTTCCTGTAGTATTTTCTTTTGAAGAAAGAACTTTTATCACTTTGTAAAATCCTTTTTCAATAAGTTTGCTACCTGAAACTCTAAAAATTGCTTCCCCTGCTTTTATATCAACGCTTGTTGTTTTTGTTTTGGCATTATTCATTTGACTAGAAACAAAACGTTCCCAAATAATTGAATAAAGTCTCAACTGGTCGCGAGAAAGATATTCTTTTACATAATCTGGTGTATAAGTTGTATAAGTTGGACGAATTGCTTCGTGGGCATCTTGTGCTTTTTTTCCAACTGAATATTCAATAGCTTCAGGTGGAAGTTCATTAGGATATGTCTCGCCAATCCATTTTCTAACATCATCTAAAGCTGTCTGAGAAATTCTAGTTGAGTCTGTACGCATGTAAGTAATCAAACCCACACGACTAGATCCAATATTTATACCTTCGTAAAGTTGCTGTGCAATTTGCATTGTTTTTTTAGAAGTAAAACCAAGACGATTTGCTGCCGCTTGTTGAAGTTTTGAAGTTGTAAAGGGAGCTTTTGGTCTAATAGTTTTTTCAGTTTCTTTTATTTCTGCAACAACGCATTCTGAATTTTTAATTTCTTCAATAATATCTTTTACTTGTTGTTCATTTTTTAGTTCAGGCTTTTTTCCTGCATACTGAACAAGTTGTGCAGTGAATGTTGATTTTCCCTTTGTAAAATCCGCTTCTAAACTCCAATATTCTTCTGGAATAAAATCTTCAACTTCTTTTTCTCGTTCACAAATTAAGCGCAATGCTACAGACTGAACACGACCTGCTGAAAGTCCATTTTTTACTTTTTTCCACAAAAGTGGAGAAAGATTATACCCAACAAGTCGGTCTAAAACACGACGAGCTTTTTGTGCATTAACTTTGCTTTCATCAATTTCTGAGGGATTTTTAACTGCTTCTGAAATAGCAACAGGTGTAATTTCGTTAAAAACGATTCGCTGAATTTCGGCCTTTGTTTTATCTTTAAAAGCATTATTCAAATGCCAAGCAATAGCTTCTCCTTCACGGTCATTATCACTTGCGAGTAAAACTAAATCAGACTTTTTAGCATCTTTTTGTAATTCCTTTAAAATTTTTGCTCTACCACGAACTGTGATGTATTCAGGCTGAAAATTATTTTCTACATCAATCGCCATTCTTGATTTAGGCAAATCGATAAGATGCCCCATAGAAGCCTTTACCGTAAATCCTGGACCAAGATATTTTTCGATAGTTTTTGCCTTAGCAGGAGACTCTACAATAACGAGAGTTTGTTTTTTTTCTGTTTTAGTTTTTTTTGTTTTTACCTGTGCCATAAAAAATTCCTCATATCTATATAGATATATATATCACAAATTACTTTATAAATAAAGATGTTACAAGGTCTTTTACAGATGAAATACAGGGTGCCCCTTCATCAATATATCGTTGTACACATCTAAGTTTTTGCACTTTTTCAGAAAGTCCTTTTTTTTGTGCAATAATATTATATCTTTCTTGTACACTTAAAGCACTTTCATGAAAGTATAAATCTCTGTTTTGTTCCAAAGCAAAATCCGCAGTAATCAATGCACCAGATTTTGGTGGAGATTCCATTACAACAGTTGCTTCAGAAAGTCCCGAAATAATTCTATTTCTTTGTATAAATCTCCATTTTAGTGGAGGTTCTCCAGGAGAATATTCACTAATCAAACATCCTCCATTTTTTATAATTTCCACTGCTAATTTTTTATTTGCCGATGGATAGATATTATCCAATCCACAGGCTAAAACTGCAATAGTTTTTCCTGATAAAATTGTTCCCTTGTGTGCAGCAGTATCAATTCCTAAAGCAAGCCCAGAAACTACTGTATATCCTAAAGTTGTTAGTTCCTTAGAAAAATTAAAAGTGGTTTTAAATCCAGAAACAGAAGGATTTCTAGTTCCAACAATCGAAACTGCGGGTGTATTCAAAACACTAAGATTTCCTCTAACAAACAAACCATAGGGAGCATCATACACTTGATTTAACATTACAGGATAATTCTTATCTTTGCAATGTACAAAATCAATACCAAAAGCCTGCATAACTGAAAAATCTTTTAAAATAATTTTTTCAAAATTCTCAATAGGCCATTCTCTTGTATTAACAACTCTTCCTACAATTAAAGATATATCATCTATAGAAAGTATCGCAAGATTTGATATATTGTCAAGATTATTTTCTAGTTTTAGTTTATCTTCTGTTGATAAAAAGCCTAATCTTGCAATTCCCAGTTGCAAAAGTAGCTTTTTATTCTCCATAGGCCATTTCCAAAACTAATTTTTTGTTTGCTTCTGCAGCAGCTTTCTTTTCTGGTGATGTAGAAATGCTAATTATTTTATCGTAAAGTTCCACTGCTTTGTCAAATTCGTAGTTTTGATAATAAGCATTTGCTAAAACCATCATAGCATCAGTATTTCGAGTATCTATTGTTAAAAGTTTTTCCAATAAAGGAATTGCTTTTTCACTTTCATTTAAATCAAAAACATACAAGATAGCTAAACCGTACAGCGCACGGGCATAAGTTGGTTCTAATTCTAAAGCACGCAAATAAGCACTTTCTGAAAGTTTTAGATAATTTTCTTTTTGGCTAAAATTTCCACTTCCATTGTAATCTAAACTTGCTTTTGCCATATATCCTGCACAAACCCCAACCCAATAATACAAATTTTGATTTGTAGGAAAATACTCAATAGCTTTTTGGTAATATTTTAGTGCTTCACCATACATTCCATCATCAAGATAACGAGAAGCTAAAATTTTATACCAAATTCCAGTTTGAGCAGCAGCAGATGTAATATCTTCCACACGATGTTCATATTTTTGAATTGCGTCTTTTAATTCTTCTTTTGTAGTAGGATTTGAAACTCCTTCTTCAAGAGCTTGCATACGCTTTATCTGTTTTGGATTTACTCCACATCCCCAAAAAAGCGAAATTACAAAAATCAATAAAATAGATATAAAAAAAGATTTACAAAAAGTTTTCATATTTCTTCCTTATCAAATGCTTTATATATTTATTATATATTCAAAAGTTAATTTTTTGTAAAAATTATAAAAATTTTTATTCTTTTTTTTCTGATTTTCTTTCTGGAAAAAACTCATTATGATAATCTTTCAAATCATCTGCATCTACATGAGTATAAATTTGCGTTGTAGCCAAATCAGAATGTCCTAACAATTCTTGCACAGAACGCAAATCCGCTCCGCCAGAAAGCATATGAGTAGCAAAAGAATGTCGCAAAGTATGTACTTTTGAAGTTACACCAGAAATTGCTTCTAATTCCTGAAATCTTTTCCAAATTCCTTTACGAGAAAAAGGTTTTCCTTGATAATTTACAAAAATCGTAGGAACACTTTTTGAACCAACAAATTTTGGTCTAATTTCTATCCATTTTTTTAGCCAAAACTCTGCCTGACTTCCAAATGGAACAAGACGTTCTTTATTTCCTTTTCCTGTTACCCAAATAATTCTTTCTTTAAAGTGAAGATTTTGCAATAACAAATTTGAAACTTCGCTAATTCGTAAACCACAAGAATAAATAAGTTCAAACAAAGCTCTGTCACGAACACCTAAATCAGTAGAAGTATCTATGGAATTTAAAAGTAAATCCACTTGCTCTACAGAAAGCACTTTAGGCAAAGTTTTTTCGGCTTTTGGCCTGTCTAATTGAAGTGCGTAATTTTCATTCCAGATTTTTTCTCTTACAAGATAAGTTCCTAAAGAACGCAAAGCAGAAATGTCTTTTGCAATAGTTAAAGAATCCATTCCTTGAGTTTGACGCCATACAAGATATTTTATTAAATCCTGTAATTCTATTTGAGAAATTTCTTTATTTTCTGATTTTATCCAATTAAAAAAAATCTCAACCGCGAAACAATAAGTTTGAGCAGTTGAGATTGATTTTCCGTCTATAGAAACTAAATCATCATAAAAAGATGATATTAAATTATTCATTAGTTGTTTTTATCGTCTGGCAAATTGTTCTTATTTCGATAATAAGTAGGAATAGTATAATCATTATTATTTTTACTAGACAAATAACTATTTGGTTGTTGCATTTTTGTCCAATCATTATGAGAAACTAAATTACCATTATCACTTGAACTTTGTGCGGCTACAGGCTTTTGAACAGCAGTAGCATTTGTTAACGGCTCAGAAGATGTATTTTCTTTTATTGAATAGTAAGGATCATCTATTTTAGATTCAGATTTTTTACCTGATGGAAAACCAGTTGCAATAACAGTAACAGCAACATCATCATTCATAGTTGGATCTATAAATTGTCCATAGATAAACAACACATCTGGATCAGCAGTTGAGCGAATTATATTATTAATTTCTTCTGTTTCTGCAAGAGAAAAATCTTCTCCGCATTTTATATTAACAAGAATATTTTTTGCACCTTCAATATGGGAATCTTCCAAAAGAGGATTGTTTATTGCAGCTGTTGCAGCATCTACAGCTCTATTTTCACCAGAACCATATCCAACACCGAGGATAGCATCACCTTTGCCCTCCATTGTTGTTTTTACATCAGCAAAGTCGATATTCACATCACCAGAATGTGTAATTAAATCAGAAATACCTTGAACGCCTTCTCTCAAAACATCATCTGCTTTTCTAAAAGCATCTCTAATTGAAGTTTTTTTATCTACAATTGACAATAAATGTTGATTAGGAATTACAATCAAAGTATCTACTTCTTCATGTAATTTACGAATTCCTTCCTCTGCTAATTGCATTTTTACTTTACCTTCAAAATCGAAAGGTTTTGTAACAACACCAACTGTCAACGCACCTAAGCTTTTTGCAATTTTTGCGATAATTGGAGCAGCACCAGTTCCTGTTCCACCACCCATACCAGCAGTAACAAAAACCATATCTGCACCTTTTAGAACATTTTCAATAACTTCAGTATCTTCTATAGCAGCTTTTTCACCAACTTCAGGTTTACCACCAGCACCAAGTCCATTTGTAAGTTTAGATCCGATAACAATTCTTTTTTCAGCAACAGATTTATTTAATGCTTGTTTATCAGTATTAGCAACAATAAATTCAACATGTTGCAAACCTGCTTCAATCATACGATTTACAGCATTTGATCCACCACCACCAGCACCAATTACCTTTATTACAGTTGGACTAACTTGTTTATCGTCTACAATTGAATAATCCATTTTTTCCTCCCAACCCAGAAAAAAAATTAAAAAAAATCCATAAAATCTATAGTTACATTATACAACTATAAATGCTAATTTCAAGATAAATCACAAAAAAAATAGTAATTAAAACATTTCTTTAAAGAATTTTTTAACCTTATTAAAGAAAGATGTTTTTCCACTAGGATAATCTTTATTACCTCTTTTTGACCCTTGAGATAAAACTTCAGAATTAGCAACAACTAAACCTATTGCAGTTACACAATCAGGAGAACGATATTTGTCATCTAACCCAATGAGTTTTCCAGGCATACCGATTCTTACACTTTGTGTTCCAAAAACTTCCGATGCAAGTTCAATAACACCACTCATTTTTGCGCCTCCACCAACAAGTACGACATTTCCAGATAGACGCTTATCTCCAATACTTGAGAAAACTTTTTCTTTTATCATTTCAAAGATTTCACCAACTCGAGGTTGAATTATTTGACATATTTCTGAACGAGAAATTGATTCTGCACGACCATTTCGTTGTATCAAAACTTCTTCGTTTTCTTGAACTAATGGAGCCCAACAACATCCATTGGAAACTTTTATTGTTTCGGCTGTTTCTGTAGGAATTCCCCGAACAATTGCAATATCATTTGTTACTAAACCACCACCAATCGGAATTGATGCAGTACAAATTGGAGCACCTCCAGCAACAACAATTACATCAGTGGAACCTCCCCCCATATCAATTAGAATTGATCCTAAATCTTTTTCTTCTTCAGTTAAAACAGACTGAGCAGAAGCCAATGTTTTGAGCATAATTCCATCTACAGTATACCCCGCTCTACTTGCACAAGTAATAATATTTTGCATTGTTGTTGTAGTTGCTGTAATAATATGAACGTCAACATAAAGTCTAGTTCCAATCATATTTGTAGGATCTTTAGTTTTTTGCTCGCAATCTACAGAATGTTCAACTGTATAAATCTGAGGAACAACATGTAAAACTTTTCTATCGAGAGGAACTGCAACATTACTAGCACATTCTATAACTCTATTTATATCATTTCTTCCAATTTCTCTGGATTTATTTGAAACTGAAACTTGACCTTTTGAATTTAAACTTTCAACTTGTGTACTTCCAATTCCAACATAACAAGAATGAACCTCACATCCTCCCATTAATTCAGCGGCTTCTATTGCAGTAGTAACAGCATTCATTGTATTTTCAATATTAACAATAACACCTCTGCTTAGCCCTGTAGAAGGTGCAGTTCCAACTCCAATAATTTGAAGTCGACCATTTTCATCATGAGTACCAATAACAACTCTTACATTACAAGTTCCAATATCTAAACCAACTACAATATCACTCATAAAAATTCACCCCTAAATATTATCTATAAGAAATTGAACCATATCTTAAATCAACTGCAGATACATTACTCTGCATAGAATTAACAACATCCAATACAACCATCATATATTGAAGAGATTCTAAATTCAATGTTCTATCTGTAAGAACTTTTACTCTTGAATGTACAGGATATAATTCTAATTCATAGCTACCATAATCTTTTGAAATCACTCTAATTTCAGATAAAACTGATAAATAAGCAGGATTTGTAGATTGAATTTCTGAAATTTGTTCCATCAAAGGTCTTAATTTTCCATTAAGTCTCATTCCTTCTGCAATAGTATCAAATGTAAAACCAGTAACTAAAGGAACAGCGTTTGCAGGCATTCCTCTATCCACAGCAAATATTACACCATTTTTATCAATTTGAACAGGTACTGTTTTACCATTAACATTAGCAAGTGTCACAACAGCTGCCTTTCTTTCAACAATTTTTACTAAAACTTGATCAGGAAAATGTTTTTCAATTACAACATTCTCAATTACAGCATTTCCTGCAAGTTTAGCAGCTGCTTTTGCAGAATCAAATTGTATCCATGTTAATTTTGGAGTTATTTCTAAGTAATTGCTAATTTGTTGTGCAGAAAAAGTCTCTAATCCTGAATATGTCACTTTTACAGGAGCGAGACATGGCATTAAAATTGTATAAATTAATATTTCAGCAACAATCAATAATCCTAAAACAATAAATAAAACTTTTAAAAGATTTACTTTGCTAGTCTTTTTTTCTGATTTTTCTATTTTTCCTTGCTCACCCATAGAATAAAATGCCTCTGTAAATACAACTCCGTTACTCATTATACAACTCCAAATTATTGTTATCAAACTTAGAAATATTTATTACAACGCCACACATTAATAGCGTAATAATCAAAGATGAACCACCTGATGAAAAAAATGGCAAAGGTATTCCTGTGGCAGGTAAAGCCCCACAAACAACACCACAGTTAAGAAGTGTCTGAAGAACAATTGAAGTTACAATTCCAAAAGCAACATAACTTCTAAATCTATCTTCACACTTAAATGCAATTTTATAACCACGCCATGCAAAATAAATAATTAATACAAAAAATAAAATTACACCTAAAAATCCCATAGCTTCTGACCAACCCGCAAAAATAAAGTCAGCTTGTACCTCTGGAATACCGGAAACTCGTTTTAGTCCACTACCAAAACCTTCTCCTAGAAATCCTCCAGAAGAAATTGCTCTTCTAGAAGCATTTATCTGATAATTTACTCCATGAGAATATTGTTCTGGATTAAAAAATGCTATCAAACGTTTAACGCGATAAGATTCTGTAAAAATAAACAAAACAATAATAGGAAGAGAAAAAACACAGAATCCTAAAAACCATCCCAATTTTATACCAGCAACAAAAAACATTAATAAACCAACGAGCATTATAAAAAATGCTGTTGAAAAGTCATCTTGTAAAAAAACAATCAAAACTGTAAAAAATAATCCAACTACAGCTTGACCGATATTAAATCCACTTTCTTTCAAAACATCATGTTTTTTATCAAAGAAATTTGCTAAAAACAAAATAATTGTTAATTTTGCAATTTCTGAAGGTTGAAATGTTCCCAAAAGAGGTAATTTTATCCAACGTCTTGCACCGTTTCTTTCAACACCTATAAAAGGTAAGAATGTCATAAAACATAGGATTATGGTTCCAAAAAAAATTATTGGCAAAATTTTTCTTACAAAATTTAAATTGATAATTGAAGAAACTACAAGTAAAATAAGTCCAAGACCTGCACTAACAAGTTGTCGTTTTACAAAATAGAATGAATCACCAAAAACTCTTGTAGCATAACTAACAGAAGAAGCATACAAAGTAATTAACCCCAATCCTAATAGAAGAATAACAGAAACAACAAATCCTGTATCAACGCCTTGAGAACTATATGATTTTTCTGCAAAAACTATTCTTCTATTCATAATTAATTCAATGCTTCCACAATTCGTTCTAGTTGCATTCCTCTAGAACCTTTCAATAAAACCATATCATCTTTGCTACAAAATTCTTTTAATTTTTTTGCAACAAAATCTACTGCAACTTCATCATTTGATGAAATTGTATCTATTTTTTTTGAAGTAACAAATTCCTTTGCCTTTGACATTTGTTCTCCAAAGAAAATTACATAATCAACATTAGATTTTTCTACAAGTTCTGCAATTTCTCTATGAGCATCATATGCTTCATCGCCAAGTTCAAGCATATCTGCCAACACAAAAACTTTTTTTCCAGAACATTCAACTTCTGAACAAAATTCTACAGAAGCTTTCATTGAATCTGGATTTGCGTTATAACAATCCAAAACAAAAGTAAAATCTTTTTTTACAATTTGATTTCTACCAAAAATAGTTTTAACGGATTCTAAACCATTTTTAATTTCTTCTGTTGAAAGACCTAAATCTTCTGCCAAAGCAATTACGCTTAAAGCATTTTTTAAATTGTATTTACCACACAATGGAAATTTTACATTTTGATTTTTATAAGAAAAACTAGAACCTTCCAATCCTAAAAATTTAACATCAGAAATTAAATTTTGAGAAACCTTTTTTATTTCACCTTTTGATTCTGCAAGAAAATCAGCAAAATCGTCATCTACAGGAATATATCCATGAGATTTTGAATTAAAAAATTTGAAAATTTGTTTTTTTTCTTCAGCAATAATTTGACGAGAACCTAAAATACCAATATGAGCAGTTCCGATATTTGTAATAATTCCATATTGAGGATACAAAACAGAAGCTAATTCAGAAATTTCACCTTTTCTATTCATACCCATTTCAAAAATTCCAACTTGATGATTTTCGCGAATTTTGAAAACAGATAAAGGCAAACCTGTTTCTGAATTTAAATTTCCTTCATTGTAAACTACTGAATATTTTTGAGAAAGAACATTTACCGCAATTTCTTTTGTAGTAGTTTTTCCACTTGAACCTGTAATTCCAATTCTAATTAAGGAAGGAAACTTTAAAACATAAGAAGCTGCAAGTCTTTGCAATGCATACATTGTATGTCCTACAGAAATTACAGCAACACCTGCTTTTTTATATTCTTTAATTTGTTGATTATGAAAATCAGCAAAATAATCTGTTACAAAAATTACAGAAGCACCATTTTCTATTGCTTGAGGAATATAATCATGTCCATCTTGAGTTCCAATTAATGGGAAGAATATAAAATCTTTTTTTACTTTTCTGCTATCACAAGCAACATCAACAAAATAAAAATCATTTTCCTGTGTATTTGAAAGCAATCTTCCATCAACTGCTTTCAAAACTTCATCTAGAGTCATCAATGATTTTTTTGTTATTTGAAGGTCCCCACCCAAAACATCAAACATAAATTTATTTTCCTTTTATAGAAACTCTTACTATTTCATCACTGGTTGCCTTTCGCATTCCCAATTCTTCTACAGCTATTTTTTCTATCCTTTCGGAACTGGATAAAACGCTTATATCGGTAACCAATGCCTTATTGCTTTCGATTAAATCTTTTTGAACTATTTCTAGTTCAGCAACTTCCTTTTCGATATTCATGTATTGTCTGGATTGTGCCATTCCAAGTACTAAAAAACATGGAATTGAAAGTGTTAAAAGATATACACCTAAATTTTTTGCAAATCCTGTCTTTTTTTGTTTCATAAATACCTCTTTATAAATTTTGAATTATCTTAACTTTCTGATAACTCTTAGTTTTGCACTTCTTGAAGGAGAATTATCCTTAACTTCTTCTTCAGTTGGTCCAATAGGTTTTCTTGTTAAAAGTTCAACTTTTGCTGAACCTCCACAAGTACATATCGGCTGTTCTGGTGGACAAGAACATACTTTTGACCAATTTCTAAAAGTGTTTTTTACAATTCTATCTTCTAAAGAATGAAAAGTAATAACACCCATTTTTCCACCAATTTGCAAAACATCAAATGCAGAATGCAAAGCCTCTGGAAGTCTATTAAGCTCTGCATTAACTGCAATCCTTAATGCCTGAAAGGTTTTAGTTGCAGGATGAATTCCTCCATGTCTATAACCTGATGGCACACAATCATAAATAATTTGTGCCAAAACCTTTGAATTAGTTATAGGAGCAAGTTTTCGATTTTCAATAATTGCACGAGCAATTCTTCTACTATATCTTTCTTCACTGTAATTAAAGATAAGATTAGCAAGTTCTTCCTCACGCATAGTATTTACTAAATCACTAGCAGAATTTCCTTCACTATCATTCAATCTCATATCAAGTGCCTCATCATAACGAAAAGAGAATCCCCTACCCGATTTTTCGTAGTGAAACACTGATATTCCAAGGCTATTGCCTGTACTGCTTAATCGAATCGTAGAGAATTCTGCGCTTTATGTCAAGACAATAATTAAAAATCCCATGTTATTGGCGAAAAAAGCGATAATATTCAGCCGTCATCTACTGCTTCTTCGGTTGCTGAAACAGC
>CALBXN010000002.1 GCA_937890485.1 uncultured Treponema sp.
CTGGTTTAGTTGAAGCAACAGTATGTTCTGTTACGGGGCAATTATTAACAGAAGCCTGTGGTCGTCATCAAACAACTCAGTTTTTCCTTGAAGGAACTCAACCTAAAGTGATGTGTGAACTTCATTCTACAAGAAACGAAGTTAAAGTTATTGGTGTTGAACGCCTTGCAAACGAACATATACTTTCTGGTGAAAAATCTATAAAAGTTAAAGATAAAACTGCATTAAAGTTAGATTTATCATTCCTTGGTAATTTGGCTCCCGAATCTGCAAAGCCTAAGAAAACAAACTATAATAGAAATATAACTTCTGGTAAAAAGAATGTTTCTAATATTTCTAAAACAGAATTAGAAGGTTGGGTTGAAGAATCCTCTGAAGATATTATATCTGAAGTTGATGGAGAAGAATTTAACTTCCTTTTGGAATAAATTTCAAAGGTATATTGTAAATGACAGTTTTAATTAAAGATATTAAAATAAAAAAACGAGTTCGTAAAGATTTAGGTGATTTACATATGTTACAAGAAAGCCTAAAGCGATATGGATTAATGAATCCTATCACAATTAATTCTCAATATGAACTTGTTGCTGGACATCGAAGATTAGAAGCTGCAAAATCATTAGGTTGGTCTTCTATTGATGCTATTATGGTTGATACAAAAGATAAAGCCTTACTTTTAGAACTCGAATTGGAAGAAAATATTCAAAGAAAAGAGTTTACTGACGAAGAACTTTTAGAAGGTTTTGAAATATTAAATAAATTACGAAATCCTAGTTTTTTTAGAAAACTTATGATGAAGTTACAAGGATTTTTTGTAAAAGTTTTTGATAAAAAAGAAGCTCGTAAAATAGAAAAAGTTCGAAAAAATGGTTTTATGAGCATACTTTTACCAGTTGGTCTTTTGTTAATCATTTTAGGTGCAATTTTATTTTCAAAGGGATTTATAACAGCTGTTCTACATACCTTTATGGATATTTCAGGTTTTGTAGCGATGGTTGTGGGTTTATTTTATTTTGTCCGTTTTTACATAGGAATAAAAAAATAATTCTTTTTTACTAAATTTCAAAATTTTATAGACTTATAACTTTAATTTGCGTTATAATTCTATTATGAATTTTGGATTTTTTAGAGTTGCATGTAGTAGTCCTGATATCGTTGTTGCAGGATGTAAAAGTAATGAAAAACAAATTATAGAATCTGTAAAAAAAGCAGAATCTCATGGTGTAAATTTGCTTGTAATGCCAGAATTGTGTGTTACAAGTTCAACTTGTCAAGATTTATTTTTACAAAATTCTCTTTTAGAAAAAGCAATTTCTTCTGTATTATCTATTGTAGAATCCACCAGAAAAACTTCTGTGCTTTTTGTAATTGGTTGTCCTATACAGTACGAAAATTCTTTGTATAATTGTGCAGTCTGGATTCACTCTGGAAAAATCCTTGCAATTGTTCCAAAGGTAAATGTTCCCACCTTTGCAGAACACAATGATGCTAGATATTTTGTTTCTGCAAAAAATGTTTCTAAAAATTCATTTATTAAACTTTCAGGATATTCAGATTTAATTCCTTTTGGAACTGATATTTTACTTTCTTATGATGATGTCAAGATTGGAACTGAATTTTTTGATGATTTAGCTGGAATTAAAAATACTTCTGTAGAATTATCTCAAAATGGTGCTTTGATTATTGCAGGACTTGCTGCAAATAATGAAATTATCGGAAGAACTTCTTTAAGAAAAAATTTAATTCATTTGAATCATTTTATTCATTTTGAATTTATCAAT
>CALBXN010000003.1 GCA_937890485.1 uncultured Treponema sp.
CCTCCCCAAAATTGTATGTATATCTTTCTCAAAATAGAAAGAGGTTTTTCCTTTCCTGCTTTTACAGAAGGAATTATAGAAACTACAACTGATAAAATTAAAACCAAAATTACAATTGCAAAAAGTTCACCAAAAGGCAACACAATAGGAATATCTTCAAGATAATATTCTGGATTCATTACTGAAACAGGAACAAATCCTTGTGTATTTGCAAAAAGGTTATATCCTAATGATAATACAAAATTAATTACATTTTCAAAAAAATCTAAAATTGAATTAACATTTACAGCACACAACAATCCTAAAGGAAAACCTATTAATATTCCACAAAACCCAATAAATAATGCAATCAACAAAAATGAAAAAGTTATACCTTGAGAACTTGCTCCTACACTTTTCAAAATTGCGATTTCTTTATTTCGTTCAATTACAAACATAATTACCGAAGAAGAAACATTTATACTTGCAACTAAAACTATCAACGACATAATCAAAAGTAATAACATTTTTGTAGACGCAAAGTTTTCTAACTGACTAGAATTTAATTCTTGCCATGTATAGACACTTGCAAATTCATTTAGTTTATAAAGTTTATCCCCAATTAAATCTGCTATTTTATAAATGTCATTATCAAAGGGATTCTCAGTTTCTACACCAATAATAATTTTAGAAGAAGCAGTAGAAAACAAATCAAAGGCAGTTTTCCCATTTATAAAAATCCACAAAGCATCTAATTCTTGATAACCACTTGAACAAATTCCCTTCACTTTAAAAGTCGTAAAGCGAGGAATAATTTTTCCATTAGTATTTTTTCTAGAAGAAATAATTCTGATTGTGTCTCCCACTTTTAAATTTAAATCCTTTGCAAGTTTAGAGCCAACAACAGCATCTTTATTCGTAGAAACATCAAATTCACCATCAAGAATATTAAGATATTTTCTAAAAGATTCATTTTTTTCATATAGCGATGGTGACACACCTCTTACAGTTGCACCTGTTCTTCCATTTTTACCTGCAGCAAGAGCAACACCTTGTCGCTCGACACAAGCTGATTTTACGCCTTCAACTTGAGTTATTACTTGTGCAAGATTTTCATATTCATTATATTTTGTTTCATCAACTCCAGAAATTCCGTAAGGTACAACTTGCAAATCAAAGCTTGAAAGCGAAACTGTTCGAGCTGTAATTCCTTCAATCATTCCATCAGAAACAACAAGAACAACAATTAAAGGAACTAAACTTAATGCAATACACAAAATTGCACCAAGTACACTTTTTCGTGCATTTGAAGGTGCATCATGCTGAGGAAGTAAAAATTTTAAAGCAAGTAAAAAAGAACAAGCCAATTTCATACTATTTCCAATTTTCCATTTACGATTTTATAACAATAATCACCTTTAGTTGCAATTTCTTTATCATGAGTTACGAGAATCAATGTTTTTTTATATTTCTCAACAACAGAAAAAAGTAACTCGCTAATAATTTGAGCATTCACAGGATCCAAGTTTCCTGTTGGTTCGTCTGCAAGAATCAGTTTAGGGTCATTGATTAATGAACGAGCAACAGCAACTCGTTGTCGCTCCCCTCCAGAAAGTTTTGCAGGAATATGATTCATACGATGTTCTAATCCTACATCAACCAATAAACTTTTTGCTTTTTCCATTGCATCTTTCTTTGAAGTTCCTGTCATGTATGCTGGTAAAAAAACATTTTCTAAAGCAGTAAAATCTTTTAACAAATAATGAAATTGAAAAATCAATCCTAAAAATTTACTTCTAAATTTTTCTAAAGATGTTTCGTTCATCTTTGACAAATCAAATTCTCCAACTTTAACACTACCTTCTGTAATAGAATCCAATGCACCAATTATATTAAGCAAAGTACTTTTACCACTTCCACTTTCACCAATAATAATATTTTTAGAACCTTCAGGAACTTCCATCGAAAGTCCATCAAGAATAGTTAAAGATTCCCCTGAAATATTATCTTTATAAATTTTTTTTAAGTTATCAATTTTTAAAACAATATTATTTTGTAAATCCAAATTACTCATCCCGTAAAACCTCCGAAACTTGAAACTTCATAATATTTCTACTTGCAATCCAAGAAGAAATTACAGCAGAAATAATACCAAATATTGTAATGTAAAAAACTTCACCAAAATTTATCTTTGCAGGAATATTTGCGTACTGTAAATAAATTAAATTTTCAGAAACATAAGATGCGTAATCAGGATTAAACAACATTGTAAAAAAATATTGAAATCCATAACTAACAGATGCGAGTAAAGAAAAAACAACATCCATCCGCACACAAATAAGCAGACCTAAAATCAATCCAGGAATTGCTCCCCACAATCCAACAGATAAACCTTGAATAACAAAAACTTGTTTTATACTTTTAGCATCAGCACCTAATGCTCTTAACACACAAATTTCTTCTCTTCGTTCAAAAACCATTCGCCGCATACCATTAAAAATATTTACGCCTACAACAATAAAAATTAGCAAAACTAAAATCATTAAAATATTTTTCTCGATACGCAATGCACTAAAAATCGAACGATTATAATCTCTCCAAGATTGACATTCTACATTAAAATTATTTTCATTTATTTTATGAATTAAAATATTATCCTTATTATAATCGTTTAATTTTAAACCGTAAAAACTATTCGTGCCATTTCCTAAAATTTTTCTTCCATCCTCAAATGATATGAAAGCATAAAAACTATTAATTTCTAAATTAGAAGTGAAGAATAAACCTGTAACGGTGAAAACTCTATCATCAGAAAATAAATCAACAGATGAATTACCCGATAAAGCTAAAATTGAAATTTTATCTCCAACTGAGACACCAAGATTTCGTGCAAGTTCAGAACCTAAACAAATTGACATCGGAGTTTCTAAATTAAACTCTCCACTATAAACGTCAACTTCATTTGCAAAACCAGAATCTTCATAAATTATCGAATTTGGAATTGCACGCAAAAGAGCAGCTTGTTGTTTCCCTCTATTCCCAACTAATAAACCTTGAGCTTCTAAAAAAGGTGTAACAGATTCTACTTGCGAAGAATTTTTACAAAATTCATAAAACTCTTTTTCATTAGAGTTTTCATTTGTTTCAACACGAATATGAAAAGAGCTAATTTCCATCAGGGTATCAATTGATGTACTTTGTAAACCATTCATAACAGAAATAATTACAATTAAAGCCATTACACCAAAACCAATTCCTAATGAAGGAAAAATTTTTGTTGCAATTAATCTACTTGAGGAATCAACCCCAGAAAATCTTTTTGATAAAAAATAAATCCAACTAAATTTTGATAAAAAATTATTCTTCATAGAAAACTCCCGACGAAGTTCTAACTTTCTTACCATCAAGATAAAAATGTTCTTCAACTTTTATAGAATTTTTATAAACAGCTTTGATTGAATAATTTTCATCAAGAAATACTGTATTCGTATAATCAAAATCTGATAAATATTTTTTTTCAGATTTCTTTATTCCATTTTCAAAAATAATTTCATCTGGATTTTTTAGATTTTTTCCATAATCATATTTTATCTTTACTTTAAAATTATTTTTTTCAGAAACATATTCAATAATTCTATTTTCTAAATCATAAAAATAATATTCTGTTGAAATTAATTTTTCTTTTACAATTTCTTCTTGTTCCATCAATTCAGTTTCATTTTTATTTATTAATTTCTTTTCAACAGGAATTTTTTCAAAAGAAAATATTTCTCGTTTTTCAACATAATTATTTGCATTAAAAAATTCTATAGTTTTAGAAAGATTATTATGCTGAATTAATTCAATTTTATACGGAAACTTTTCTTCCAAAGATTCGTAAGTAGAAAACTTTTCCGACAAAAGTGTAAATGATTGAGAATTATTTTTCCAAATTTTTTCTTCAAAAAGTCTTTCTTTTTCATCATATTTTTTTTGTTTAATAAAAGAATCTTCCTTGTAAACTCGTATTGTTTGTCCTAAAGGATTTTTATAAAGACTTATAAGAGAATCTTCTGATTTAAATAAACGCAATTGCATATCTTGTTGATATTTGTAAATTGAATTTTCAGTTATCACATCTTCCGAAACAGGAATTCTTGGCAAATAAGAAAATTTAATTTCATAATCTTCAGAATTTTTAATTGAAAAAAAATCATCATCTAAAACATCATTTTTATTTTGTGTAAAATTAAAGCCATTTTTCCAATTTGGAAATTTTACAAAATTTTCTTTACTAAAATAATTAGAAAAATTTTTAGAAATAATCGATTGCGAAAACAAACTAACATTACTAAAAATTAAAAATGAGAAAATTAAAATTAAGCTAGTAAAAAAAAATTTATTTTTTTTCAAAAGTTATTTCCTATTAATTATCCAATAAATCTGATAAAAATTTTTCTTTATCAAAAACTTCAATATCAGAATATGTTTCACCAAAACAATCAAATGCAACAGGCAATTTTAAATCCTTTCCTAAAGTTGCAATCATTCCACCTTTTGCTGTTGAATCATATTTAGTTAAAATAACTGCATCAATTCCAACTGCTTCATGAAAAACTTCTGCTTGTCGTAAAGCATTCTGCCCAGTTGTTGCATCTAAAACTAAAATTTTTTTATAACAACCTTCACTTGCTTTTTGTTTTGCAGTTCTATCAATTTTTTGTAATTCACGCACAAGATTTTCTTTATTATGCAAACGCCCTGCAGTATCAATTAAAACCAAACCTTCACCTTTTGCCTTTGCAGATTCAACAGCATCAAAAACAACAGCAGAAGGATCAGCTCCATCTTTATGAGCAACAACACGAACACCAACTTTTTCCCCGTGATATTTTAATTGATCGATTGCAGCGGCTCTAAAAGTATCTGCTGCAGCAAGTGTTACAAAATTTTGATTATCAGAAAATTTATCTTTATAAAAACCAGCAAGTTTTGCAACAGAAGTTGTTTTTCCAACACCATTAACACCAAGTACCATGTAAACATTTATTTTTTCTTTTTCAGGAATTAATGTTGTTTCTAAAACATATTCATTTAACAATTCTTTTAACAAAGACGGAACTTGAGAAGTTTCTTTTATTTTTTGTTCCTTACATTTTTTTTCTAATTTTTCAATTAGTTCAAAGGCAAGTTTTGCACCAATATCACTTTCTATTAAAATATCCGTCATATCATCAAAAAAGTCTTCATCAAAACTTGGTTGTCCACCAAAAAATTTTTGTAACTTTTCTTTAAAACTAAATTTAGCCATTATTCACCTTCTTTATTCTCAATAGAATTTTCTATATTTTTATTTTCTAAAATTTCTGATTCTGAAGATTTTTCTTCCAAAATATTTTCTGAATCAGTTTCTTCGTTTAAGTTATGCTGTTTTTCTTGCATACTTTGCTCTTCTGCTAATTTTTTTTCTTCATCTAATTTTTTTTGCAATTCAAGTTCTTTTTGAATTTTTACTTCTTCCTCTTTTTGACGAACTTCTTGAATTTCTACATTTAATTTATCAACAGTTGTTTTATCAATTAATTGTGGCTCCACTACTTTTGGAACAACTTTATTTGCATCAACTAAATATAAAATTAATTGAACTAAAAAATTAACACCAGCACCAATTGCAGTATACATTGTAACATTAGAAACAGCTTCCCAAGTACTCAACTTTGAAGAATCGACTATAGAACTATTTTCTTCACAAAGTTCGTAAGTTCCTTTTGCAAAAAAATGTAAAGGCAAAGATAAAATTAAACCACCATACGACCAATACATCCGCTTACGACTTCTATCAATTTTTTTTGATAAATCTTCTTTTGCTTCTGGAATATCAAATTGTAAAGCAATTGCATTATTTTCATTTTTCTCTTGAAGATTCTTTGAATTATATCCATTTTTTAAAACAAAGAAAGAATAAACATCATCACCTTTATTTGAAACAATTTCACCTATATAAGTTTTATCACTTACCAACACAGAAATAGGATTGTTGCCTATAAATAATGAATTTAAATAAATCTGAGAACTTAAATCAAACTGATTATCTATTTTTTTATTTTTTACAGTAAAATAACTTTCTACCGTTTCAATTTTTTTCATGTTAACTGAAATAGTTTTATTTTCATTAGACAAATAATTATACGAAAAATATATAGTTTCATACCCAGGTGATTCAATTCTTATTGAATGTTCACCAGGAGTAAATTTTGTTGAAACAGATTTGCCCTTTAACACAAAATCTTCGATGTAAATTTTTGCATTTTCCCCAGCTTCCTGTGGATAAATTAAAATATCCGCTTCCACAAGAGGACTATTGATTATTGCACTTAACATTTGATTCATTATTGAACTTGCAATAAATTCAACCTCAGAAACAAGACCAACTTCTTTAGCTGTTACTAAAATTTTACCTTCTGGATATAAAGTCAAAAAAGATTCAACTTTTACATAATTTCCGTAAGGAGTAATATTACCAGTAATTAATCCATTGATTGAAGATGAAGTAATTTTTTCTTTTGAATTTGAATCCTCTAAATTATAAAGTTTTGTACTATCATTTTGATAATGCAATATCTTTACGTCTGTTTTACCATTTACCCAAGGAGATTTTACTAGTTATGATTTCAGACAGAATTAAACGTTTAAGAGAACAAAAAGGATTAACTCAAACCGAACTTGCCAAAATGCTCGGCATTACCCGATCCAGTGTAAATGCGTGGGAAATGGGCATTTCCGTTCCGTCCACCCAATACATTGTGGAACTGGCAACGATATTTAAAGTTTCTTCCGACTTCTTACTCGGATTAGAAAGTTCTGTTTCTGTCAATGTTTCCGGTCTTGCAGAAAGTGA
>CALBXN010000004.1 GCA_937890485.1 uncultured Treponema sp.
TTAAATAATCGTGGTCAGATTCTAAAGCGTCCAAGGCTTGTTCCAAAGAAGTTGGCAAATGTTTTAGTTTTGCTTTTTCTTCATCAGATAGATTGTACAAGTTCATATCGTATGGTCCCCAGCCATTTGCATGTGGATCAATTTTGTTTTTAATTCCATCAAGTCCAGCCATCAAAATTGCAGCATAAGCAAAATATGGATTACAAGTTGCATCAGGATTACGAATTTCAAAGCGACGCATTTTTGGAGATTTTGCATAAGCTGGGATTCGGATAACAGCAGAACGATTAGAAGTTGCATATCCTACAGTAACAGGAGCTTCAAAACCAGGAACAAGACGCTTGAAAGAGTTTGTACTAGGATTTGTGATTGCACACAATGAAGCAATATGTTTCAAAAGACCACCCATAAAATAATGAGCAGTTTCACTTAAATTAGAATAACCATTATCATCAGAAAAAATAGGTTCCCCATTTTTAAGTAAAAGCATATGAACATGCATACCATTCCCAGCTTCACCCATAACAGGTTTTGGCATAAATGTTGCAGTTTTTCCGTATTTTTTTGCAGTATTATGGATAATATATTTAATCATCATAGTAGCATCAGCCATTTTTGACATTCTTCCAAGTTGAGGTTCAATTTCAAACTGACCAGCTGCCCCTACTTCTGGATGATGATATTTTACATTAATTCCCATTTCTTCCATTAGAAGACACATTTCACTACGACATTCGTAACTTGCATCAAATGGTTTTGCCACATGATAAGCTTTTTGCTTTGGAATAACGTAGCCCATTCCTTCCACGTCACTATTCCAGTGAGCTTGATTTACATCAATTTCAAATCCGTTATGATTTGGAGCCACTTTCCAACCCACATTATCAAACAAATAGAATTCAAACTCAGGCAAAATCAACATTTCATCTGCAATACCTGAATCTTTCATATATTTTTCCGCAGCCAAAACAATATTTCGTGGATACTGAGCCAAAGGACGATTTTCCTTATCAATAATCATTGCATTTCCAGTCATAGAAAGAGTTGGAATTTCGCAGAATGGATCGATACAAGCTGTGTCTGGGTCTGGAATAAAAACCATGTCACTTTTTTCAACCACAGCGTAACCGTAATTAGAAGCATCAAAACCAATTCCACTTTTCATTGTATCTTCAGAAAAGTTTTTTGCAGGAATTGTAACATGGCGGAACTGTCCATTTATGTCCACCATTTTAAAATCTACCATTTTAATATCATTTTCTTCTATCATTTTTATGATATCTTTTACAGAATTTGCCATATATCCTCCAATACACAAATAAACCTGATTTTTATTATATAGATAATTTTAACTGTATTCAATGGTAACATTTTTCTTACTTGACTTATAACTACCATAAAAGTTGTAATCCAAATTCTTCATAACTTGAAAAAAATTGGTCTTTAGAAACTAAAATTAAATTATTCTTCAATGCTGAATGAATTAACATTCTATCAAAAGGATCTTTGTGATTTTCTACCAAAGGAAGTTCATTGTAAGTTACATAATCATAAGCACTTGGAGTAAAAATTGAAAATCCATATTGAGTTGCAATATTTGGCAAATGAAGAATATTAAAATTTTCAAATTTCATTTTTCCAATTTGAGTTTTAATTGCAATTTCCCAAAAAGTAATACCACTTACAAAAATTTCATTATTTGGATTTTCGATAATATTTTTTACTTTTTCAGAAAGCTTAGAAGAATTCATAATAGACCAAATAAAAGTATGGGTATCTAAAAGATATTTCATTTTTATATTCCTAAAAATTCTTCCATAGAGATTTTTCCATCTTCAATTTCAGAAAAAGATGAAATTCCATCCAAAGTTCCTATATTTCGCTTTTCAGTTTCTTTAATTTTGGTAAATTTTGCTACTGGCTTTTTTGCACGCCCATATAAAATTTCTACATCTTCCCCATTTATAACCGAATCTAAATAATCTGAAAAACGAGATTTAAAATCTCCAACCGTTACACTTATCATAATTATAGTATATTATCAAGTTGTCAAGTTGTCAAGATGTTTTTATCGAAAATTAGTTATGAGTCAAGGAATATATTTATTAAATTTTTGATTACATTTTTCTTTGCTACTGTAAGATTAGAAAAACCTTCTATTAATTCAATATTTTCTCGTGACAAAATAATTTTATTTTTCATTTCTGTACCTGTTAATAAATATTCTACAGAAACATTTAGAGCTTGTGCAATTTTAAAAGCATTTGTAACACTAGGCTCTTGAGGATTAGTCATTAAATAATGATCGATTGTTCTCTTATTCACTCCAGATTTTTCAGCAAGTTCCTTTGTTTTTAAGCCTTGATAATCAAGTTCTTCTTTTAAATTCTCTCTAAACCCCATAGCAAAAAATTACCATTTTAAGAGTAATTAAAAATATTCTTTACCGTTAAAAATATATATGATATAATTTAGTTACTCTAATAAAGGTAATTATTTTTTTTATTACCTTAAATTAATAATCTTAAGGAGACTTTTATGTCAGAATTAAAATCAGGAATCATCTTAGAAGAAGGTGAAACACTTGTAATGGAAATTGAAGCAGAACTTTGGGCTACAAGTTCAAATCCAATTTCAGTATTTTTTGGAAAAATTGCAAAATTCTTTGCAAAACTCTTTGGAACTAAATATAATGGTTTTTTAGTTATCACAGATAAAAGAGTTGTTGAAGTACGAAATGTTATCAACTGTTATTGTTTCAATACAGCTCGTGAAGTAAAATATCTTCTCCCAAGTAGCGTAAAAGAAGTAGGGTATACAAAACATGCAACATGTGGTTGTTTCTGTCCTGCATACTATTTGTACTATGAATCATTTACACAAAGAACACCTGTTATGCTATCTGGTGCAACAGAAGCAGATGCACAAAAAGCAGTAGATGCATTCTACAAAGCAATTTCATCAGCTCAAAAATAATGAATAAAATATTTAAGTTTATTTACTTAAATACATATTCTTTTCTCTTACTATTTTGTGGAATAATTAGTATTTTAGTTCCTTTTTATAAAATTTCTAAAGTATTATTTATTCCACAAGTAATTGTATTTTTTATATTTTTTTATTATTCCGTAAAATTATTTTCTACTTACAAAGATAAATTAATAAAATGTGATATTCTATTAAAAAAAAATAAAGATGAATTTAGACCAGAAACTTTTAAGATTTTTATGCAAGCTCCATGTGGAAGACTTGTAACAAAATCAGTCTTACAAGACCTAAATCAAAAAGATAAATATAAAGAACTGCTAATCTATAAAGAACCATTTTTTGTTTCAGTAAAAAACAATTTTAAACCAACAAAATCTTCAATATACATAAATGAGGAATTCAAATGATATATTTTATTATGTTTTCTATTTTAATCACCTTAGTTTTAAATATTTGTTTTGTAAAGAAAATTCAAAATAAAACAAATCGCCTAACATTATATTTTTGTAATATTATTTTTTCCGTAATTTTTATTTTCTTAATGCTATTTTGTAGTTTTGCATCAAAAGGTTTTAATTACCTTGTAGATAAACAAATTGAAAAACTCGAACAAAAAGTGAATGAATATTTTCCAAATGCTTTAACAAAAGAATTTGATACAACACAGATAAAAACAATGTTAAAAGAAGTAATAAATACAGAAAATTCCGAAATCGATTTAATCCAAAATATTATTTATGATTCAGTTACAGATTTTTCTACTGCTACATTAAATATAATTACTACAATAGACAAAAATAAAAATACAATATCTATAAAAGAAGCAATGATTAACATTAAGAATGTATCCATAAATAAAATAAATCCTTATATTAATCTTATAAAAAATATTTTAATTATTATTTATATTCTATATTTAATTATCTCTTTCATTCTGTCCTTAATATTTTTGAAAAATACAACAAAACAAACTTCTGGAATTATTTTTGGAGAAGAATCTGATAAAATTACCATCGGGATGGAAAACAAAAACTAATTTTTTATCGAAAATCAATAACATTTTTCTCCATTTACTTTGTTTTATTATTGGTGTAAAATTTACACATGGAGGAAAAACATGAACAAGAAATTTATTTTATTTTGTCTAATTTTTTTTGGTACTTTGCATTTTGCTTTTTCTCAAGAAATAGAACAAGAATCAACAAATCAAATTGATGAACTTAATTCAAATATAAGCACTCTTTCACAGCTAGAACTTAGAACATTTGCTCAAAAATTAATAGAACCAAATGGATTATTTAATATGTTTGGATTACAATCTACTAAAAGCGTGAAAAAAAATAAATCAGAAATCCAAGCTCTTGCTTTGCAAATGGAAAATTCCACTAAAAAAAATTTGTACACCACAAATCAAATGGAATATAAAGGACCAATTATATGGGCTTTAATTACAGGATTCGGAGTCGGGAACTTTACTCAAGGTGATATTGGATTTGGCTCATTATTTGCTCTGGCAGATACATTCTCAGTGGCTTGTTTCTTAGTAGGAGAAATTAATTCTTTAAAATATGCAGTAGAATCAGATGCATCGGGTTGGGGGATTTCATTATTATTCTACTCAATTTTACCATATCCAATGTTATGTATTGATTTATTTGTTTCTCTGTTTACAATACCAGGTTTTGGAGCTAGTGGGATGTTTCCTCTTTTACAAGGTGCAGGTTATGCTTTATTTCAAGAGGATGTATTTAAACATTTTTTACCATGGGCTATTGCAGGGCTTGGAATAAAAATTACAAGTACAGTATTTCAATGTGTACGAGCAAAAACTCGAGCAACAAAATACAACAGAACTTTAGCAGAAGCCTTGATGTTAGATTTAGATGTTGAAAATATAAGTTTTTCTCCAATAATAAATCCTATAGATAAAAACTTTGGATTGGCTGTAGCAATAAAAATCTAAATTTTATAAAAAAATAAAAAATTTTTCAAAAAAACATAATTTTCTCTTGCTCATAACGCTGCGTCATATTGTAGAATATTAGTATAAAACGATATGGGAGTGATGTTATGCAGACACAAAATATGTATTCAACTGGTGATGTGGCAAAAATCTGTGGAATTTCAGTAAGAACTGTGCAATATTACGACAACAGAGAATTAGTTGTTCCTAGTGGAATATCAGAAGGAGGAAGACGACTTTATTCTTCAGAAGATTTATCTAAGATGAAAATTGTTTGTTTCCTACGAGATTTAAATATTCCTATAAATACTGTCGCAAAAATTCTAAAAGAAAACAATTCTAAAAAAGTAATTTCTCTTTTGCTAAAAGAACAAAAAACAATTTTGCAAAAAGAAATTAAAGACAAAAACGAAAAACTTAAAATCCTAAATGGATTGGAAGATTGTTTAGAAGATCGGCTGTCAGCTGATTTAATTGATAGAGTAAATTACAAGGTGGAAGAAATGGAAAACAAAAAAGACAAAAAAGCATTATGGAAAATCAGAGGAACAATTTTAGGAGTTGGAATTCCTTTAGAAATTATTGAAATTGTAACTTTAATTTATGGAATAAAAACTGGAACTTGGTGGCCTTTTGTAATTGGAATGATTCTCGCTATTTTAGGTGCAATTTGGATTAGCAAATTTTATCTAACAAAAGTAAATTATATTTGTCCAGAATGTAACAAAATTTTTAAAGCAAACTTTAAGGAAGCATTTTGGGCTAATCACACCCCAAACACAAGAAAACTAACTTGTCCCCATTGTAGAGTAAAAAGTTTTTGTGTAGAAACAACAAGAGAACCAGAAGAAATTACAGAAAATTAGGAGAAATCAACCATGGAAAATTTAGAAAACACAACTTTACAAACAAAAAAAACTTTTTGGCAAAAAATAAAAAATCCTCTTTTCTTTACATTAGGATTTTTGCCAGTCATCATAGTTGCAGTAATTTTTACTTGTCTTTACACATTTGATTTATATCCACCAGAAATTTTGGAAGAAGCTATCGCCACAGTAGGAAGTAAAACTGTTGTTATTTTAATTTCAGCAATCCAAAGTGTAGGTATGATTTGTTTAGCAACTTTCTTTGGATATATTGTTGCAAAAAAAGTAGGACTATTGCCTTCCATAAAAAAAGATGGAAAAATCATTGTTTTTGAAAAAAAAGCAGTTTGTATAACTTGTATTGTTTCAGTTGTTTGTGGAATTTTATTAAGTTTAGATTACTGGACTTTTGGAGCAGTAATTCCACAAATTCGTCAGGCAGATGCAGTTGGGCTTAGTTTTGTTTCATTAGTTTCAAGCCTTCTTTATGGTGGAATTTGCGAAGAACTTTTACTTAGACTTTTTGTACTTTCACTTTTTGCATTTATCATTTGGAAAATCTTTTTTAGAAAATCAATAACTTCAGAAAAAAATGAAGTTCCAAAAATCGTATTTTTAATTGCAAACATAGTTGCAAGTTTACTTTTTGCAGCAGGACATTTACCAGCAACACAAATCACTTTTGGAATAACTCCTCTTATCTTATTTAGATGTTTTTTATACAACGGTGGAATGGGTTTCTTTTTTGGTTGGTTGTACATAAAATATGGATTGCAATATTCAATGCTTTCACATGCTTTAGTTCACATTGTAAGTAAATTAATTTGGTTAATTTTTGTATAAAAATTTGACAGATTTAATTTGTCGTACTAAAATGAATTATACCAAATAAATTACAAGGAATAAGACAATATGAAAGAAACACAAGGAACACAATCAGTAGAAGTTATTGCAGGAAGAAATATAATTGTTTCTGCAGGAACAGGAAAAACAAATATTGATGATTTGAAGTGGTTGATGTCTACAGTTTTATCAAAAGTAGGTTCATGGAAAACTTCTGGCTGGGCATATGTTGCAGATTGTACACAAATGGAACCAGTTGGACCAGGCGAAATTGGACAACTTGTAGAAATGACAAAATCTTTTGTAGAAGCAGGATGTAAGGCATTTGGTTTTGCAGAAGGTTCTTCTCTTATGTTAAAAGTTCAAACAAAGAAAAATACACAAATGTCTGACACAGGCGTTATTGAAGGACATTTTGAAACAGTTGAACAAGTTCTTGAATGGCTAAAAACTGATATGGGACTATAATTCATTTAGATAATTGAGTTTGAGTGCATCCAATTTTTTAATAAGTTGGATGCATTTTTTTATATTTGTTATCTAATTCTAAATTAAAATTCAAAAGGAACTGTAAATTCCATAATCTGATTTGTAGTTGGATGAGTAAATTTCAAATAAAAAGCTTGTAAACAAAGTCTTTCATCAGAAAAATTTTTTCCGTAAAGACGGTCGCCTACAATCGCAATTCCTAAACCTTTTTCGTGAGCAGAATGCAGTCTAAGTTGATGTGTTCTTCCTGTAATTGGTGTAAATTCCACTCGAGTTCGCCAAAGAGAATCCTCTTGATGTTCCCCTTGTAAAAAATCTTCATCTAAAGAAAACTCTTCAAGTAATTTCCATTCCGTAGTAGCTATTCTACCATATTCTTCATCATAAATTTGATATGGACGATTTTCTAAATCAACACGCATTGGAAATTCTATTGTCCCAGAAGTTTCATTTGTTTTGTCGGATAATCTGCCTCGTAATAAAGCCTGATATTTTTTTTCTATTTTTCTATCTTGAAATTGTATAGAAAGATTTCTGTGAGATTCTTTTGTTAAACCTAAAACTAAAATTCCAGAAGTATCCATATCTAATCTATGAACAGAAGGTTGTTCAATACAATCTGGAATCAATTTTCTAACTCTTGTACTTATGCAATCAAATTTATCTTCACCTTTCCCAGGAACTGACAAAATCCCAGAAGGCTTGTTTACAACGATAATGTCCTCATCTCTGTATAAAATTTCTAAGCCAAGTATTTTTGGCAAAACATATCCACATTTTTCATCACATGGTGGATAAAAAGTTTTGTGCTTTTTCAAAGAGGATGCAGGTTCTTTTCCATAAAAAAATTCTGCAAGACTTATAGGTTGCAATCCTTTTTTGTAAGCATGATTTAGTAATTTTGGAGCACAACAATCTCCAGTGCCTGTAGGAAACAAAAAATCATTTTCAAAATTTTCTTGCAAAGTTTTATAAGTTTCAACCGAACCATCAAAACAAGTAAATTCATAAAAACTGTAAATATTTTTCAAAGATTCATTAGAAATGAGTTTTCTTTCTTTTCTTAATTGATGAAGAATTTTTCCATCTTCGCCATAAAGTTTTTCTTCATTTACAAATTCTTCTATCTTGCGTGTAAGTTCTTTTATTTTTGGATCAGCCCGATTTACTTCATTTTGCCATTTTTCAACTTCAAAACAAGGATTGACCCAGCCTGGAATTTGCCAATTACTGTTATATTGCCCCGAAAATGCTTTTAACACAACTTTTTTATTTGTATCTGGAATTTTGCAAACTAAAACACCCATCATAATTCCGCAATTATTTTTTGCGTATTCAAGACTAAATTTAGGATTTCTAAATTCTTCTTCTACACAAAAATCCATACAACCAGATTTTTCAAGTTGTTCAATGAGTAAAAGACATTCTTGTTTTGCTTCTGATTCTGGAAAAGGAGGAAACATTAAATTTTCACTCTTTATTTACAAGGCATATTTCTAATTTCAACAGAATCATCTGATTTTGCTATAAAAATGATTGGTTTATTTTTTGTGAAAAATCCTGTTTCTACAACTCCAGTAATTGAATTAATTTTATCTTCCATTTCTGAAGGATTTATAGGAGATTTTCCGTTAACAGATTGCCAAGTACAATCTAAAATTTGATTTCCATTATCAGTGATTACAGGACCACATTTTCTTAGCCCTTCCCGTAAAACACATTTTGCACCAAGAGCTTCAAGTTGCTTTGTAATAGAAACTCTTGCTTCTGGGATAATTTCTACAGGTAGAGCAAATTTTGTTCCTAAATCGCAAACAGCTTTTGTTTCGTCGGTAATAATCACATAAACTTTTGAATTGTATGCCACAATTTTTTCTAAAAGCAATGCAGCACCACCACCCTTAATTAAGTTAGAATCAGCATCAATTTCATCAGCACCATCAATGGCTAAATCTAGTTCACCCTTAATTTCTGGGCTATTCATAGAAAAAACAGGAATTCCTAATTCTTGACAAGCAATTGTTGTCTGAAAACTTGTAGAAACAGCCTTGATATTTTTCAAAGTTCCATCACTGATACGAGCTGCAACTTGTTTTACAGCGTGCATAGCAGTAGAACCAGTTCCAAGACCAATTTTCATTCCTGAAAAAATAAATCCTTTTTCAATTAAAGTATCTATTGAAACTTTACCAACTTTTTCTTTTTGCTCATTTTGATTAAGAGTCTTCATATTTTACTCCTGTAAATAATTCAAATTGTTTGTATCCTTGATATTTCAACATGTTAAATCCGTTTATAGTTTTACATCCAGACATTTGAGCTCTGTTCAAAATAGGAGTTACTTGAGGATGATAAATTACATCATAAACATATTCATAACCCTTGAAATTGTAAAAACTTAGTGGGTCATTTTCGGAAGTTGAAATTTCTTTTTCGCCTACACCTAAACCAATGGATGTTGTTTGAATAATCAATGAAGAATAAAGCTCTAACTTTGAAAGACTTTCAGATGATAAAGGAGCATAATCAAATCCATATTCTTGTGCTAAGGATTTTGCTTTTGAAAGTGTTCTATTAAAAATACATGCTTTTCCTTTTAATTTTTTTACCACATAGGCAATAGCTCTTGCAGCTCCTCCTGCACCAATAATTGCAACCTTCCAACGTTTCAGATTTTTTGTACCTAAAAATTCTAAAAGTGAATTTTGAAAACCTTCTGCATCTGTATTATAACCAATCCATTCTTCGCCATGTTTGATTATTGTATTAGAAGCACCAATATCGCCAACTTCTTCAGAAACTGTAATTAAATGAGGAATAACATCTTCTTTATGAGGAACAGTAACAGATAAACCTTGAATACCAACTTCTTCTGCAAACTCTAAGGCTTCTTCTATTTTTTTTGCACGAACAGGAATATACACTGAATTCATATTTTTTGCTTTATATCCACTATTATGTAATTCAGGACTTGCTGTTGCAACTAAAGGATAACCTGTTATTCCGTAAATTGTTGTTCGCTCATCAATATTTTTAAAATTGTAAACTTCGTTAAGGGTAATTGGATCTAGTTGACCAATTTCGGATAAAAGTGAACCTTCTTTTTTTGGAGAAACATAGGTTATACAAGAATTCATTTTATTTGCAAGAATTCGTGTTGGCTGTCCTAAAGGTCCCATGGCAATTAATATGTGGTCAAAATCTGTAATTGATTTTGATTGTTTTAACATTTGAGTTACATCAGATAAAGATTGAGGCATGCAAGCAATCTTTGGAATTTCAAATCCTGTAGTACGCATTTTTTTCATCATTTCTTCGATGTTGTAAACCATACCATTCATATCATGATAACTACGAATAATTTTTGTTCCAAAAGCTAAGGCTGCATCCTGTAAACTTGAAACGTAAAAATCATTTTCCATATCGATATAAGCAAAGTTTTTTCTAACATCTTGTTCAGCGTAGGCTAAAGCTCTTGCAAAAAGTGTTGTGCGAGAAGCTTCTCCTGCGTCGTATAATCCACCATCGGCTTTTCTACGAATTGTTAAAATACAAGGAATTCCTGCTAACTCAGGAAATTTTCTGATATGAAGTTTTTCATCTGAAGAAAGATAATCTACTCTAAGTTCAACAATATCGATGTAATTTCGATAAGTTTCTATAATATCTAAATCTTCTTGAATTGTATTTCCAGTTAAACATAAACAAATTTTTGAGCGTTGCATACTTTTTTAGAATACTTTAAATACAAGGATTTTTCAATACAGTAAAATTTTTTGAAGCAACCCATATAATGTAGTGGCTTCATCTTTTGAAAGATTTACACATGAGGCAACTTTGCTTGGAATTAATAATGCTTTATCTTTTAACTCAGTTCCTAAATCAGTAATTGATACACGCAAAATTCTTTCGTCTTCAGCATCTCGTGTTCTAGAAATTAAACCTTTTTTCTCTAAACTTTTTAGTAATGGAGTTAATGTTCCAGAATCTAAAAATAATCGATTACCTAAATCTTTTACGCTAACTGATTTTTCTTCCCACAAAACCATCATTGTGATGTATTGAGTATAAGTTAAATCAATTTCATCTAAAAACGGACGATATTTTTTTATCACTTCTTTAGATGCAACATAAAGAGGAAAGCATAATTGATTTTCAAGTTTTAACAAATCATCTTTAGATTCTGACATATTTATTGTTCCATATAAGCTTTTCTTACAGCTTTTGCAAGTTGATCAGCACAGGATGTAGAACGACGACCACAAGTATTTCCTTTTAAAGTAGATTCTATATAATCTACAGTTTTTCCTTCTAGCAATTTTGAAATTGCTTTTAAGTTTCCGTTACAGCCACCATAAAAATTGATATTTGTAATCACATCTCCATTTATATCAAAATTGATTTGACTGGCACAAACATTATCTGTGTTATAAGTATAATTCATAATAATTCCTTTATTTTTTCTTCTATATTTTTTGGTTCAACTGTTGGTGCAAAACGCTCAACTACGTTACCATTTTTGTCTATCAAAAATTTAGTAAAATTCCATTTGATTGCTTTACCTAGTATACCAGATTTTTGGCTTTTTAGCCAATCATACAAGGGACTTGCATTTTTCCCATTTACTTCTATTTTAGAAAATTGTGGAAATGTAATACCGAATCTACCTGTACAAAAATTAGCTATTTCTTCATCACTTCCTGGTGCTTGATGTCCAAATTGGTCACAAGGAAAATCTAAAATTTCTAATCCAGAATCTTTGTATTTTTCATACAAATCTTGCAATCCATCATACTGAGGTGTAAATCCACATCCTGTTGCAGTATTTACAATCAGTAATACTTTTCCCTTATACTCAGAAAGGGAAACTTCAGAGCCTTTATTATTCTTTACTTTAAAATCATATAAGCTCATAAAACCTCCATAAAAATAAATTTAATTGTATACAATTCAATTTTATACAATTAAATTATATAAAATACAATATTTTGTCAAGTTTTATAAAAAAGGACTGTCTAAGTTATGAAAAATATCACACATTAAACAGTCCCCTAAACCAATAAGTTTATTGATTAATAATTTTGTTTTTTCGCACCTTTGCAATTATCAACGGGATGATAAAAAATCCTATTGTTCCAATTGCAACGATGGCAATATAAGAAGCTGGATTTCCAATTGGAAGTTGGGAAGGTGGAACAAAGGATAGAACCAAAGCAAAGATTGCAGCCAAAATTCCGATTCCTGCCAATAATGGTAAAGCTGGAGCTTTGTAAGGTCGCTCTAAATTAGGTTGTGATTTTCTTAAAACAATTGCAGCCATGTACATCATCAAATACATAATGATATAAACTGCAACAGTTAAAGCAGATAGCAAGAAAAATGCAACACTAACATCTTTCATCACAAAGTACAAACAAGCCAAAATTGTAACAATAAAACCTTGTATAAGCATCATATTTTTTGGAGCCCCAGATTTTGTTGTTTTAGCCAATGTTTCTGGCAAAATTCCATCTTTTGCGGTACTTAACAAACCTTTACTTGGACCAGAAATCCATGAAAGAACACCACCTAAAGAACCAAAAGCAACACAGAATGCTAAAATATACATTGCCCATTTCATATTTACTGCATTCAACATTGTAGAAAGAGCTTGCATTAAACCTGATTCTAGTTGAAGTTGTGAGTTAGGAACAACAGCTGCAATCGCCAAAGAACCAAAAGTAAACAAAGCAAATACGATGATTGAAGAAATAAAAATTGCCAATGGATATTGCTTTTTAGGATTTTCCATTTCTGAAGCGTGAACTGCTTGAACTTCTACACCAGCAAATAACAAAATAATTCCTGATAAATATGAAAGATTATTTATGTTAGATAAATTTGGTAGCCATCTTGGAGAAACTTTTCCATCTACGACTGTTGCAACCGCAGTTTCTGCTGCGGTAAGTTCTTCAAAGCCCAATGGCTTTTTCATCATCATCCAAACAATCCCTAGGATGATTACAATTACACCAGGTAAAACTGTTCCCACAAGAAAGCCCCAACTTGTTACCTTTGAAAGAAGTTTTGTTCCACCAAAAGCGATAAAAGTTGCAATCCAATAAAAAACGATGATAAAGATTCCCGTAAAAGTACCGTTATTGGCTAATTCTGGCTTTCCAATTCCGTAAGCGATTGCAGCGGCAGCAAAGGCTAAAACTGTAGGATACCAAACAACATTCTGAATCCACTGTAACCAAATTGCAGTAAAACCCCATTTCTTACCAAAGGCTGCCCCTACCCAACGATATACACCACCGCCTTGACCAGCAAAGGCACTTCCTAATTCCGCAGAAACTAAAGCCGCAGGAATCAAAAAGAAGATTGTTGCAAAAGCAATGTAAAAAAACATGGTCATTTCTTCTGCAGCCATCATTGGAAGACCACGCAAACTGATAATTGCAGCGGCGGTCATAAATGCCATAGCACCAGTTGTTATAAAACCCTTCTTCTTAGTTTCCATAAATTACCTTCCGTGATTAAAACTGCCTCTGTGATTTGTAACCTTTGAACCGTGTTTTGCATGAGGATTCTCCATCAGCTTTTTAATAGCTCTTTCAATATCTTCTAGTAAAAGTTCCATTAAATCATAAGTACATCCATGGCGAATTAAAACACGTTGTACAACAATATTCTCGCAATTAGCAGGTAAACTGTATGCAGGTAAAAGCCAACCACGTTCTCTTAAAACATCAGAAAGTTGATATAAATCAAAAGGAATTTTTTCAGAAGGTTCACCACAACAGTTATCAGCATGTTTAAGTTTCCAAGTTACAGCAGGAATTCCTTCTTTTTCGTTACAATCATAAATCATTTCAAAAAGCCCCATTTTTTCGATACCTTTTGCAAAAAATTTACCTACATCATAACAACCTTGCTGAACTTTTTTGTATCCTTCTCTACCTAACCTTAGTAAATTGTAATATTGACAAACGATTTGTCCACCAGGGCGAGAAAAGTTGATTGCAAAAGTTGGCATATTTCCACCAAGATAATTCACATTAAAAATCAAGTCTTCTGGTAAATCTTTTTTGTTTCCCCATACAACCCAGCCACATCCTAAAGGAGAAAGACCAAATTTGTGCCCAGAAGTACTAATTGATTTTACTCTTGGTATTTTAAAATCCCAAAGTAATTCTGGTGCACAAAATGGAGCTAAAAAACCTCCAGAAGCTGCATCAACGTGAATTGAAATATCCCAACCTTTTTCTTTGTGTAATTTATCCAAGGCTTCGGCAATTTCTTTTACAGGCTCAAATTGTCCCGTAAAAGTGATTCCTAAAGTTACAACCACTCCGATGGTGTTTTCGTCACAGCACTTAATAACCTCTTCAGGACTTGAAATAAAGCGATTTTCCGCCATAGGAATTTCACGCAATTCCACATCCCAGTAGCGAGCAAATTTATGCCAACAAACTTGCACAGGTCCACAAATTAAATTTGGTTTCTCTGTGGATTTTCCTTGTGCTTTGCGAGCATTTCGCCATCGCCATTTCATTGCCATTCCACCAAGCATACATGCCTCTGAAGACCCAGTTGTAGAAGTTCCTATTGCTTCTTTAGGATCTGCATGCCACATATCAGCAATGATATTTACACAACGAGATTCAATTTCTGCAGTCTGAGGATATTCATCCTTATCAATCATATTTTTATCAATACAATCGTCCATAAGTCGATGAATTTCATCCTCTGCGTAAGTCTGACAGAAAGTTGCCAAATTTTGCCTAGAATTTCCGTCCAAAAACAATTCATCTTTTATAAGTTGATACATAGTTTTTGGATCAGATTCTTTTTCTGGCATTTTATATTTACTAAGTGGTTTAGTAGCCCCAGATTTGTCAAAAATATCATCATTAGTAGATGATTTTATTGTATGTAAAGCCATATCATTTTCCTCTAAAAAATTATTCCAAACGACATTAAAGGCGCCATCTCATGCCGTTTATTCTAAGTGTAGATTATGAAATTTTGATTTTCAAAGTTTTTTTAAAAATTTTTCCAACTTTACATCATTTTTTGCAAGTTTGTGCCTATTAATATATGTGTATAGAAAATATTTTTTCTAACACGCAGAATTTATTTTTTAGGAGAAAAATTTATGACCGTTTCACAAAACGCAACTCGTCGCAATTACAAAGATTCAGTTTTTGTAGATTTATTCGCCCACGACATAACTGCAAAAGAAAATTTTATTTCGTTGTACAATGCCTTGCACGGAACAAATCTCGACGCAGAAACTACGGAAATTCAACCAGTGATGATTGAAAAAGTCTTGTACATGAAGTATTACAATGATGTAGCTATGCTAGTTGACGGAAAAATCGTTGTCATGATTGAACATCAGTCCACCATCAACGAAAATATGCCCTTTCGCTTTCTTGAATACATCG
>CALBXN010000005.1 GCA_937890485.1 uncultured Treponema sp.
AATTCAGCATTTCTTCTTCCCCTAAATCATCCATGCCAAACAGCTCCATCAAGCGGTTGATGGTATAAATTCTATCCTCATCTGTAATCAATCCGGTGTTTACACCATATTCTGCCAACCAAAGAATTTCTCTTGTCATATTTATTCTCCATTCCGAGAATGCCGGAAGAAAAACTTCCGGCACTCTCTTAGACTCTCTTCATAATTTACTGTAATTCCACAGGGCCGCTGCCGATATCTACTACATAGAAATCTGCCTCATAACCAATCTTATTTTTATATACTTCATCATTATTATAATCATCAACTCTTGCAGCTAAAACATTTGCTTTACCACTAACAATTTCTGCTTGATCTTCATCAATAGTTAGTTCATGTTTATCATAAATACTTTTTTTATTCACTTCAAAATCAAAAAATTTTTACCGCTATGTTGGAACTTTATAATGAGGGAAAACAAGGCGATATAATTTCTTTAAAAGAAAAATTAAAAGAAAAGGGTGAGTTAGAGGCTGCAGGTGGACCTGCTTATATTTCTGAACTCACCGATAAAGTTCCTACCAGTGCAAATGTAGAATATTACGCAAATATAGTTAAAGATCAATCAATAAGACGTGAATTAATAAAATCTGCTGCAAAAATTGTTGCAGATTCTCATGATGAAACTGTTGATAGTCGTGCTGTTCTTGAAGAAGCACAAAAAGAAATTTTTAAATTAACAGATACAACTTCATCTCAAAATTTTAAATCTACTAAAGAACTTGTAACTCAGTTATTAGATAAGGTTCAAGAATTATATAGAAATAAAACAGCTTTAACAGGAATAGAGACTGGTTTTACTGAATTAGATCAAATGACTTCTGGTTTTCAGCCTTCTGAAATGATTATTTTAGGAGCTCGACCTTCAATTGGTAAAACTGCTATGGCTTTATCTATGTTACAATTTATTGCAATTCAGAAAAAAATTCCTTCTGCTTTTTTTTCTCTTGAAATGTCAGATATTCAAGTTATGCAGCGTTTGCTAGTTCAAGAATCTAGAATTGCTTCTGAAAAATTAAGAACTTGTTTTTTAATTCATTCTGATTTTCATTTATTGCAAGATGCTTCAGCGCATCTTTATGATGCACCTTTGTACATAATAGATACACCAAATATGAAACTTTTGGATTTACGATCTGTAGCTCGTAGATTGAAATCCTTACATGATATTAAAATTATATTTATTGATTATATTACTCTTATTGGAAGTGAAAATACTTCAATACCAAGACATGAACAAGTTGCTGAAATTTCTCGTTCTCTTAAAAGTCTTGCTCGTGAGTTAGATATACCTATAGTTGTTCTATCGCAGGTTGCCCGTAGTACAGAAGGGAAAGCTCCTACACTTGCAGAACTTAGAGAATCAGGATCTATTGAGCAAGATGCCGATGTTGTCATGTTTTTGCATCGTGACAGAATTCCTCAACAAAATGAGACAACAATACCAACTGAACTTCATGTTGCAAAGCAACGTAATGGTCCAACCGGTATTGTTAAATTAACCTTTATTCCTCATTATACAAAATTTGAAAATATTTCACATCAAAAAGAAGAAATGTAATCTTCAGCTGTTAAATTCCAGTTTGTTATTTTTGCGTTAGTTGATGTATTATACCAAGTTACGCTTCCGTCTTGATTTACTGTTGCAAGATGAGTTTTATTTCCAACAATATCTTTAGGCAATGATGCAGCTCGTTTTAATACAGCACTTTTTTTTGTAGAAAGATTTAGCGAGCGAGCACCTGTTTTAGCAATATTTGTATAAATTACTCCGTTTATAACTTTTACAAAAGCATTTGTATCTTCATCTCCCCATTGTAGAAGAGGTGAATATAATTTTGTTGATGGTTTATAATTAAATATTTCTGTTGTTTTCTTTCCATTTGATGAAATAATACTTACACCATATAATTCTGTAGTTCCATTTTTTTCTTGTGTTTCTAAAGAAAAAATAACATCACCTTTTACTGGATGAGGAACAGTTTCTTTTGTATTAATATTTATATTTATTAATGCGGATGTTGGATTTGTTACTGCTGTTTTTGCTACATATAAATTTTCGCTGTCAAATAAAATTGCATCTTGTAATCCTGAACTTGAATAAATTTCTTCGTTAATGTTAGTTTCAAAGCTATATAAATAAACTATTGAATTACCTGTAATTGTAACAATTGAATTTTGGTTAGCATTTAAAGATGTAATTGGTTTGTCTATTGTAAATAGTTCTTTAATTTCATGGGAGCCATCTTCTTTAAAATTTAATTTGTAAACTGGTTTTATATCATTTAAAGACCATAAAATCAAACTATTATCAAATGCAATTATATTTGTTGCGTTTACATTTTCAGCTAAAATTGAAATATCTGTTTGTAAAGTTTGTCCAACGTAAACATTATTATGTGATATAAAATAATATTTATTATCAATTATGGCAATATCTGAAATTCTATTGTGTGCTGTTTCGGTAAGTCTTTGAATATCAATTGTAACCGCTGCATCAGAAGGATATATTCCATTTTGATATATTGCACCTTTATCTGTACCGTAAATAATTCCATTTTGTTCAGAATATGAGGATGTAGTAATTTCTTCATATTCACCAATTGTAAAATACTGAAGTTCAACAGGAATAAATTGTAAATCACTTTTTTTGAGTGGAACTTGTTTTAAAATTAATCTATCATTTTGTTCATCATATTCTACAAAATGCAAATCACTTCCCTTTGATTTTAATATTATAGGATTTTTTGCAGGAATTGTAGACGCAGTTTCTCCTGTTGTTGCATTAATTATTGCTATATTGTCATTTTTAGTTCCAACTAGATAATAATTATTATGCAAAAGGGTAGGTTGTTCCAATAGCATCTCACAATCAAATTCATGTACTTTACTTCCATTAATAAGATTGTAATATGTTAAAGTCCCTTGAGGATTGTACATTAAAACAGTTTTTTCAGTTGCGCCTGTTTTTGCAACTGTAATAGTTCCTGTTGTTTCTTTTACAACAGCAAGTGGTGTAAGTTTGTTTTTGGGGTCAAGAAATAACATTCCATCAACAGAAGATGTTCCTGCCATAAGATAGGTACCTTTTGCTGAGTATTCAAGTGAAACAATTGAATCTGTGAAACGTTTTGCACTTTTTCTTGTTAAAGTTTTCCAATTCCATTCAGAAATTCTATGTGTAGAAAATCCATCTGTTTCATAAACTGCTATATCTGTACCATTAGGTGAAATTGCAATTAATTTAATTTCTAAATCTGAAATTTGAAAGTGTTCTCCTGTTCCATCTGGTAACCATTTTATAACAAATCCATCATCACCAACTGTAAAAAAAGAATCATTAAATTCTACAATAGATTGAACTCTTTTTTGATGTGGTTGTAGCGAGTTTTGTACTTGAGTAAAAACAGAAAGAGTACAAATAAAAATGTATAAAGCTATTAATAGTTTTTTTGTCTTCATTAAAAACCTCTAAATTGTTAATTTTTAGTAAATAAATTTATTATATATGAAATGTCTCCAAACATTGCAAACACAAATAAAACTAAAATAAATGCCATACCGATAAATTGTATATAATATTGTATTTTAGGTGAAATTTGTTTTTTTGTTATCGCTTCAATTAAAGCAAATAAAATTAATCCACCATCCAAAATTGGAATTGGCAATAAGTTCATGATGAAAAGAGAAATACTAATTATTGCCAAAAAATTAAATACAGTTACTATTCCTGTAGAAAAACCTGCTGAAAATCCTGCTTTTGCAGTATCTCCTAACATTACTGTAATTCTAAGAGGACCTGAAACCGCTTTTGTTAAATCTATTCCTTGAAATAAAAGAGCTAGACTTTTGAAAGTTAGTGCAGTTGTTTTTCCTGCTTCAACAAAACCATTTATAATTGCAGGAAAAAAAGAATAAGTCTTAGATTTTACTTTTTCTGCATAGAAAGTAATTCCTAACAAAAATTTGTCTTCTTTTTGAGGATTTAATTCAATATTTTCAATCATGATTTCTTTATTATCTCTTAAAACTTTCATTGAAAAATTATCATATTTTTGTATTGCATTATTATAATCAGCTGTATTTTTGATAATATCATCATTTATTTGAAGAATTAAATCTTTTTCTTTTAAACCAGCTTTTTCTGCTATTGAATTTTTTTCAACTGTGTCAATTAAAGGATTTGTCCATGAAACAATGCCTAAAACTCCTGCACCAGTTTCTTTATTAAGGGAAGGTGTTACTTCTACATTAAAAATTTTTGAATCTCGTTGAATTTGTAAATCTGTTTTTTTGTTAGCAGAAATTGAAATTGCTTCGTAAATGTCTGTAAAGTAAGGAGTTTCTTTATCATTTACAGATAAAATTTTATCTCCAGTTTGTAATCCAGCATTTGCTGCAACACTTTCCATTTCTGGATAAACTTCATTTGATAGGATGATTTTATTGTCACTTGTGTAATAAGAATAACCTATCATCGAAATTATAAAAAATGCGAAAGAAGCAAATAAAAAGTTAAAACAAGGACCTGCAAATGCAATTAAAGCTCTTTTTAAGGGATGAATTCCATAAAAAGAATCTTTATCTCCTTGTATGCTTTCTAGTTTTTCATCTAATGCTATTTGAAAGTCTTTTTGGCCTTTCATTCCACAATATCCACCAAGTGGAATTAAAGAAAGTCTGTAATCTGTTCCTTTGATAGTTTTGTGAAGTAATATTGGCCCCATTCCTATGGAAAAACTTTCTACTGTTACTCCACATATTTTTGCTACGATAAAATGGCCTAATTCATGTATAAAAACTATAAAACTAAGACCGAGTAAACCATAAATTATTGTCAATTTAGTTCCTTTAAAATCTGTAAAGCATTATTTCTGGCTTGATAATCAATTTGTACTACTTCATCAATTTCAGTACAATTTTTTGACCAATCTAAAGCCATAGTTTTTTCAACTAATTTTGCTATTTCTGTAAATTTAATTTGTTTATTTCTAAACGCTCCTACAGCAATTTCGTTTACAGCATTATAAACTATTGGGTAGGAACCTCCTTTTTTTAGTACATCATATGCTAAATTTAACATTGGAAAATCATCAAATCTTGGTGGTAAAAATTCCATCTGAAACGGTTTTGTAAAATCAATTTTATCCAAAGAATTTTCAATTACATCAGGATATGTGAGTGCAGTCAATATTGGGTGACTCATATCGGGTTTTGAAATTTGTGCATATAAATCTCCATCATTTGTTTGAACAAAAGAATGGACTAAACTTTGCGGATGTATTACGACGTTTATTTTTTCTGCTGGTAAATCAAAAAGTTGGTTTGCTTCAATAACTTCTAACCCTTTGTTAGCTAAAGTTGCAGAATCTATTGTAATTTTGGGTCCCATATTCCAAGTAGGATGTTGTAGTGCTTGTTCTAGTGTTGCATTTTCTAATTCATCTTTTGAAAAGTTTTTGAAAGCTCCACCTGAAGCTGTAATTGTAATGTTTGCAATATTTTCAATTCCACATTTTTCTATTAAAGAAAAAATTGCAGAATGTTCTGAATCTACTGGTAAAATTTTTACATTATTTTCTTTTGCAATTTTTTTTATGATACTTCCCGCCATGACCATTGTTTCTTTATTTGCCAAAGCAAGATTTTTTCCTGATTTTAAAGTAGTAACTGAAGGAATCAAACCTTCTGCTCCTGAAATTCCATTTACAACGATGTCAGCTTCTGTGTATTTTATTAAATTATTGATAGAAGATTTTCCGTAATAAATAATTCTACTGTTTAAAACATCAGCACCAATATTTTTACCTGTTAAACAAAGTTGTGTACAAGAAAATTCTTTACCTAAATCTAAAAGTTCTTTTTCATTTGTATGAGCTTGTAAACCAACAACTTCAAATAATTCAGGAAATTCTCTTACAAGTTCTAATGTACTTTTACCAATTGATCCTGTACATCCTAAAACAATTATTCGTTTTTTCATAAGTTTACCACCTTGTAAATTTGATTTATACGAAGAGAATTTCTATCATAATATAAAACACTGGAGCAACAAAAAGTAACGAATCAATTGAATCTAAAATTCCCCCACGCCCCATAATTACACTTCCAGAATCTTTACAATCTGCTGAACGTTTTAATAAAGATTCAACTAAATCTCCTGTAATTGCAAAAAGAGAAACAATAAATCCTAAAATAATTGGTTTATAAAAATGTCCTGATAAAATCTGTGGAAAAAAGTGTTGTGTTAGTAAAGCAACTGTGATTGAACCTAAGATTCCTCCTAAAAATCCTACAATACTTTTATTTGGCGAAACTTTTATAAATCCACGATTGCCTTTTCCTAAAGTCATTCCAAAAAGCCATGCGAAACTATCACATATAAAAGTCATAACAAAATATAAACTTAAATACCAAACTGAATTTTCAAAACAAGCAAGTCGTGATATAAAGGTTGGTAACAAACCTACATAAAAAATGATAAAAATTCCTGACAGAATACTGTAAATAGATTTTTCAAAATTCTTATTTCCTTTATCCGTAGGAAAAAAAGATTCTTTTGCCATAATAAAAAGACAAGAAAGTAAAAATGTCATGTAAACATATTCATTGGATAGATTAAAAATAGATGTAAGATAAGAAATAATTGTTGGTAACAATGTTAAAATCAATAAAAATGGTTTTGGTTGCAAAGAACCTTTTGTTTTTAAAATATCAAAAAGTTCATTCATTGCAATAACTTCAACAGCAAGTAGAACAATGTGCATTAATAAGTGATTATATTGTGATAAAAGAACCACTGCTAATACCGCTGGAATGCCTATAAAAAAAATAAGAAGTCTTTGTACCAATTTACTCATATTATCTATTATCCTTTGCTATACTCCACCAAATCGTCTATTTCGTTTTTGAAATTCTTTTATTGAAGAATAAAAACATTCTTCGTCATAATCAGGCCATAGAGTATCTACAAAATCTAACTCTGCATAGGCTCCGTGCCATAACAAAAAATTACTTAATCTTTTTTCTCCACCAGTTCTGATTATTAAATCAACTTCTGGTAATTCTGGTATATCATAAAATTCTGTAAAATTTTTTTCTGTTAATAATTTTCTATAGTAAACACCCCAAAAAGATAGATCATCTTCTGATAAATAGTTACATATTTTGTTTTCTTTTATAGCCTTATTTGCTGCTCGGATAATTTCATCTTTACCACCATAATTTATAGCAAGAACAACAGTTAATGAATTAAAATCTTTGCATTCTTCAACTGTAGAATTTATTTCTTCTTGTATATCTTTTGGTAAACCTTCGAGATTTCCGATGTGTTTGACTCTAATATCATTTTCTTTATAGAATTTGAATTCTGCCCTAAGATGATTTTTAATCAAACCCATTAGATATCCAACTTCTTCTTGTGTACGCTTCCAATTTTCTGTTGAAAAAGTATACAAAGTGATGTATTTTACACCAATTTCTTTAGCAGCTTTTACAATCTTCTTTGCAACTTCTAGTCCTTCTTTATGACCACTTGTTCGAGGAAGGTTTCTTTGTTTTGCCCAGCGTCCATTCCCGTCCATAATAATTGCAATATGAGCGGGAATTTGTGCTGATTTTATTTCTGATAATATAGACATTAGTCCATTATCTCTTTTTCTTTTTCTTCAAAAATTTTGTTAATTTCTTGAATGAATTTATCTGTTGACTTTTGAAGTTCATCTTCTTTTGTCTTTAAATCGTCTTCAGTCAATGTTCCATCTTTTTGAAGTTTTTTTAATTCATCATTTCCATCACGTCTGATATTTCTAATTGAAACTCTGTGTTGTTCAGCAATATTTTTTGCTTGTTTTACAAGTTCTTTTCGTCTATCGGCTGTTAGTGGTGGAATTGCAATTCTGATAACTTTTCCATCGTTTGATGGATTTAGTCCTAATTCAGATTTAAGAATAGCTTTTTCAATTTCAGTAATTAGGTTTTTGTCCCAAGGTTGAACTACAACCATTCTTGCTTCTGGAATTGAAACTGTAGCAACTTGGCTTAGAGGTGTTTTTTCGCCGTAGTAATCAACTCTAACTTTGTCAAAAAGTGAAGCTGATGCACGACCTGTTCTAATTGTGTTGTATTCATCTTTCAAAGCTGTAATGCTTTTATTCATTTTTTCAACACATACATCTAATACTTCTGCCATAATTTACCTCACATATTCAATAAAAAATCATGTTTATATCCATTATAAAGTATAAACATGATTTTTTGAAGAAAAATTTATTTTTTAAGCACCAAGTTGATATGATACAACTTTAGCAAGTGAAAGTTTTGAACCACATTCTTTAGCAACAGCATCCATTTTTGCAGCAACAGTAACTTTGTCGTCTTTAACAAATGGTTGGTCAACAAAACAGATTGATGCAAGATGTTTTTTGATTTTTCCGTTTACAATACCATCTTTAACATTTTGTGGTTTGTCAAGATCTGCTACTTGTGCTTCAAAAATTGCTTTTTGTTCTGCAATATATGCAGGATCAACATCAGCTTGTGTAAGATATTGTGGTGCAAATGCTGCAATATGTAGACAGCAATCATAAGCAAATGCTTTTACAGCTTCGTTGTCAGTTGCTGGTTCTGTGTTAATTACAGTTACAACACCTGTTTTTCCGTCACTGTGGATGTATTTTGAGAATACAGCACCTGCTGGTACATCAACAACTTCCAATCGGCGAAGACTCATGTTTTCGCGAATTTTTGTTGCTAAATCAAGTAACATGTTAGAAAGTTCTTCACATGGTG
>CALBXN010000006.1 GCA_937890485.1 uncultured Treponema sp.
ATCAATGCAGATACAGCAGCAGCACGTATAGCTGCGGAGCTTGGTGCGGCAAATCTTATCCTTATGACGGATATAGCAGGACTTCTCCGTGATAAGGACGATACATCAACACTTATTCCTAAGGTAAATGTCAGTGAAGTGCCTTATCTGAAGATGCAGGGCATAGTATCAGGCGGAATGATTCCTAAAATTGACTGCTGTGTTGAAGCTGTAAGACGCGGCGTTGACGGAGCTGTGATTATTGACGGCAGAGTTCCTCATTCTATTCTCATTGAAATTTTCTCAAACGAGGGTGTAGGAACACAATTTGTATAAGGGAATTTCTTGAAAAATAACAAATAATTAAAAAAAGAAATAAATATACCGAAAGTTTACAAAAAACATTGAATTTAACCTTGATTTCATGGTGTATTTAGAGTTATAATAGAAGTCGCCTCGATAATAGAATTACCATAAAAAGCTTTTATTCCTAAAGTATTTACTGCAATTGCATTTGATGCAGGTGGTGCAACCACAGGAATTGTTACAGCGCCATTTTTGCTTGCAATATCTTCTGCCTGCTGGTGTTTTTTTGTTAATTCTTCGGCTTCAACAGGTTCTTCTTCAATTTCTACAGGTAAATAATCTCTTCCGTAGCCAGAATTAAGACTAGATGTGTAAGAGAGTCGATACAATCCGTTTGGAATATTTTCAATATCTCTTACGAGGGAAGACAATCCTTCATTTCTGTAAACATAATAAGATTTTCCATTTAAGTGGGAGGTTAAATATTCAAGTTGAGAGTCAGCGGCACCTTGATTCAACATAATTGTGGAAAAACTTACTCCGTTATTTCCTAAATAAGCAGCAACCTCAGAAACTGGATATTTTGAAAATGCATTTTGAGAGATTTTTCCTGTTGTCAATAAAATTACAGCTCGTTTTGTGGAATCTAAAACTAAGTTATTTGTTGCAAGTCTAATAGAATTATCTAAAGCAGTTTCCTTTGAAATTTGTGAGTTTAATCTTTTTACAGAAAAATTCTTACAACCTTCTGGATTTCCAGAATATTCAATTACAGGAACAGCTGAAGAACTGATTATCGTAAGTTTTGCATTTTTTCCCATAGATGAAGAAATTTCTCTTACAGCAGTTTCTATCGCTGAAGAATATTTTGCAGAATCCAAAGTTCTATCAATAATAATTGTAATATCAGAATTTTGTTCAAGAGTAACAGAACCTTCAAAACGTAAATCTGCTACAGGACGATTTTCTTCTGAAACATAAAAGTTTACATCATTTAATCCTACAATACTTTGTCTAAACCTATTTTCAACTCGAACATCCAAAACTACTTTTGGAAAATGTTCCGAATTTACTTTTTCAATGTCTACAAAAAAACCACCAACAAGTTCATTCATTCTAGACATTATACTTATTTCGTTGGCCCCGTAATCAGCAACAACTAAATTTGCATTTGCATCAATTACAGCATTTGTTGCTTTTACTTTTGCATTTCCTAGTCTTGCAGTCTCATAAACCGCACCCGAAGAAATATCTACAGAATAAATTTTATTCATATCAGAAACAATCAAACTATCTTGGTAAAATCTCATACTTTCTGGACTAGAAAAAGTTTTAGGTTTAACTAGTACATCTAAATAATTTCCTGAATTATCAAAGAAATAAATTGCACCAGTGATATTATCAGCAACATAAACAATATCATCTACAATAACAATTCCAGAAGGTCCAGAAAAACCTTCAAAAGTTCCAGATGAATTTTTTTTACCAAAACTAAAAAGATAATTAAATTCTTCATCAAAAACAGAAACTCTAGAATTACCAAAATCTGTTACAAAAATATTTCCATTTGAATCTTGAGCAAGATATTGAGGACCGAGAAGTTCTCCGTCACCAATTCCTTTTTTTCCAAAACTAGAAATGTAATCACCTTTATCAGATAATTTTGTTATTCTATTTCCAGCACTTTCTGTAACTAAAAGACTTCCGTCTCTTGCTTCAATTATATCAATTGGTCTATCAAAACCATTTATTGGACCTCGTTTTCGGTTTAAAATTGAACCATTTACATCAATATCTAATAATTCATTTGACCCATAAGCTAAAACCCAAATTCTACCATTTTTTTGAGGCAAAATTGAAATTGGCTGACTAAAAAACAGAGATTCCCCTTGAGCTCCCACAATAGAAGTAGCATTTACATAACGAGTTTCTTTTGAAAAAAATTCGCTTAATAATCTTCTATGAGAAATAATTTCCATTTTATTTTGCAACAAAATTTTTGTTGGTTCTAACTCTGAAAGAAATTTCCATTGGTCTAAAGCAGTACTTTCTATTCCTGATTTATAATATGATTTTGCAAGCCAATCAACGATTAAAGGTTCGTTAGGGATAAGAGACAAGGCTTTTTCAAATTGTAAAATTGCATCATTGTAAGCACCTCTATAATAAGCTTGAACTCCTCGTCTAAATTCTTCTACAGCCATTCCCCTATCAGCAGGAGATGGTTCTGAAACTTGGGCACTTAAAGAAAAAGTAATAATCAATGTAAAAAAAAGTGAAAATACAAATCTTGTAAAAAAAGATTTCATTAAAATTGCCCCCGTCGTGGAATATCATTATCTTTTATATCAGAAACACTAGATAGTATTTCTTGATAATGTGATTTTATTTCTTCATTTTCAGGATTTTTTTCTAAGGCTCTTTTTATAAAAGACTTTGCTTCTTTTAATAAACCAAGTTTGAAATAAACCCATCCTAAAGAATCTAGGTATGCACTAGATTCAGGATTTGTATCAAGGGCTTTTTTGCATAAAAACAAAGCTCTTGTTAAGTCCTTTCCTGTACAAGCTAAAATGTAGCCTAAACCATTTAGAGCTGTAGGATTTTCTGGATTCTGTTCAAGAACAGTTTCATAACATCCAATTGACTTGTCAATCTCGTTACGATACCAAGCAACATATCCCTTTGCACATTGGACTTGTTCAGAATCAATGCCATCTTCTGTAAGTTTTGAAAGTTCAAATTCTGCCATCTTAGAACGATTTGTTAAACTATAAATAACTGCCAAAGATAATCTACATTGCTTTATTCGCTCTTCATCAGTTCCATTGGTAACAACTTGTTCTAAATACAATAAAGCTTCATCATATTTATTCAATCTGGCATAACAAAGTCCTATAAAATATGCTAATTCAATATTATCAGCTGATTCTGGTGGTAAAGAAAGAAAAAAACTTAAAGCATCAGTATACTTTCGTGATTGATATAACTTTATTCCTTGTCTTAAATTGTCAGACATAAACTCTCCTGCATTTGTAAATCAGTTTTAAGGCTAACTGGCTGAGATAAAACTCTAGTAATTGAAATAAATCCTTCAGAAACAGCTTTTTCGTCAGAATCTTCATCTCCAAAAGATTCTACTTCCCCACCAACAAAAAAGCTATATAATTTTCCGTCAGGAGCATTATACACAGAAACTTTATCTTTGTAACAGCGATTCGAAAGAGATGTAAATTTATATCCCTTATACGAAGATAATGAATCTGCGTTTATATTAAGAAAAATATCTTTTTCGCACAAGGTTACAAGATTTTCGACATTTTTGCTTACAAAATCTGCCAAAGTTGAATAATCTAAATGTTTTTCAAAAGATGCTAAACTAACTGCAATTCCTGGAATACCATAAAATGAAGCTTGACGAGCAGCAGCGGCAGTTCCCGAAAAAATAATATCAGTTCCAAGATTTGGACCTTTATTGATTCCAGAAATTACAACATCTGGATGTTCTTGCAAAATTCCATTTATTGCGTTAAAAGTACAATCTACGGGAACTCCTGAACAAGAAAAACGATTTTCAGCTAACTGACAAAGTTTTAGAGGCTCAGTCATTGTTATTCCGTGAGAAACTCCAGAACGATTTCTATCAGGAGCTACAACAAAAACCTCATGCTTTTTTTCTAAATATTTTGCAAGAATTAAAAGTCCTTCTGCATGAATTCCATCATCATTTGTAAGTAAAATTTTCACGTTAAACTCCAGTATCCTTAATTACCGAAATACCATCACTTGGATGAACAATGTAAGTTGTAGGATGAAATCCAAAAATTCTTTCATAATCTTGTAATTTTTGCATATAAGTCTCTACATACTCATCTTTCATAATTGAATATGTGCAATAAGAATAATCTTTAGCAATTATTCTTGAACAAGAAGACAAGTTAAGCAATGAATTTTGTTCAATTTCTTGAACTCTTTTTACTAACCAATCAATTTCAGGACAAGAAATCATAAAAGAATCTCGCATCAATTCATGAGATCTATTTATACCTCGGGCAAATCCACTCAAATTATTATTTTTTAAAGATTCTATGGTATCTAAAAGAATTTGATTTTCTTTCATTATGCAAATCAACTTACGACGAATATCTTCAGAAACATCTGACAAAATTTCATTTATTTCTGAAATAGATTCTTCATATACACACCTAGATTTTCTCTCTGTTTTCAAAGAATGAAGTAACTTTTTATTCTGTTCTGTGTATAAAGAATCTTTATTCCATAAAGTTGCAATAGGAACTTTTGAATCTGTAAGAACAATTGTTAAGCCTTCAAATTTAAAGGGTATGACTTCGTGGGAAGATGATGAGTAATTAGTTAAAACACATGATTTTTTTTTGGAAAAAAGCACAGAATTTACATCAGAAACAAAAAAATCTGAATAAAAAAATTGCTTATCGCCCTTTTCAATTACTTGCTTTAACAAAGAATCATTTCCACGTATTTTATATAATTTTTTTATAGCAAAAGCAACTGCAACTTTAAAAGCAGGTTCAATACCAAACCCAACAGAAGGCAATAGTTCACTATAAAAAGTAATATCAAAACCAGAAAAACTAAAACCTAAATCAGCATATCCATGAAGAATAGATTTTACAATATTCGCCATCTTATCTTCTTTTCGATATTTTGTTATTGAAAGAGGTATTTTTTTTCGTTCTTTAGTTTGATTATAATAAAATCGTAAAATATTATCAGTTCTTCTGGAAAAAGCCACATAAACAGGTAAATCTATTGCCATAGAAAGAACTTCATCACCAAAAAAACAAGAATACTCTCCTAGCAAATCAAATCTACTAGGAGATTGCACCACGATTTCTGGCTGAGAACCAAATTCTTCTGTGTGTACTTCAATCACTTTTTGCATGTAACTTTGTTCACTTCCTTACAAACTAATTGATTTATGAACCAAAATCAGATAAAATGATAATATAATGATGCAAATTTTACAAGTTTTTTATTCGATTTTTTCAGGAATTGTAACATCTCTCGCAATTCCAAATGAGCTTTTATTGCTTGGTTCACCTATACTAGGTATTATAGCACTAATTCCGCTTTTTGTGGTAATTTCTAGGTCAAAATCTTTTGCAGAAGCAGGATTATTAACTGGTTTACAACTTTTTGTAACTCACATGCTTTCAAGTTATTGGCTTGGTCGATTTAAGGATTTTGCAATTTTTACACTAGGAGCTTCTGGTGTTGCCTATTTTGTGTTTGGTTTTGTATTTGGTAATTACTTATATCTTCCATTTAGATACACAGATGGAAAAAATAAGTTAAAATCATACAGTATTTACGCTTCAAGTTATCCAGTTCAGCAAATTTTAAGTTTTGCAGCAATTTGGACAATTTACGAATGGTTCCGTTCAACAGGATTTTTGGCTTACCCTTGGGGAACTTTAGTAATGAGTGCTTATAGATGGAATTTATTAACACAAATTGCTTCTGTTACTGGAACTTGGGGAATTACTTTTATTTTTGCACTATTTTCTGCTGTTTTGGCTAAAGGAATTTTAATTATTCCGGATGCAAAAAGATACGAAACAAACAAAGCTCCAATAAAAATGTATGCTCAAACAGCTGCTTTATGTATGACTTTATTAGCAATTTCAGTTTTCTTTGGAGCAGGTCAATATTTACTAAATCGTCAACCTGAAAAATATGTAAAAGTATCCATGATTCAACATAATAGCGAACCGTGGCGTTCTAGCCAGAGAACAATTATAACAACTTCGATGGAACAAACTGAAAATGCTCTTAATGAATATGCTAATAATCCAGAAAAGCCTGGCGAGAAACCAGATTTAATTGTATGGAATGAATCTTCTTTAGGATATTCTTTTCCAAGAGCGTTAGAACGATATAAAACTTATCCTAAAGAAAAACCTCTAATTCCTTTTATAAAAGAAGTTGGTGTTCCTTTTGTTATGGGAGCTCCAGCATATTTAGATAATGCAGAAAATACATCTAATGCCGCAGTATATTTTGATAAAGACGGTAACTTTGTTGACGCCTACGGAAAAATTCACCTTGTTCCATTTGCAGAAGTTATTCCTTATGCAGATCATCCTTTAGTAAAAAAGTTTATGAGTTCTGTAATTGGATTTTCTAACGGATGGACACCAGGAAAAAATTATAAACTTTTCGATTTACCTTTGCAAAATGATGAAGTTGTAAAATTCACCACTCCAATTTGTTTTGAGGACGCTTTTTCAGACCTTTGTCGTAGATTATATTTATTTGGAAGTGAATTATTTGTAAACATCACAAATGATTCTTGGTCAGAAACAAAATCCGCAGAATATCAACATTTTGTAATTTCAAGTTATCGTACAATAGAACACAGAACTTCAATGTTAAGAAGTTGTACAGCAGGCTATTCGGTTGTAATTGATTCACTAGGAAGAGTTGTAGCTGATATGCCTTTATTCACAACAGGATATTTAAATGCCGAAGTTCCTGTTTACAAAAGAACAATGACAACTTATTCAAGATTCGGAAATTGGATGATTTATGTTTTATTTGTACTTGCTTTCTTGTATTCAATATATCTATTTGTAATTTTGCAAAAAGAAAAAAAATATTATAACGCTTTACAAATTGAATTTGATTCTTTACCAAGAGAACCTGATGAAGAAGAAGAATTTGCAGAATTTTTATATTCTTTCATTATGAAAAATAAAGAAAAAATTTACAAAGAATTTCTAAAAATGAAATAAAAAGATATTAGCAGTACTACTAAAAAAAGGTCTACTAAGAAAAAGCAACCAAAAGAAGAATTAAATGAAGAAAACTGAAAATAAATCATTTATAAAAAATTCACCTCAAGATAATTTGCGTTCTCTAGCAATTATTTTAAGTGCCGTAATTTGTGCTGCATCAGGATTGTTATCATATCAAATTGAAGGAACATTTTATCCTTTAGTTATACAAAATATGATGTGCTTATTCTTTGCAGGAATTTTTGGTGGATTTTCAGGTGCAGCAGTTTCTGGAATAACACTGATGATGGGAGCTTTAGGTTTACCAATTTTTTCTTTTGGAAGCAATGGCTTAGCTAGTTTATCAGGAGAAACTGGTGGATTTTTAATAGGATATTTTATAGCTTCTCTTTTTGTTGGAATTTTTTTAGGTAAACCACAAGAAGAAAAAACTTCCCTAAAAAAAATAATAATTTCACTTTTTATTGGATTTTTGATAATTTACATAGTTGGAATTTTTCAATATTTTAAATCAACTCATATAAAATTTTCGTTTACAATACTTGAAAGAATTTTATATACTTCTATACCATTATTTATTTTTGATTTTATAAAACTGATAATAACAAGTATTGCAACATATTTTTTGCGTCCTGTTTGTGCAAAATATTTTTAGAAAGGAATAATACAATGAAAAAATTTATTTCTTTGACGCTCGTTCTTGTTATGATTTTTGCGGTTATGGCACCCGTAATTTCGGTGTCTGCTGTAAATGAAAGAACTCCCATCGTTTACATCCGCGGTAACGGTGACGGACTTTATTACCCTGACGGTACCCTCTGTGTAGCACAGTTTGAAGATCTTTCTCTGGATGGTGAAGGCGGCATTGACAAGGATACCATCGTTGAAACTGCAGTAAATATCCTCAAACCTTTCGTTTTAGAAGGTATGCTCTTTGATAAATGGGATAACTACGGTAGAGCTGTCTATGAGGAGCTTAAGCCTCTTTTCCCCGATGCAGGTCTTGACTATAACGGCAACCCCACAAAGGAAACAGGTGTTCATCCTCAGGTTATGGCTAACTCAATAGCAGCAGCAAAAAATCCTTGGTATTATAACGCAAACTCATCATACGCCTTCGCTTATGACTGGCGTCTTTCACCCTATGACCACGTTGACAGACTCCATGCTTATGTTTTACAGGTTCTTAAAACAACCGGTCAGGACCAGGTATCAATGTATTGCAGATGTATGGGCGGCAGCCTTCTTGCAGCATACCTCGAAAAATACGGACATCTCGGTCACATAAAGAATGTTATATTCTGTGATTCTCTTCAAAATGAATCAACTCTTTTCTCAAAGGCTTTCAGTGGTCAGATTGAATTTGATGCAAAGACTATTGAAAGATATGCAGGTCAGGTTGACTTCTTAGGTAAAACAGGTGACGGTGTTGGCTTTGAGTTTACAGATGTCCTTTATGAAATCGTATTCAAGACAATGGATTTCTTTAATCAGATAACTGTTACAGATAAAGCTCTTGACGAAGTAGAAAAACTCTATGAAAGACTTGCTAAGGCTCTTATGCCCGCTCTTCTTCACGCTTTTGGTATGGCTACACAGGTCAACTACTGGACTGAAGTCAACGAAAAAGATATGGATGCTGCTCTCAACCTTGTTTTCGGTGAAAAGGGCTCAGAGCTTCGCACGAAGTACGCAGGGCTCATCGAAAAGATTCAGTATTACAGGGAACATGTTTCATCAGATCTTGATG
>CALBXN010000007.1 GCA_937890485.1 uncultured Treponema sp.
GAAAATCCACGGAGGTTGAAAATATGTTACTAACAGAATACGATTATGACACAGACATCGCTGTTCAACGACAAGAAGCCTACGAAGATGGTGCTCAACAAAAAGCCATTGAAACAGCTAAGAATTTCATTTCTATGGGATTATCGGTTGAACAAGTTGCTCAAGGAACTGGACTTTCAATAGAAACTGTAAAAAGTCTAAAGTAGAGTATTTCCATATCATTAATTTATCATAGACAATACTACATCTACATAAAATTTTTCCTTGCTACTACATTCCTATTTGTTGTATACTTTGTACAATAATGGAGGATTTTATTTATCTTATGAAAACTATACCTTTAAGAAAAGATGTAAAACAATCAGACAAGTGGGATTTAACTTCTCTTTTTAAAACAGAACAAGATTGGGAAGTTTCTCTTTCAAAAATAACTGAAATTGCAAACAAAATCTCTGAATACCAAGGACAAATAAAAGATTCTGCACAAAAGATGCTTGAAGTTTTAAAACTCAATGAACAAATGGAACAAATTGCTGAATCTGTTGGATCTTATGCATTTTTATTAACAACAACGGACGCAGGAGATTCAACTTATCAAGATAAACAAGGGCGATATATGATGGCAGCTGTTGAAGCCCAAACTAAAACTTGTTTTATCGTAACTGAAATTCAAGAAATCCCAGAAGATGAACTTAAAACAAGAATGAATCGTCCAGATTATGCTGCCTACAAAATTTTCTTAGAAAAATTGCTACATCAAAAACCATATATTCTATCAGAAAAAGAAGAACGTCTTTTTGCCCTTCAAGCAGAATCCAGTGGAACAGCAAAAAAAGCATTTTCTATGCTAACAAATGTGGATATGGATTTTGGAACTGTAAAAACTCCAGAAGGAGAATTACCTTTAACACAAACTACTTATTCTAGTTTTATGGAAAATCCTGATAGAAATATCCGAAAAGAAGCCTACACAAAATTCTACAAAACTTTTGATAATCATAAAAACACAATTGCAACATTGTACGCTGGAAATGTTCAACAAGATATTTATCATGCTCGTGCAAGAGGTTATAAATCTTCTTTACAAATGGCTTTATACCCAGACAATGTTCCAGAAGAAGTTTACAGAAATTTAATTTCTACTGTAAGAGAAAATTTAAGTACCTTACATAAATTTTATTCACTACGAAAAAAAATCTTAAAACTAGACGAATTACGACACTACGATGTTTATGTTCCTTTAGTTTCAGAAATTAAATGTACAACTCCTTACGAAGAAGCAGTTGAAATTTTAAGAAATGCCCTTTCACCTTTAGGAAAAGATTACACTGATATTCTTTGCAACGGATTATTAAATGGTTGGGTAGACCGATACGAAAACAAAGGCAAGCGAAGTGGAGCATTTTCAGCTGGGGCTTACACAGGTTATCCTTACATTCTTTTGAATTACAAAGAAGATGTTTTGCGTGATGTTTTTACAATGGCCCACGAAGGTGGACATTCTATGCATTCATATTTCTCTGCAAAATCAAATCCTTTTATGTGCTACGATTACACAATTTTTGAAGCAGAAGTTGCTTCTACTTTTAATGAACAATTACTATTTGAATATCTTCTTAAAAATACGACTGATGAAAAAATGAAAGCCTATCTACTTTGCACAAGAGCATCTGATGTGTTGGCAACTTTACATCGACAAACAATGTTTGCAGAGTACGAACTAAAAGCTCATGAACTAGTTGAAAATGGAACTCCACTTTCTGTTGAAGTTTTACGCTCCGAATACAGAAAACTTTTGCAAGATTATTTTGGTCCAGAAATGGTTTTTGAAGAAGAAAGTGATTTAGAAGGATTACGCATTCCTCATTTTTACAATTCTTTCTATGTGTACAAGTATTCAACGGGAATTTCTGCTGCCCTTGCCTTATCTGATAGAGTTTTAAATGGTGGGAAATCTGAATTAGAAGATTATTATAAATTCTTAAAATCAGGTGGTTCAAGATATCCTATTGATTCTTTAAAACTTGCTGGTGTTGATATGTCAAAGCCAGAACCAATTCAAGCTGCATTAAATAAATTTGCAGATTTAGTTGAACAAATTTCTAATTTGAAAATTTGATATAATATTAAAGATTTAGTGCTTTTATGCCGATAATCGTATCAGAAAACTAAAAATTTAAGAATTATATGAGGTAAGCTGATGGCCAATGTGTCAGATTTTTTATCACTTGAAAAAGTAGATGCACATAATCACCTAAACTTAGGTATGCGTTACGCTTCTTATGTTCCATGGGCAGGTTTTTACATCCCAAATTTTCCAAGAAAGATGAATGGACTTGGAGAAATGCATGAAGTTATCGGACAATATACCCGAAACAGAAGTGCAACTGCAAAGGATGTTCAGGATTTAGTAACACTTTCTGTAAAAGATGCAATTGCCGATGGAGTTACAATTCTTGAAGGAAGTTTTGATATCAGTTTTGTTCACCACTGTAATGATAGTGTTGACGAATATGTTGAATTAATCGATGGTATCGTAAAAAAATTTGCTGATAAAATTGATGTTCGACCAGAACTTGGAATGGGAAAACTCTTTGATAAAACAAAAATAGATACTTGGGTTCCACCACTTCTTGAAAGTGGAATTTTCAAAAGTATCGATTTATACGGTCCAGAAGTTGAAGATGGAATTGACCAATTCAAATACATTTATGAAATGGCAGGGCGTTTGGGAATTAAGAAAAAAGCTCATGTTGGCGAATTTTCAGATGCTGCTTCTGTTCGTAGTTTTATTGAATTTTTTGAACTAGATGAAGTTCAACATGGTATTGGAGCTGCAAAAGACGATAGCGTATTACAATTTATGAAAGATAGAAATATCCGATGTAATATAACACCTGCTAGTAATGTAATGCTTTCTGCAGTAAATTCCCTAGAAGAACATCCTATCAAAAAGATTGTTGAATGTGGAATTCCTGTTACAATTTGTACAGACGATTTACTTTTCTTTAACCGTTCAGTAAGTGAACAATGTGCTGACGTAATTAACGCAAATGTACTTACAGAAGACCAAGTTAAAGCAATTCTTAAAGAAAGCGTAGATAGTTACAAAAAATAATTATCTTAAGTAAACCATTAATAACATAATATCTGAGGAACGAATCCCAGAAATACGATTGGCCTGTCCTAATGTGACAGGTCTTATTTTTTCTAATTTTTGTCTTGCCTCAGTTATTTCTTTTAAAGATATTTGCATATTTGTAACTAGATGATGATGTGTATATTCAATGCTCATTATTTCAGTTTTATCTAAATCTGCCCAAAGTGAGAAATACAACATTATAGGTAATGGTCCTATAATTGGTTGATATAACATGGTTAGTATGGTTCTGTCTTCATCGTTGATGATACTTTTATTTACTACTATGTATGTATCAGCTGGTGTTAGTGTTAATAGTAAATTTTCTTCTTTCATACAACCACTTCCTTAAGTACATTTTATAA
>CALBXN010000008.1 GCA_937890485.1 uncultured Treponema sp.
TTAAATACAGTGGAAAATATTTATTATTTAGGCCCAGATGGTTCAAATGGGCATAATGCAATGCTTAAATTTTTAGAATTATGCGATATTCAAGCACAAAATTTAATTGCAGAAAATGGTACAGTACTTTGTGAAAGTGAACTTTACTCTGATGGATTTATTATTTCTGATATTGATATTGAACGTTTGCAAAATCAGCGAAAAAGAATGAATAGTTATTTTTCAGCTACAAAAACTTCTTTTAGAATTATAGAAACTGAAAAAAATATTAAAAAGAAAAAGTTTATTACGACAAAAATTTATAGAGATATTTCACCTTATCCTTTTATTCCATCTGATAAAAGTTTGTTAGATGTTCGTTGTAATGAAATAATAATGATGTTATCCCATGCCCTTGCAAAACGAATAAAACATACAAAAACAACTTGTGCTGTTCTAGGTTTGTCTGGTGGATTGGATTCAACTTTAGCACTTTTAATTACAAACGAAGCATTTAAACTTTGTTCTCTCGACACTGAAGATATTATTGCAATTACTATGCCTTGTTTTGGTACAACAGATAGAACTTACAAAAATGCTTGTTCTATGGCAAAATCAATGGGAGTTACATTAAAAGAAATTTCTATTGAGCAATCTGTTCTTCAGCATTTTGAAGATATTGGACAAGATGAAAACAACCATGATGTTACCTATGAAAATGCTCAAGCACGAGAGCGAACACAAATTTTAATGGATGTAGCAAATCAGTGTGGGGGGTTGGTTATAGGAACTGGTGATATGTCAGAACTTGCATTAGGTTGGGCAACTTACAATGGAGATCATATGTCAATGTATGGGGTAAATTCTTCTGTTCCAAAAACTCTTGTGCGTCATTTAGTTGCATGGTTTGCAGACAAAATAAAAGGTCCATTATCTGATGTGTTAAAAGATATTCTTGCAACTCCTGTAAGTCCTGAACTTTTACCTCCTAAAGATGGAATTATAAGCCAATGTACAGAAGAATTAGTTGGTCCTTATGATTTACATGATTTTTTCTTATATTATACTGTTCGTTGGGGCTTTACAAAAGAAAAAATAAAATTTTTAGCATATCACGCCTTTGATTTTCAGCAAAGGGAAAAGGGGAATGCAACCTTATTCACAAAAGATAAAATTGATAAATGGATAGAAGTTTTTTACAGAAGATTTTATTCCCAGCAATTTAAGCGTTCTTGTTTGCCTGATGGTGTAAAAATCGGTAGTGTAGGGCTTTCCCCTCGTGGAGATTTTTTAATGCCAAGCGATGCAGTTTTAGAATAATTTTCAAAAAAAAATCGTCATCCTGAATTTATTTCAGGATCTTCAGTTTTCGCTATATTGCAAAAAGATTCCGAATCAAGTTCGGAATGACACTTATAATTTATTCTGCATCATTTATAAAAAAAAAGCCTTACCAAGTGAACTAACTTTTCAACTGATAAGGCTTTATCATTTTATATGGTTTTACTAAAGATTACATTTGTTCCAAGAAAGGTACAAGAATAAGATTTAATCCGTTTTGTAAAACAGTTTTTACAGATTCTGCCAAAGCAAGTCTTGCACCAGAAAGTTTATCGTTTCCAGAATTGATAATTGGACAATCGTGATAAAATCTACTAAATGATTTTGAAACATCGTACAAATAAATTGCTAATCCAGAAGGATCTAAATTTTTTGCAGCTTTTTCAATAACATTAGGAAATTCTCCAAGAAGTTTTATTAATTCCCATTCAGCTTCTGTTGTAAGTAATGAAGTTGCTTCTGTTGAACAATCTTTTTCAACGCCTGCTTCTTGAGCCTTTTTTAAGATAGAACAAATTCTTGCTCCCATATATTGTAAGTAAGGTCCTGTGTTTCCGTTAAATGATAAAGATTCCTTTGGATTAAAAATCATATCTTTTACAGGATTATTTTGTAGTAAGAAGTAGTGAAGTGCACCAAGAGCAACTTTTTCTGCAACTTCTTTTGCGTTTCCTACGATTTCTTCTCGACCTTTAGAGCAAATTTCTTCTAATGCACCATCTCGTAAGTTATCGATTAAATCATCAGCATCAACAACAGTACCTTCACGGCTTTTCATTCTTCCTTCTGGTAGATTTACCATACCGTATGAAAGGTGATAAAGTTGGTCAGCCCAATCATATCCAAGTTTTTTCAAGATATAGAATAAAACTTTAAAGTGATAAATTTGTTCGCTACCAACAACATAAATCAATTTGTTAAAATTCCAATCTCCGTGACGATAAATTGCTGTTCCAATATCTTGGGTCATATATAAAGCTGTTCCGTCTTTTCTAAGTAAAACTTTTTTATCAAGTTTGATTTCTTCCAAATCTACCCAAACAGAACCGTCTTCTTCTTTGTAAAATAGACCTTTTTCTAATCCATCAAGAATTTCTTCTTTACCTTTTAGGTAAGTTTCGCTTTCGTAATATAGTTTGTCAAAAGAAACACCAGTTCGTTCGTATGTTTTTTGTACGCCAGAAACAGCCCAATCATTCATTTGTTTCCAAAGTTTATGAACTTCAGGATTTCCTTTTTCCCA
>CALBXN010000009.1 GCA_937890485.1 uncultured Treponema sp.
TACAGGTAATTCGTAATTCATTATATGATATAGCCTTACCTGAATTAGCATATGAATTAGCAGTCCCACGTCCACCACCAACACCGGCATTTCTTAAACAATAATAAACTAATCCAGAGCAATCAAAATAATTAGGTCCAGTAGCTCCCCAATAATAAGGGCATCCAATTCTTCCGATAGCAATTTCTGCAATCTTATTACCAGTAGTAGAATCACCTTTTACTACACTTCCACCAGTATCTTGTTGTGGAATAGAATTGGCAATCTCTGCTAAAGCTTCATCGATTTCCTTTTGAGCTGCTTCATTCTCCTTGACTTGATTTTGAGTAGCAGCTATTTCTTGTTGTTGTTTTTTCTTTAAAGCTGTTAATTGTTTCTCTAATTCCTTAGCCGATTCTCTTTGAGATTGAAGATTAGCTTTAGCTTGAACTAAAGTCTTCTTTTGACTATCAAGTTCTTTCTTTTGTTCAGTTAGTTCAGCGATTAATTCATTTTCATAAGCAGTAATATCATTCAAGCTATTAATTCTAGAGAAAAAATCAGAAAAATTTTCATCACTTAAATAATACAAACCAACAAAAATTGATTTTGTATTTACATTTGATTTTATAAATTTTATTAATTCAAAAGAATTAATTGGAAAACTTAAAGAAGAAAATAAAACTCCATCAGGATTTGAATTAGAAATTTCTTTTAACAAATCATAAGAATCATCATAAAAAAATAATTCAAATTCATTTAAATCAAATGAAGATAAAAATATATTTTTTAGAGTTTTTGATTTTTCGCAAATATAAATAATTTTCTTTTCACTTTTATTGTTCATTTAGCAACTCCTTAATTGTAGAAACTAAAATTCCTCTTTCAAAATCAGACTTTACAATAAAAGCATTTACACCAAGTGAATAATATTCTTCTTTTGTATTTAAATCATTTACTGAAGAAACAACTATAATTGGAATATTTTTATATTCATCCATTCTTCTAATATTATTTATTAAAACATTTCCATCCATTCGTGGCATTTTTATATCAGTTACAATTGCATCAAAAACTTCATTTTTAATTTTATTTAACGCATCAATTCCATCAGTAGCAGTGTCAACAACAAAACCTTCTGCTTGCAAAATTGTTTTTTCAATTTGTCTTGTTGTAATAGAATCATCAACGACTAAAATTTGATGTTTCTTTTTTTGAGATTTAACTTCAAATTTCTTAACATCATAATTTAATAGGTTACTAAATTTTAACAACACATCTGGAATATTTATAATTGGAACTATATCATAATTTTCGTCAAAAATAATTCCTTGTAAAATATTGTAATTTTCAAAAACTTTTGGTAAAGGTTTAACAACAACAGAAACAGTATTAAACACATCAGAAACTATAATACCAACTTTCTGCTCTAAATATTCTACAACAACTATCGAATCATAATTTAACGAATTAGAAGAATTATTTTTCTCGTCAGTTTCAAGAATTGAAGATAAATTATATATTGGAATTACTTGATCACGAATTCTAAGCATGATTGCATCTTGCATTTTAATATAATCAGAATAAGTAGCATGTACAATTTCAACAATATAAGTTGTAGGAATCAATAACTTCATATTATTACATTTTACAAAAAGCCCTTGCATTGTTGCTAAAGAAACAGGCAAAGTAATTATAAAAGAAGTTCCTTTATCTTTTTCAGATTCAACTTGAATCTTACCTTTTATTTTTTCTACATTTTCTTTTACAATATCTAAACCAACTCCACGACCAGAAACAATAGAGGCTTGTGATAAAGTTGAAAAACCAGACATAAAAATAAAAGAAGACAACTGCTTATTATTCATTTCAAGAATTTCATCTTTACGATGTTCCATTAATTGAATTGCTTTTTCTCTAATTTTTTCGTAATCAATTCCCCTTCCATCATCTGAAATTGTAATTTGAATTTTATTAGAAAAAGTTTTTACATGTAAAGAAATTTTACCAAACTCATTTTTTGATTTTTCAATTCTTTCAGATGAAAATTCTATTCCATGGTCAAGAGCGTTTCTAATTAAATGCAATAAAATTTCTGATAAAGGTTCTAAAACAATTTTATCAACTGAAACATCTGTTTGAGGAACATCAAACAAAACATTTTTTCCAGAATTTATAATTTCTAATTCTAAATTTCTTTTTAATGGATTTAAAATCAAATCTAAAGGCAACATGCGTAAATCAAAAATATTATTTTGTGTTTCAAAAACAGATTGCTCTAATTGTTCAAAATCTTCTTCCAACTGTTTTCTAATTTTTCTAATTTCCAAACAACCAGTTTTTTGTTCATAATCTTTTATTAAATCCAACTGATGTTTAATTTTAAATTCACGAACAATTAAATTATCAAAAGATTGAATGATAGAATTTATTTTATCAATTTTAATTCTAATTGATTTAACATCTTTTAAAGAATTATAATTTTCTTCTGAATCAGAATAATTATCTTCAATTTCAATCTTGTTTATAAAATTCAATAATTTGTCTAAAGAAAAATCTAAACCACAAGAAGCTTTTTTTAAAATATCACAAACTAATGTAATATCAATTTCATCAGAATTTTCAGATTCGATTTTATTTATACATGAAGATAATACTTCAAGAGATAAAAATAATAACTGCAAACATTTATTACTTAATTCTATTTTATTTTCTGTAAAAGCTTTTAAAACATCCTCTATTGAATGAGCAAGATTTTCTGTAGTTTTAAATCCCATCATTCTTGAAGAACCTTTTAAAGTATGAACTTCTCGCAATAAAATTTTTATAACATTTTCATCAAAAAAATTTTGTTTTAAAGAAGTAAGACCTTCAAAAATTCCATCGATATGTTCTTTTGATTCAATAATATAATCATCTATAAGTTCAAATTTATTAATTAACATTTTGTACTCCAATTATTCACTTTTATCATATTGTAATAATTCTTTAATTTTATTTGCAATTTCATCTACATCCAACACAGTAGAAATTCCACCAATTTCAACTGCAACTTTTGGCATACCATAAATTACACAAGTTCTTTCTGATTCTGCAATTGTATATCCACCATTTTTTAAAATATCAACACAACCTTGAGCACCATCCTTCCCCATTCCAGTAAGAAGAACCCCTAGACATCTTGATTTAAAAATTTTTGCAACAGAAGAAAAAAGTTTATCAACTGCAGGACGCAAAAAATGAAGAGGTGGATCATCAGTCAATCTAATAACAGATTTTCCTCCAGAAACATGACAAACTGTCAAATGTTTTTCAGCAGGAGCAACATAAACATTCCCTGGCATTGGAATAATTCCATCAGAAGCAAGTTGCACTTTAATATTACAACTATCATTTAACCATTGTACATAATGTTTATCAAAATTTTTATCTATATGCTGCGTAACTAAAATTGGTACAGGAATATCACTTGGTAAGTCTTGCAAAACCTTTTGAACTGCAACAGGACCTCCAGTAGAAGCACCAATACAAATTATATCAAATTGCTGTTTTTTATTTTTTACAAAAGATTCTTCTTCTTGAATTTTATTTTTAATATTTGCCTTTGCTGCAGATTCTATTTTTTGCAAAAATAAAGAAATAAATCTTGCATCCATTTGTTCCATATCAGGTTTTGCTAAAATATCAATTGCACCAGCTTCAATAGCAGCATATCCAATTCTAACAACATCTTCAGTTGTAAAAATTAAAATTGGAGTTGGATTTTCTTTCATGATAATTTTAGTTGCTTCAAAACCATCCATTTCTGGCATATTAATATCCATGATAATAACATCTGGATTATGCAACTTTGTCAAGGCAACAGCATCATTTCCATTAAAAGCCATTCCTATAACCTGAAACTCAGGATTTTTTCTTAATATTTGTAATAAAAGAGCTCTTGTAATGGCAGAATCATCAACTATTAATATTTTAATCATATTTTATATTCCACTGATTTTGTAATAATTTATCTAAATCTATAAAATATTGAACTTTATCATTAGACAAAAACCGTAAAGCATAAATTCCTTTAGAAAACAAAAAAGATTCAATTAAGGAACTAAATACAGAAAAAGAAGACAATTCATAATCTTCAACAATTGGGGAAGAAGAAACTATTAAACCAAAATATTTTTTTGATTTATAAAATTCAGGCAAAAAATTAAAAAACTTTGTATCTAAAATCAAAACATTATAATAATTTTCAATTAAGTTTTCTTTATTAGAACTTTTTTCAATTTCTAAAACAAATTGATTTAAAAATTTAGTAAAATCAAAACAAGGCACAATATGATTATCAAAATTTACAACAAATCCGTTTGTATCAGAATGATTTAATTTTTCATTTAATAAAATACAAGAAGTAACATATTTTTCTAAAATGAGAAAATCATAATTATCGTAGGAAAGTTTTACAAAGCTATTCATTTTTTAAATCTCGTCTAATTTTTTGTAAAAAAGAACTAATGTTCAAAATTGGAACTTCTTTACCATTCCATAAAAAACTTGAAGAAAAATAATCAATCCCGTTTATTTTTTCTAAAGAATTTATTTCTGTTTCATCAACTTCAAAAAATTCTAAAACATCAGTAATTTTGAAACAAAATTTTTCTTGCGGTAATTTACAAACTAAAAATAAGTTTGAAGTCTGTTCTGATTTTGAAAAAAGAATCATTGGGTCAAGAACTGTGTAAGCATCCCCAAGACGATTAAGAACACCTTTTATGTAATTTGGAACAAAAGGAAGTTTGTACACTTTAAAATCATTCAAAATTTCTCTAGAAAGATTAGATTCTATTGCATAAGGCTCGTCGTTCATTAAAAAAATTAAATAATTTACCTTCTTTGCTTGATTTTCTTGCAAAGAACTTTCTTGAGAATCCTTAGATAAACTATTTTCTTTTATTTCTTCCAAAATCTTATCGTTCATGATAAACATTATACCATGAACGACTAATTTTTGCTAATTATTTTTTAGTATTTGCAAATCCAAAACGATTTATAGGCCAAAATCTTAAAGAAGGTGAACCTAACACAGATTTTTTTGCAACTAATTGAGGTTTTAGATTACTCATATAATTTACAGAAAAATTATCGCTTTCCATAAGTTTTTCTAAATTTCTATCATAAGAATGACGCATATCCAAACTATTAAAACGATTATCTCCCATAAGGAAATAAGAATTTTCTGGAATATACTGAGGCTCACCAGACTCAGAATTTTGAGGGAAAACCATCATATTTCTACTATCGTTATAATTGATGTAAATATATAAAAGTTGTGCTTCATTAAGATAATTTATGCGATTTTCGTTTGTTCCCCAAAGCATTTTAGGAGTTTTTTCAATTAACAACTGAGTATTTTCTAATAATAATTTTGCAAAAAGTTGCTTTGTCATTAAATTTATTCTAAAAAGTGAATCAGTATACATATCTCCACCATAAAGAGAAGAACCATTTAACACTTCATTAGAAACTGATTCTAGCCAATTTGTCATAAAACCAGAAAACCACATAAATCCTGCTGGAGAATTTAATATTTTTTCTGCAAAAGCCTCGTTGTTTTGGAACATATTATAAATAGTAAGTTCTTCTGGTAAAAACAATGATTCAGGATCATCAAACATAGATAAATTTGATAATGAATATGCTCCGTTCCATTTTTTATACAAGGATTTATATTTTTCTACAAGTTCACCACATTCTTTTGCAAAAGAAGCAACATCAAACTCACGACGATTTTGTTCTGCCTTTAACAAACTATTATAAACATTTTGAGAAATAGGAATATCATGAATTTTTGCCTTCAAATCTGCTGGAAGTTCGTTTAGATTCCATTCTGCCCATTTTTCATCCTGGGTAACAGGAGTAAATTCTGGATTATTTGGAGTTCTATGATACAAAATTCCATCAAGCATAACAAGTTGCTCACCTTCAACACCACAAATACGCTTTACTAAAGGATCTGCAATAGGATTTCCGTTTTCATCCACATTTAAATTTACCCCAGTTAAAGTTAGCATAAAAACAAGTTGTGAAGTAAAACTTTGTAATTCACGCTGACGATTAGCTGGATAATGAGGATTTTTAAACACAACCACATCACCTCTTTCGTAATTTTTCATTTCGGGCAAGCCTACTTGAGTCATTGGAAACTTTGGTCCAGAAAGTGTTTTAAAAACTAAAACTCTATCCCCTACTAAAAATTCACTAACCATAGATTCCGACGGAATTTCATATAACTGAAAAATAAAGATGTTCAATAAAATAATTGTAAAAACAGCCTGAACAAAAGCATCAATCCAATCAAAAACTTCAATTACAACTTTTTTTGCTGTAGAAACTTCTTTATTTTTTGCTTCTTTAAATTCTGGATTTTTCTTAAAAAATCTTTTTTCTGAAAGATAAATTTGCACAGTTACAAAAGAAACAACAGAAACTGCAATCCAAAGAATCACACTGATTAAATCATAAGCAAAAGAAGTTCCAAACGTTCCTGCTCGACGAAGTACAAAAACTGCTAAAAATACAAAAGGTATATATTCATACATTTTGCGAAGAATCTTATATATAGAAGAATCTTTCTTTATTTGAAGTTTATAAAAACCAAAAAATATGAGAAATCCAGTAAAAATCAATGACAACCAAAAGGCAAAAAAGGACAAATCAACAAAGGTTGTAAATTGTAAAAAAGTAAAGATAACACATAAACTTAGTGTAATCAAATTTAAAATACAAAATTTTCTATTCATAATTTAATTATAGCAAAATTTAGGCTTTTGTACTACAATAATTTAGTAAAACTTAGAATTTTTAAGGATTCTCACAAAATATGGAAGCAAATAACAGAAAACTTTTTAATAAAGAAGAAACTTTAGTTAGATTTGGTGGCGATGAAGAACTTTTGAAAGAATTAGCAACAATGTTTATAAATGACAGCAAATTTTCTAAAGACGAATTTGAAAATCTACTTAAAAATGATGATAAATCTTTAAGTGCAAGTTATGTTCATAAATTAAAAGGAAGTTGTGGCACCTTAGGCTGTGAACTTCTCTACGACCAATGTGTTAAAGTTGAAAGTATCATAAAAGGGAATGAAACCGGAATTTTACAGCAAGAAACAGAAATTTTATGTAGGATTTATGATGAGACAGTGAATATTCTTAGAAATTTTTTAGTATAAAATAGCAAATATAAAAACCTTGACAAATTTGAAATTCAATTCCATAATATTTGAAGTATGATTTACAGAGATTTTGAAAAACAAATAAATTTAGCCTTAGAATTTTTTCCATGTGTAACTTTAACGGGAGCAAGACAAACAGGAAAAACTACATTACTCAAAAAAATGCTCCCAAATTATAATTATGTATCTTTAGATTTACCAAGTATCGCAGAAATGGCGGAAGAAAATCCAGAAGCCTTTTTTGAAAAATACAAAACCCCACTCATTATAGATGAAGTACAATATGCTCCAAAGTTATTTCGATACTTAAAGGTAAAATTAGACAATGATAGACATCAGATGGGGCAAATGGTTTTAACAGGAAGCCAAAAGTTTGAATTAATGAAAAATCTTTCAGAGAGTCTTGCAGGAAGAACTGCAATTTTAGAACTTGAAGGATTATCTTGGAATGAATATAAAAATTACATTAATGAAGAAAATGCAGATTTTGATACATTTATTTTTAGAGGCGGATTTCCAGAACTTACTAGAAAACAAGACTTTCCACTAGATATGTTTTTTTCAAGTTATCTTGCAACTTATCTTGAAAGAGATGTTCGACAACTTATAAATGTAACAAATTTACGAACTTTTGAACAATTTATTCGATTACTTGCTATTCGCAATGCTAATCAACTTGACATGACAGATATTGCAAATAATCTTGGAATAAGTTCTAAAACGGTGGCATCTTGGATAAGTGTTTTAGAAACTTCAGGACAAATAACATTACTACAACCTTGGTTTGGAAACTCTGGTAAAAGAATTGTAAAAACACCAAAAGTTTATTTTAACGACACAGGCCTTTTATGTTGGCTTTTAGGAATAGAAAAACACAACTTTAAAACATCTCCTTTTATAGGAAGTATTTTTGAAACAGCTATTTTTGCAGAGTTAAGAAAAATAAATAAACTTAATGGAGCAACTAACATTATCCATCCCAAATCACTTTCATATTTAATGCTTTCGATATATCCGAATATGCATGGTATGTATACTATTAATATTCCTCCAAGCGCTGATAAAAGTTGAAATAGATTTTTGAAAAATTTATTTTTTATCATTTTATAACGCCTCCATTGAAAATTAAATTAAATATTTTTTAATTTTTTGATACATAGCAGTAGTTATGCAACAAAAAAATAGAACGACAAAATAAATAATACCTAATAATATTAAAGCAGTATCCACAGTTTGACTTAGTGAACAAACACATATGATAATTGATGTAAAAGTCAATAAATATGCTACTATTTCAAGTATCAATGTTTTTCTAGAAATCAAACGTTTATTTTTAGAATACATAATCACAAAAAACAGTTTGTGTTTAAACTCAATTATATACTGTTTGTAATATAAATACTCATATTTATCTACTGAATATATATTTAAAAACGTTACAACTATAAAAGGAAGTAAAAATAAATATGCCGCAATTACAGTGCCTAACATATCAGTTTCAGACAAGATGTCTGCGAACAATATAATGTCAATGAATTTTGTCATTGTCTTCACCCCTTTAATATCTATTATTATATCACATATTTACAGTAATTCAGTAATAAAGAAAAAGAGAGCGTACTCCACCAATCAAGCTAAGTACCCCCTCTGCAAGTTTGTGTTAATTATTTTTAATTGGTTTATCCCAAAATTGTTTAATAAATTTTAAGTTGTTTTCAGTTTTTTCAATTCTAATAAATGATTTTTTTGAACCACCATCATATTTTGTATTATATAAATCTACAATAACATAGTATGTTGTTTCTTTTGGAAAAGTAGCAATTATTACCTCTTTAATATCTTCTATTTTCAGTTGATACTTGTATCCACAAATAAAACCTTTTCTTATAATTATTTGCTCTTCTTCGTTATAGATAATCTTGCATCCAAATCTGTTTAGCATTAACAAAAACAAAAAGATAAAGCAAGAAAACCCAACAATTAACCCTAAATATACCATAATCATGTTTGTTTGGTAGTTTATAATACTATTAAACAAATAAAATACACTTACAATTGTAGGAAAAGAGAAAAGTACAATCCCAAAGAATGACAAATAAATTATAAACCTACAAGAATAAACCTTTTTCATAATATTTATTACTCCTTTTACCTAAAAACAGTATGCATAAAGTTGATTATTTACGCTGTTTTTTTTCTTTTGATTTTTTCTATTCCTTAAAATATCTATAATCATACCAACAGCACCCGTAGCACCACCAAATATAGCAGATAATAACGCACCATTTAAAGTAGATGTGCCACCCATTGAACCCAAAAAGGCACCAGCAGTGTTAATTAATCCCCATTGAATACCACTAACAAATACAGAGCCCCAATCATTAACCCCACCATCGTTAATAACTTGAGCACTTGCATCGGCAACCATTCCACCAACAAATCCTGTTACAAAGGCAATTCCAGTTCCAATAGCTAAGGCAGCTCCCGCACTCAATGCATTTCCCATCACAAATCCTGCTCCAGTTGCAGTTGCCACCATTACACCTTCTCCAACAAGCACTGGGGCGATAAATAAAGACGCTACACCTGCTCCCGCACCCATAAAACCTCCTGTTAGAGCACCGATGCCAATTCCAGCCCAAACATTTTTGCCATTAACGGCTGCAGTTATTCCTCCGTAAAAAGCTCCCGAAACTGCTCCGATTGCTACTCCAATTGCTGCTGCCGCTAAAACTGCAGACAATATAATAACAAAATGTCCACTAGGATCAGCATACATGATAGGATTATTCATACAGTAACAATATAAATTTAATCCATTTATACTTTCAGGATCTAAATACTCAATGCTATCCGGACTTATAAATCTACATAGTTCTGGACTATAATATCTAGAGTTTAGATAATATAGTGATG
>CALBXN010000010.1 GCA_937890485.1 uncultured Treponema sp.
AACATATATTAGAATAATTTTTAATTGGTGATATTATGGCAGAAAATACAGAAAAAGATTTTGCAGGTTATACAGTCTGTTCAACAAGTGGTTGTTGTCAAGATATCAATGGTAAAATTGTAGAAAGAACTGTGCGAAAAGCGTTTCCAGATGATGACGAATCTACACTTTATATTGTAAAGTTAAAAGGTATAAGAGAACATATGCAATTATATGAATGTGAGATGTGTAAATAGCAATAAAAGGCTGGTTTCATTAGGATAGAGAGGAGGAAGTGCTTATGTGTATGTATTGTGAAAGAAGACAAGATATTAAGTTTGGTTGGGAACAACCGAAATTACCATATCATAATAATCCACCTTGTTATAATCTTTCTGGAAATGTTTTAGAAAATGAAAAGTGGGAAGGCGTCATTCATGATTATAAAACCTCTAGTCCAGAATTGATATTAACTTGTCAGGGATATTTTGATGGAGAAGGAGTGGGAACTATTCTCATACCAATAAAATATTGTCCTGAATGTGGAAGAGAATTAGGAAAACATGAGGTGTGTCATGACAAAGAAACAGATAGAGAAGAAGTACAATGTTAAACTTGTAAGAGAACAGAATCCTTATATGGGTGGAAGATTGTTTTGGTCTGTAAAGGATTTGAACGGAAAAGAGATTGAGCGTTGTGAAACACTTAATGATGTTGTAGAGAAAATGGCTTTGAAATTCTAGTTTTATTTTATGAGTTTAATATAATAAGGATAACATTATGATAAGATTGCCAATTTATAATAAAGATTTTTTGTTTAATATAGGAAAAGATTTAACTGTGAATGAGGATAGACCTAATCCGATATGGACATCTGGTTTATGGATTCCTAAAAGATGTGGTAACGACATAAGTTCTGATGACATTGCTAAAAAAGAATTATTTAGATTATTAAAATATAACACATGTCCTTTTTGCGGAGAAAAAATGAGAGATATTGCAGAGTATAAAGATTATGGTAATTCGATTTTTGTATGTGACAATTGCCTGTATTGGGGAGGAAGAGGTTCAAGAATAGATGGTCCATATTCAACAAGAGGTATACTTGGTAGAATGGAGTTTACAAATAATATAGAAGATGTAAAATTAGAACAAGTTTTAGTATATTTGAAAAGCAACATTGAAAAGATTTATGATTTATCTCCGAGAGAGGCAGAGAAATTACTACCACATATTCTTTCTGATTATTTAGATTGTGAAGTATTGGCTTTTGGAGGTGTAAAAGACAAAGGGATAGATGCTTTAGCAATTCATGGTGATGGTGTAAAAATGTTAATTCAAATAAAGTGGAGAAAAAATCAGAGTAAAGCAGAATCGGTATCAGTGGTGAGGGAAGTTGGTGGTACAATGCTTGCGAGAAAAATTCCAAAGGGGTTTATTGTTACTACCAGAAATAAGTTTTCTATTGAAGCTAAAAAAGAAGCAGAATTAATTTCAGAGAATGTTTTATATGGTTTAGGAAAATTAGAATTACAATTGAATGATTATAATAATTTAATTGATATGTTTGAGATTTCCACAAAAAAGAGAACTAAAAATATGAAATTAGAAGATTTTACAAATGGGTGGGATGAATATAGTCTATTTGGTTAATTTATATTTGTAAAAGTAGTAAAAGTGAAATTCTAAGGAGAAAAATATGGATAAAGATAAAATTCTTAAAATGAAAGAATGGATGTTTGAACTTACAGGAGATTGGAATGTTTTTCTTTTTGAAGGAGAAGGACTTATTGAAGCCTACAAAGCAACAGTAGAAGCATATAAAAAGTCAAATGCAATTATCCCATCTCCACCGTTTAATTTAGAAGAAATTTTAGCAATAAATTAACTATTTGATGAGGTTTAAATATGGCAAGAGCAAAGATATATTGTGAGATTATATGTAATAATTGTGGAGCATTATTAAAAGGTAGCGGATATTATAACAATTCATCCATCATATCAAGATTAAAAGAAAACGCAAAAGAATCTAATTGGATATGGAGTGAAGAATTTTGTGGTAATTTATGCCCAGATTGTCAAGAAGAAATGAAAAACAAGTCTGTTTAAAAATGAAATTCTGAGGAGGTTTTATGAAAATAGAATGGCAATTGATATTATACGAGATATTTCAAAAGAACATACAAACCAAGCAGAACAAAGAGCGTTTGATAAAGCGATTGCTGTGTTAAGATATTGTGATGAACACGGTCTTAGCTATTATGTTGAAGGAAAATATTTTGATAAAAATGAAGAAAAGTGACCATGAATTGTCCGTTTTATTAGGAGAAAGACATGTTAACAATACAAGATGCAGTTCCATGTAGTATTTGTGGAGAATCACCAATTTTTCAAGGTGGCACACGTAGCGGAAGGTTGGTATGTCCAAATTATAAAAGCAACAAAATTTTACATGGAAATTTAAGTAGAAAAAATTTACCAATGGGATTTACAGAGTGGAATCATTATTTTTGGAGTAAAGAACAAAGTAGAAATGAAGGCATTCCGATTGCTGTAAAAGAATGGAATTCAATTCATGCATAGTAATTATGCAATATTATTGTACACAAAAAGCGATACAATTAAGTATCGCTTAAATTTTTGTATATAAATTATGGAAAAGTTTCCCACTTGTTTTTAGTGTAGTAAAGTGATAAACTTTGGCTTACTAAAGTGACGAATAAAGTTATATGTTCAATATAAAAGTAGAATATATAAATGATGCATTAATTGATATCGCTATTTTTATCAATGATTGTTATATCAATTTCACAATCCATAGCATTGCACAAGTCTTTTAATTTTTCAAGAGTAATGTTTTGTTGACTAAATACACCAGTAATTGCTCCTGATGTACAGTTAAGACGTTCTGCTAGTTCTTTATTCGAAATGTCTTTGCCGACTTTAATTTGCTTTAAATATCGCAATAATGTTTTTGTGTTAGTATAAATCATTAGATATACCGTCCTTGATTAGATATATCTTAATTATAGTAGAAATATACAAATTAAACAAGATATATCTTTAAAATTTGGTGAATATTTTATCTTAAAAAATAAAGATATATCTTGAATTATTAAGGTATATATTGTATAATCGAAAGTGTCAAAGGTAATATACAGATTCAGTTGAAACTATATAGTAGGGCATACATACAGAAAGGAGGAAAAGACATGAAGATTAGACGTGGCGATATTTTTTACGCAGATTTAAGACCAACAATTGGTTGTGAACAAGGTGGTATCCGTCCAGTTCTGATTGTCCAAAATGATATCGGTAACAAACACAGTCCTACAACTATTGTGATTGCGTTAACATCAAAAGAGAAAAAAGAATTACCTACACATGTACCATTACATAAAGAACAGTGTAAAGGGTTATCTGATGATTCTATTATTTTGTGCGAGCAGCTTAGGACAATAGATAAAAAGAGAATTAAAGACAAGATTGGTTATGTTAATGAAGAATCTTTGGATGATGTTATGAAAGCTGTAAAAATTAGCATGAGTATATTTTAGGGGATGGTGATGTTATGAAATCTATTCGTAAATTTAGCGATGTAGATAGCGCAATAAAAGAGTTAGAAGATTTAAAAAAAGATGGAAAAAAAAGGGAAATTATTATTAGTACTATTGATTTTGACAACGACGAAGAATCAACAAAACGCGCTACACCAGATGAGGGGTGCGTTTTAATAAGGAAATCGAAAACGATAATCATTAATGAAGATGAATATATCCCACACATAGAATTATATTCAAAAGTTCAAAATGATTTAGAAAATATAATATGTAAAGGAATTATGCATGATATAATCTTTCCTAAAAGAGAATAAAAAATCGAACAAACGTTCGAAAATAATTATTGACAAAACAGAACAAACATTCTAATATTGTTCTTAGAAAAACATAAAAAGAAAAGACCCTGACACGGTGTTGGCAGCACCATAAAGTGTCAGGAGTCTTTTCAAAACAAACATAAACAAAAGATTCAAACTAGAAGATTGAATTTTGTTAACACAACAGAAATGTTGCTTAGAGTTATTATTACATATTAAAACAATAAAAGTCAAGAGTTTCTAGGCAATTAGCATTTCTGCAAATTTATCCAATTATTTTTACAATTGAATATAGAAAAACACTATTGGGCTGTGGCGAAGCGGTTAACGCATTGCACTTTGACTGCAACATTTTTCGTGGGTTCAAATCCCACCAGCCTAGTTATTCCGTAGAAACATGTAGATGCGGAGTGCGTAAAATAATAAAGAATAAATGTTTTGAAACAGAAAGGAGGAATCCTTTTCCGTTAACTTTTAGGAAGTGATTCACAACAGTTCGTTTTGTTCTTGATTGTTTGACTAATATAGACCATCACAAATTCCTACATGTAGTCTTCTGCGATGACCAAATCAATGATTTGCGAGCAGACACTTAGCTAATAACTGGAAACAGTTTAATATAAATAGGACTCTTAGTTCAGTTGGTGAGAGCAATCGCCTCATAAGCGGTGGGTCGTGGGTTCAAGTCCCACAGAGTCCATTAAATATTTTGAGAAATATATGACACATACAGAGAAGTATATGTTGTATGTGTCATTTTTATACTCATTTTTGAGGAAAGAAGGTGAGAATTTTGAACTACTGTATTAAAAACAATAAGAATGTGTACATAAAACTGGATGAAAATGGAACGCCCGTTACTTGCGTAAAGAGTGTGAGAGGAAAATTTGAACACTCTAAAGCACAAAACATATTAAACAATTTACCAAAATCATTAAAAACTATGCATTTTAAATTGCAAGCAATACCAGACATAGTTCCGAAAGAAGAAAAGAAAACGATTAAAAAGAAGATAGAAGATAGAGATAAATATATTGTATCTGAAGATATAAGTCGTTGGGTGGATAAGTTTGGTAAATGCGCAGATATTCTTCAAGAAGCGAAGAGCCGTCAAGATGAATTAATCAAAGAATTACATAACAAAGATAAAAAAATATTAGATATTTTACATATTATTGAAATCGAAAAACCAAAGGACTTGTATAAAGGTTGGTTGTTGTATAAAGAAATACGTGCTAACAGAAAAGAGAGAAGACTTATTAAAGATGAGCTGTTAATTGTTGGGAATGTTTTACAAGAAATAAATCCTTCTTGTTTACAGAGAGACAGAATTCAACGAGCAATTGATGGATTATATACAAGAGAATATACATTCAGGATTGTAGATGATGAAAATATTAATAACGAATAAGCCAAGTAATTTCATCAAATATTATCCCCATGAAGATATTAATTGGAGAAATATTATATAAGAGAAAAATTTCATATAGGCAGTTGTCTATTATGACAGGTATACCAAAATCCACAATAGCAGATATATGCAACGGATTAACAGTACCAAGAATTGACACTTTAGAAACAATTGCAAAAGCATTGAATGTGCGTATTTCAGACTTATTTGATAGTGATTTTAAATAAGTGTCCGAGTATTCGGACGATTATGTGGAAACACGTAAGATTGAAAAAATTGAATCGTATTTACTGTGAGAGGAGGAAAGTAAGGATAAGAATTGGACATGCGTCTAATTAATGTGCAAAAGATAAAGTTCAAATGGAGAAGTTAAAAATAAACAATTTATACGGGGTGTATGCATTATGGGAGTGAAGAATTACACATTAGACGAAAGAATTTTATTAAATGAAAAATTACAACCTTACTTGGAACCTTATTATGAAAACGATGGTAAGAAACTCGTAAAGTTAGTAGATGAAATTCTCATGAGATTAAAGTATTACGATGTGGCAAAAGATGAATTTGTTTCGTTAGCTGACGAAATAATTGTAAATGCAATGTACGATTACGATTTTAAACAGGATTTTAATGGTTACATCTACAGATGTTTGCAAAACAAATTTAAAACTGAGATGACCAGACGCAATCGTTATAAAAGACAAGCTGATAGAATGGCTCTTTCATTGGAAGAAAAAGTCGGGAATGATGATAAAAACGTGACAATTGGCGAGTTAATAGCTGATAAAAAGACTGTTGAGAGTGAAATTTTTAAAGAAAAAAAGGAAGAATGGAGAAGAGAAGTTAAAGAGTATCTTGAAAAATTATCTCCACTCCAAAGAAAAATAGCATTTCTTATGTCTGATAATAATACACCTGACGAGATATGCGAGGAATTACATATAACAATGAAACATTTTGAGAATTCTTTAAAAAGAATATTGTCAGATGAAAGAATTAAAATACTTAGACCGATAGTAGAAAGGAATTAAGAGATGGAATTATTAAGAGACAAAATCAAAAGAGATACTTATATGGTGTCTAAACTTTGTGGAATGATTGCAAGAGGTGATTTAAGAGATAATCATCCACAGCAGCGTAAATCAGGACAGTGGGATAATGCTACTCGTGATAATTTCATTGTTACAGTCATTAAAAATGAAGACTTTGACCCTATTAAGATTTGTGAGCAACTTACAGATGAAGGAATTGTACTTTGGTTAATCGATGGACTTCAACGTTCTACTACTATTGAGAATTATAAGTCTGGCAAATTTAAACTTGGGAGAAATATTGACCCTTGTACTATTGAATATCAAGAAGCAGTAAAAGTAGATGGGAAAACAGTTTATCAGAATGTTTCTTATGATTTGAGAGGAAAAGCGTATAAAGATTTGCCTGAAAAACTAAAAGAAGACTTTGATAATTGTCCTGTGGATGTTAGAAAACACCTTGATTGTACGGATGAAGAAGTTGGTAGACATATCATTAGATATAACTCTGGACGAGCTATGGTAGTAGCGCAAAAGATTTCAGCTTATATGCATAATACCGCTAAATATGTAAAGAAATTGTCTGGACATGCTTTCTTTAATGATTGTGCTAATTATTCTGACACTAAAGACAAAAATGGTGAAATTGATAAAGTAGTATCTGAATCAGTTATGGGATTGAATTTCTTTGATTCTTGGAATAAACAAGCACAGAAAATTGGTAAACACTTAAATGAAAATGCAACAGAAGAGATGTTTAATAGTTTTGAGAATTATTTAGACAGACTTCTTGAAGTGGTTACACCTGATACTGGTAAGTTATTCACACCTAAAAATGCTTTACTTTGGTTCATGTTGTTTGATCGTTTTACTAAGAATGGGTTAAGCGATGATAAATTCCAGTTGTTCTTAGAGAACTATGAAGAATTAAAGAAAGTAAAAGTAGAAGTAGAACATGAATATGAAGTGAAGAAAGGCAGTGGAGAAAAAACAAATATTCTTTCATTTTCCGAGTTAGATGCTTGTAAGTCTACAAAAGATAAAGGAGTTATTCTTGATAAATTACATATTCTTGAAACCGTTATGAATGAATTTTTACATATTAATAATAACAATGAAGAAAAATCTATTGAAAAAGTAGAAACTGCTAACGAAGAAATCACAGAAGATGATGGATTAGAAGTATATATTTCTGAAATCACAGGTATTGACGTAGATACATTGCGTGAAAATCTCGATTGGTATATCTCAATGTTGGAAGATGAAAATGGTCTTAAAGATAGATGTATTAGAGATGATTCCAGATTATTAAACAAAGATAATAGTCTTTCATTGTTGGCTATGGTGGCTTACGCAGAAAGTAAAGAAGAAAATCTTGATGAATGGTTAACTGAATATGCGAAAAATAATGATGAATATTTATTTGACCAAGAGAAGAATTTCTTACATATGAAACAAGACTTTGATAAGTATTTGGAAGGGTTAGAGGTGGCATAGTTATGATGTTTACACAACAAGTTCATTTTCAAGGTAATACACCTATAGATAAAGAATTTGACGAGATATGCAGAGCGCATCCAGTTTGTGAAGGATGCCCTTTGTTAAATGGGACTATAAAAATAAGAGAAAATATAATCAGTTGTATGACTGGACAGATGAAAGGAAGAGAAAGAAATGATGGATAAAAAGAGAGCAAAACAGATTTTAGTAGCAAACGCATGTTGTACGTTAGATAAATGCAACATATGTCCTTGGAGAAACACAGACGATTGTACTAATACAAGTTTTTTAGATGTTTTAGAAGAGGCGATTTACGCAATGAGAGGGGAAGAACTTATGAATATGAAATTATCAGATATTAAAATCTTATCAGCATTTGCTGAATCAGTCCCAAGTGAAAAGAAAATGGAAGAATGTAGAAATAATTGGAATACATTTGAACGACAAGACCGTTGGATTGTTGTAGACCAGAACGGATATCTTATCGATGGTTATGTAATGTATTTGGTGCTTAAAGAAAATAATATTGAAGAAACAAAAGTGAAAATTTCTGCAAGACGCAAGAAACGTTGGTATAGAAAAAACACTAAGGATTGGACAATCCCACATTACAGAACTGAATTGACTACATATGTTTATGGAATGCATTACAACAAGAATAAAGGTGAATTTTCTAAAGAATATGTGTGGAGAGTGCCGAAATCGTGGGGTAATTGGGCAGATAATGTACAGATTGGAGATACAATTATATGTGTGACTAAGTATGGATATTCACCTGTAGTTGTTAGCAAGATTGAAGTGCTAGATAAATGTCCAATTGATATTCCTGTGAAAAGAGTTGCTAATAAACAGATTAGACGTAATAGTGTGGAATGATTAGGGCAAGTGAAAATATTAGAGAATATTGGGAAAAATATAAATAAACATTTTAAAGAGAAAAAAGAGAAATGTTGTATCTCATGTCATTGCAAAGATGATTGTGAAGATAAAGATAAAATTTTAAATTCGGATGATGATTCTTGCCCTTGGTATGCGTAACTATAACAATTAAATATGAAGTATTAGAAAGGATATTTTTATGAGTAATCGTATGTTGCAGATGCAGTTGCGGGAAATAGAAGAATATAATAAGAAATCTGCTTTGTTGAACCCAAAAACCAGAGCTGAGTACATAAAGAGAACCAGAGAATTGGAAAAGAGGGAAGAGATGAGAAAGCAGTATTATAAGAAAACACGTTTATTAGGATAAAATGTTGATTTTAAAGCAGAAAATATAGAGGAATGTACGATGAAAAGAGTTAAATTTAACACAAATAAAACTGTAGATGTGGTTTGCAAGGAAATTGAACAGATGATTCCTTGTGTTTTAGGTACTAAACCTAAGAAAGAAAAGAGAGATAAAGAGATAGTATATTATCCTGCTCGTAAATTTCTTGGAACAGATGACATGATGGATGATGTAAGTATTATTGTTAGAAAGGTAAATAACTCTTTGACTAATATCAAATTGGAATATTCTGAGTATTTTGAAAAAGAGTGTTCTTCATTTGGATTAAATTGGAGAGTTCCTGCTTTAAGAAAGGCATATTCAACACTTGAAAATATTTTGAGTCAGATGTTTAAACAGTCTTAGAACACGAGTTCTATAAGGAGAATATGTAATGAAAAGACGTAGAGTGGAAGTCACAGAAGATTATGTATATGAATCTTATGATCAATTCAAGAATCATCATAGAGAAATGGTTGAAGTAGGTTTTAGACCGCATTCATCATCAGATGTTCCTGAATACTATACTAATCATGAGATGGATAGTTATTATGTATCTTATGTTAAAAGTGTAGTAAACCAGTATTAATTTGGTCTTAAATATTTAATTTTCAAGAGAAAATGAGAGGTGATAAATATATCAGATAGAACAGGTGAAATCGGAAGAAATAATTTTGGAACAGAAATGAAAATCGTAGCATATCGCAGATATGATGATATTGATGTGGAGTTTTTAGACGAACATCATTATGTAAAAGAACATAATACTTATTCTAATTTTAAATCAGGAGCAATTAAAAATCCTTATGACCGTTCTGTATACGGAGTTGGTTATGTAGGAGAAGGCAATCATATTATTATTCAGAATAAGAAAGTGTCGTTGTCTTATGAAGTTTGGTCTGAGATGCTTGCGAGATGTTATTTAGAAGATAGAAAACATTTGCATCCTGCATATTATGGGATAGTTATAGTCTGTGATGAATGGCAATGTTATCACAGATTTGCTGATTGGTATGAAGAACATACATACGAATGTGAGGGACGTTTACATTTGGACAAAGATATTCTCTATCCAGGTAATAAAATATATTCGCCAGAAACATGTGTATTAGTACCACAACGCATTAATATGTTATTTATGAATAAGCCCAATAAACGTGGCTTGCCAAATGGAATCACAAAATATGTTAATGGATATCTTGCTAAATATAATGGACAAGAATTAGGTGTGTTTCCTACTTTAGAAGAAGCCTATCGTGAACAAACTAAGAAGAAAAAGGAAGCGATAGTACAAATTGCAAACGAATATAGAGAAGTAATACCTGAAAATGTTTACAAGGCGTTACTTGCATATGAATTTAAGATTGAAAATGATAAAAACTATGTAGCAGCGTAAATAAGGAGCAATTATGGCGAGATATGGTAGTGGAGATGACGAAACGGTTATTACAGAATACTTAGATGCTCATTTAGAATGTGGTATTAAGCAAAAGAATCTGGATTTAGTACTAGATTTGATGGATAAGTTTGTAGAACTGAAAGAATCTGTTATGGAAGGAGAAAATAAGTTATGCATACAGTAAATAATAAATTTGAAATCGGAGAGGAATGTTATTCAGTTTATAGAAAACCAACTCATTATGAATGCCCTATTTGTAATGGTATTGGTGTAAGAACTGTAGTGGTTCTGGTAAGTTACATAATCCAAAACAGTCTGTGTTGGCAGTTTGCAAGGTTAGAGTGAGAAGAATTGTTGCATCTATTTGGAATGAACGGACAACTATTAAGTATAAGGTTGATGGTGTAGATGAGTTTAAATTCACAAAGATTAATAGTCGTGGAGAAAATAATTTGTTTAAGACTATTGAAGAAGCAGACAAGTACTGTGTAGAAGTTAATACTAAGCAAACTAGACCTGAATTTTAGGAGGATAAATGGCAAGAGTAACAATTTTGAGAACAAATAAAGGGACAAAAATTCTTGGTGCAACACAGTGTTCTAATGGAGCTTATTGGGACGCTAAAGGTTGTTATAAGTATTGTAATAGTATGGATACAGATTTTATGAAAGAACATCAAGCATTTAAGTTAGTAAGTATTGCTTCTGATTTAGGACATGATTGTGTTGATGAAGAGCAATGGTGGAAGAATGGAGATAATTTTGTGGATGCGGAAATTGATTATGATGTTGTGCAGACATATCAATATCAATAAACTTTCCGTTTCAAGGTGGTGTTTTATGAAATTAACATTAAAAGAAGTCATTGAAAAGAGACAACATAAATACGATAAGGATTCAAAATGTTCTTGTAACGAATGGTATAAAGGACATATGTGTGGTTGGTATTCAGCTTATCAAGATTTATCAGAGATATTAGAACAAAATGGGTTTGATGTAAACCAGATTGTTATTGATAGACCTTGATGAAACCGACATTTTAAGACCGTTTTGGAGGTAAAACAATGTTTAAATTTTATTTTGATATAACAGAATGGTATTTTCCTATCTGTTTTCATTACTCAACAGTAGGAAATAATCGTAGACCTTGGACATTACAGATAGGTTTCTTGTGTTTTAAGTTAATCATCTGTATTGATGAGGATAGCAGATAGAGAGGAGAATTTGATGGACTACTCCAAAGAATTAGTGGATAGCGTTAATAAATATAATGATAATTTGGAGTCTATCGCACAGAGAATATTAAATCTGAAGATTGATTTTAATGAAAGGGATATTGAAGTAAGGAATTTACATGGACTTAGAGAGAAAATGTCCGTTATCAATAACACAAAATCAAGAAAAGAAATGGAGAGGCTTCTTGAAGATGTAATTATTGAGTACGGTTATATGTTAGAAGTGTTTAGAGAAACAGGTGAATTTTCACAAGGAGGAGAACAATGAAGAACGTAGAGATTTTTACATCAAATTCAATGTATGAAAATGGTAAATGTGTAGGCGGTTATCATGAAATCCACAAGATTAACTACTTACAGAATGCACAGCATCTAATTGCAACTGTGGAATCTATCATTAAGAACAATCTTTTATATGGTTGTGATGATATAGTTTTGGAGGATGTAATGGTATCTTGTGATGACCGAAAAGTAATTGATGAAGTCGGCAAACATTTTAACGGGCAATGTGGTAAAGTCAAGGTTTATGTTGAGTTTATTTATACATAAGGCAGGTGAGAACAATAAGTAAAGTTGTGATTTTAGATTATGATGACTACTTAGACAAGCGAGTAGAAATCATTTTAGCGAACAGAAAACAAAAATATCATAAGTTATTACATATGGTAGGAACTGTAACAAGAACTTCGTCTGGTGAAGTCGGTGTTACAGTAGATGGAATTAAAAATGAAGCAAGTCAATATGGAGTATTTTGGTTCAAAAGACATGAATTAAGAATAATGGAGGATAAGAACATGACAGGATTTGAAAGAGTAGCAATTGTAAATTTATTGGATGATTATAATAAGAAGGATTATGGTTTCGCATTATACGAAGAGGATTGGAAGCTATTAAAAGGCGATGGTCATTTGGTAGTTGTTAATGCAAGAGGTAAAAATAATCGTATTCTTGGTACTGTAAAGTCTATTATGAGCGTAGAAGAGTATGGAAAGAATGTAACTGCACAAGTTGTAGGCGTTGTTAATATGGACAGATATGATGCAGAAATCGCAGAAGAAAATAGACTTGCTGAAATCGCTAAGAAGAAAGTAGAAATTGAAAAGGCATTAGATGCAGAGATTAAGAAGAGAAAAGATTCTGAATATTATGAAAGAATGGCAAAGGAATATAGTGATAATCCTCTGATTGTTCAGTTAGTAGAAGAGTTGAAGGGGTTGGGTGTGTAACCTAATTGCTTCTTAAAGGAGGATTTATGTTTGGCAAATATAAAGTGGCTCATTTACTTGGAATTACAAGAGAACATGAAAAGCAATTCAGACATGTAGAAACCGAATTGACAAAGAAGGGATATATTTGCTTTGCACCTGTAATTTACAATCTTGAGGTATATAAGCAATATCCAGATTTGTTAGATGATATGTGTTATGAAAAATTGTTAGTTTGTGATATTTGTGTGGTTGTGACACCCGAACATATAGGTAAATCGACTTCAAATAGAATTAGGCAAGCAAAGGAATTAAATAAGCCAGTATATGTATGGGAAAATAATGAATTAAGAATTATGGAACAGCCATAAATCAAAGATTTTATTGACAAAATAAGAGAATATAAAAGAGAAAAGGAGATTAAAACTATGGAATTTACAACAATGAGAAACATGTTAATGGAGCATTTTGCTGAGATGACTAAGGATGTAACACATTTATTTGAGGTAAACGTAGACAAGGATGAGATGTGGAATCTTTACTTAGACAGTTTTCCAGCAGGTACAAACGAGATTTACAGAGAGCGTAGATGGCACGATTGTTCTTGTTGTAGACAGTTTGTTAAGACAATTGGTAACGCAGTTGTTATCAAGGACAACAAGATTACAACAATTTGGGATTTCAGAACAGATGATAGTACATATCAGCCAGTATTGGATGCATTATCTGCTTTCATCAAGTCTCATGCAGTATCAGATATTTATGTAAGTAAGTTCAATAAGATTGGTACTTTTCAGAACTATGAAGAGATGGAAGATGGTCATATGCACGAATGGACACACTTCTTCTTAGACCTTCCTGATAAGTTTGTAGATAGAAGTAGTCGCTCTGAAGGTGATATTAAGGGTGGATTCAGAGACACAAGAAATGTATTTAAGCGTTCTCTTGATGAGATTAATATGGATGCACTTGATACAATCCTTGAACTTATCACTTCCAACACTCTTTACAAGGGAGAAGAATGGAAGGGAGCTTTAACTGAGTTCCGTAAGTACAAGAATGAATATGACAAACTTACAACAGAAGAAGAGAAGAATAACTTTGCATGGGAACAGTCTGTAAAGGTTGGTATTGTAATCGGTAGAATCAGAAATCACAGTATTGGTACACTTCTTGTAAATGTAAGTGAAGGTATGGATTTAGACACAGCAGTTAAGAAGTATGAACAGATTGTTGCACCTGCAAATTATAAGCGTCCAAAGGAAATCTTCACAAAGAAGATGTTAGAGGATGCAAAGAAAACCATTACAGAATTAGGTTATATGGATTCTCTTGGTAGAAGATTTGCTACACTTGATGACATTACAGTAAATAACATTCTTTTCTCTAACAAGGATTCTGCTAAGAGAATTGGTGGAATGGATGATATCTTTGGAGAAATGGAAAGAGAAGCAAAGGTTAATCCTAAAAAGTTTTCAAAGGTTGAAGAAATTTCTGTAAAAGATTTTGTGGAAACTGTATTGCCAACTGCTAAAGAAGTGGAAGTATATTTAGAGAATAAACACACATCTAATATGGTTTCTTTAATCGCTCCTGAGAATGGAGACAGTAAGACAATGTTCAAATGGGACAATGGTTTCTCTTGGGCTTATAACGGCAACATGACAGATAGTGATATCACTCAGAGAGTAAAGGATGCAGGTGGTCGTACAGATGGTGTTTTAAGATTTTCTCATAGTTGGAACTATGAAGGAATGAGAAATGGTTCTCTTATGGACTTACACGTATTTATGCCAGGTTCTAATCAGAAAGTAGAATATAAGAATGGTAAGGAAATCCATGATAATTATGGTAATAATGAACGTGTAGGTTGGAATCATAGAAAACATTTGGCTTCTGGTGGTGTTCAAGACGTTGATTACACATCAATTGCACCAGTTGGATACATCCCTGTCGAAAACACCACATTCCCTTCTATGGATAAGTTAAAAGAAGGTATTTATGAGTTCAAGATTCATAACTGGAATTTCCGTAATCCAACAACAGGTGGATTCAAAGCAGAAATTGCTTTTGGTGGTCAGGTATATAAGTTTGTTAGAAGAGAGCCATTGCAGCATAAGGAATGGGTAACTTTAGCAAAGTTAGAATTGAAGAATGGTGAGTTTAAAATCCTTGAAATGATGGAAAATGATACAACGCCAGTAGAGATTTGGAATTTACACACAAATCAGTTCATACCTGTTTCTGTTGTGATGTATAGTCCTAACTATTGGGATGAACAGGATGGTATTGGACATAGACATTACTTCTTTATGTTGAAGGATTGTGTAAATCCTGAGACACCAAACGGTTTCTACAACGAGTTTTTGAAGAATGAATTAGTAGAGCATAAGAGAGTATTTGCAGCACTTGGTTCTAAAATGCGTGTTAAGAATGTAGAAGACCAGTTATCAGGACTTGGTTTCTCTGTAACAAAGCGTGATGAACTGATTGTAAAGGTAAAAGGTAACACAGAAAGGGTATTAAAAGTTAAATTCTAAGAAAGAAAAGGAGAATAAGATTATGATGAAAGAAATGAATATTTTTGAATTTGCAACAAGACATGCGTTGAGATTTCCATACAAAGGAAGTCAGTCGGTGGAAGATTTATGGAAATTACCTGTTAAAGAATTAGATGGTATCTATAAAGACTTAAATAAGGAAGTAAAAAAATCTGAAGAAGATAGTCTTTTAAATACAAAAGATAATGTAGATGTTGTATTAAAAGTAAAAATTGAAATCATCAAACATATTGTATCTGTAAAATTAGAAGAAGCAGAAATTGCTAAAAAAACAAAAGAAAATAAAGAAAAAGAACAGAAGATTATGTCTATTCTCGCAGCTAGAGATGATAAAGCATTAGAAAACGCATCAGATGAAGATTTACGAAAGATGCTTGCTGAAATTAGAGGTTAAAACAGTAGTGGTCGTGTAGTGGTGTAATGGCTATTACACGACCATTTTTCACCATGAAAAGTTAATTTTAAGTCCTTTTGAAAGGAGGAAAATATGAAACTTGGAGATGTTTATAAACACAAAGAGAACAATTCTATTATCCAAATAGACAGTTTTGCATCACATATGGGAGATTTCTTAGAAGGACATATCGTTGTATTCCGACAGATTGAGAAACATAATGAATTTGAAATTGGTAGTTGTCCGAGTTTCAATGGTTATGGTTCACAGGAAGAAATTGAAAATGAGTATGAGTTATTAGTTTCACAAGAAGAATTAAGTAATTATTCAGATTGGAATGAGATTTTGAAATTGGCTGAACAGTCTTAAATCCAACGATTTGTTGACAAATATTTATGGAGGTAAGGAATGGATTGGAGAACTGCAACTAAAATAAGATTACTTGCAGATTTTGATGGTTCTTTCTTTAACGAAAGAGAAGAATTCATTGCACACAAATATTCTAATACATACTTTATTTTTGCAAATTGTGAGTGTTTAGAAGATGTAAATTGCAAGGTTCTGGAATGGTTATCAAGAGCAGCCGACAAAGGTATTCCATATAGACAAGAGTGGAGAAACAAGAAATTTCAGAAGTTTATGCTTGACGGAATAAATATGTTCTTACATACAGATTTCAGCAAAGAAGATATAGACATTATCTATACATATTTAGGTAATGCTTGCAATCATCAGAGAACATTAGAGTTTGTGCGTAGTGGGTATGATATGGAATTATTAAGAAAATTATGTTAAAAGTAGCCATTGAACGAAGGTTTCATCGGGAAAAGTGAGGTGAATTTATAATGAATCCATTAGATGAATTAAAGAAAAGAATGGAAACGCTAGAAGTCAGCAAGAAAATATATGGAAGAATACTTTGGAAGAATAGAGAAGAATAGAGAAAAGATATCTTCTAAAGAGTATATTGATTGGGTTTATGACTATGTTTCTGTTAATAAACACGCAGATGATGAAGGTGCTTTATATGTCTATGAAGGAATTGACGCTGAGAATGGACAAGTATTAAGTGCTTTTCTTGACTATGTGAAAGAGTTAGCAACACAACAGAGAGTTCTTGTAACACCTGCTGATGATTGTCATTTTGATAGTGAACAAGCAACTGTAAAGATTAAGGATAAGTATTTTGAGATTTTTAGAATGCATGGACAGGGTTCATGGACTTCTATTGGATTATTAGACGAAGAACCTGACTATGCGTTTGTGAAAATTCCTTATTAAAAGAAACATTTTCAAGACAAAACGGAGGCAAAAATGGCATTAGATAAAGAACCAGTAAAATTAAGTTATGCGTTGAGAGTAGCAAAAGAATATTATCCAAAGGATAAATATGACCATGCTATGAGAGTAATGCAGTATGTGGCAGATAACGAAATGATTCAATATGAGTATAGAGAGGATTGTTTAGCATTAGCCGTTATGCATGATTTGTTAGAAGATACAGAATATCAGGCAAGTAGTTATGGATTAGGTGAATGTTTTTTTGATGCTTTGGAGTTATTAACAAAACCAAAAGATATGGATTACATTGAATATATTAAAAAGATTCATGACACTGCTTATACAAATTGGAGAATGTGTGCTTGGTGGGTTAAGTTAGCAGATATGAAAGACCACTTGGCTCAAACGGAAACATTAACAGAAAAGTTAAGAGATAAGTATTTGGCAGCTTTGCCATATTTATTGTAAGAGGTGGATAATATGGGATTTATATATAGACTTACAGATTTAACTGATAAAGAGAAGAAATATGTTGGTATTATTCATACTAAAAATAGAACTTTAAAAGAAAGAATTGAAGAACATTTAAAAAAGGATTCATGGTGTTGGTCATCCCCTTATATGGTCGAATATATTGAAGATGATTTTAGTAGAACTGATGCAGAATATATTGAGTCACATCTGATAAATTTATATCAAACAGATAAATACTATAATCGAAGTAAAGCAAAATGGGGCATTTCAAGGTATATATCAGATTTAGAAGATAAATGGCAATATTATGATGTAATTAATGCACATCTTTTGGAGAAAGAATTAGAGATATTGAAAAACAGAGTAAAAGAATTAGATAAACAAAATTCTTTCTACTTAGAAATATTGAATTACATAAAGACACAAGATAAACAAATCAAAATGTTTAAACATATATGCATGTCAAATTAAATTTGGTCGTTGAACAAAGATAAAGTTGCTAAGACAATAGAGACTCTACAACATGGAACGAGTGGGATACCAACACATTAAACTATGGCGAAATCCATGAGAGGTTTGCAGTAGGTGAGAAGCCTTGCACGACCAAAAAGAGAATAATTAAATAAGCACTCTGAAAAGTTTGGCGACCTACAGAGTGCTTACACACATAACACAACACGAAAATCGCAAAGGATAAACGTATTGCTTACATATATTATACCAATTCTTTTAGCATTATTCAATGCGATTTTCCAAACAACTATATATAGTGGTTGATACTCTAAATATATACAATATGTAGACTTAAAACCACCATAGAATACTGCTTTTATGGCAGAAATTATTACATATCAAAGATAGGAGGAAAAGAGGTTTGAACGTTCACTAAATTGCAATTTACTCCTATAAAGATTGGAAAGAAAAATTGAACAGATAACACATGAATTGGCATTAGAGTTTATCATGCCAAAGCATTACGCAGGAAGAAAACCACAAGTAACAAAAGCATTTGGATGGTATGAAGATGACGAATTGGTTGCTGTTTGCACATTTGGTAAACCAGCTTCACCTCAATTATGTGATGGGATTTGTGGTAAAGAGTTTTCATCAAGCGTTTATGAGTTAAACAGATTGGTGAGGATAGAAGATTTTGATGGTCAGTTGAGTCAATTTATTGCAGGTTGTCTCAGAGAATTGAAGAAAGAAAATTGGATAGTTATTTCTTATGCTGATTCTGGAATGACACATCATGGTTACATATATCAAGCGAGTAATTTTCTATACACTGGTTGTACAAAACAGAGGACAGATAGGTATGTAGAAGGTAAACATTCAAGACATGCAGATTTTGATAACCCTAAAGGAATTAGGCAAGTGAGAACTGCAAAACATAGATATGTTTATTTTTGCACATCTGACAAGAAGTTGAAACGACAGTGGAAAGAAGCACTGAACTATCCGATTTTGCCTTACCCAAAGGGCGATAATGAGAATTATGAGTTGGGTAGGGTATATTCACAGGTATTAATTGACAAAGACAAGAACATTATACATAGAGAAAACGAATATGTAATGAAAATTACTACATAAAACGGCAATAGAAAAAGTGTTTTATCGAGATTTTTAACAACTAAATAGAGAAGTAATAAGTGAAAAATAAATCAGAAAGGATAAAAGTTAGGGTAGCTACTAAGGACATGTCACCTTTCTGGTGAAAAGTTATTAAGTATATGGGAAGTAAGAGTAGGATAGCAAAACATATTGTTCCTATCATACAGAATTACATAAACGAAAACAATGTAACTAAATATTATGAGCCATTTGTAGGTGGAGCTAATGTTATTGATAAGGTAACTTGCTCTAAGAAAATTGGTTCAGACCTAAATAAGTATCTTGTAGCTTTATTGAAGCACGTTGCTGAAGGTGGAGAATTGTATGAGTCTGTTGATAAAGAATTATACGATAAGGCAAGAACTGCTTTCAACAATGGAGATACTTCTGAATTTGAAGATTGGCAAGTTGGTAACATAGGATTTATTGCCTCATATAATGGTCGTTGGTTTGACGGTGGATATGCAAAGGCAGGATATGAGAAGACCAAGAATGGCGAAAGATACAGAGATTATTACAGAGAAGCAAAAGATAACCTTATGAAACAAGCACGAGACTTAAAAGGAATTAAGTTTGTTACATGCAACTATAAAAAGTTTAGTGAAAACTTAGATAATCATAACGGCTATGTTATTTACTGTGACCCACCATATCAAGGAACAAAACAGTATGCAAATGCTACAGCTTTTGATTATGAAGAGTTTTGGCAGACAATGAGAGATTGGTCAAAGAATAATATTGTGTTGATTAGTGAACAGAATGCACCTGATGATTTTGAATGTATTTGGGAGCAGGAAGTTAGTAGGAGTATTAAAGCTGCAGATAAGAGCAAATCAACAGAGAAATTGTTTAAGTGGAATGGTGGTGTCTAATATGAAAGACATCGAATTATGGAATGGAGATTGCCTTGAGCTGATGTCAAATATTCCTGATAAATCGGTTGATATGATTTTCACAGACTTACCTTATGGAACGACTAACTGTAAATGGGATTCTATCATTCCTTTGGACGAGTTATGGGTTCATTACAAGAGAATTATTAAGGATAATGGAGCAATTTTATTATTTGCACAAACTCCGTTTGATAAGGTTTTGGGTTCTTCCAATCTGCAGATGTTGAAGTATGAGTGGATTTGGGAAAAGACACAAGCGACTGGTCATCTTAATGCCAAGAAAATGCCTATGAAAGCACACGAAAATATCTTGGTATTTTACAAGAAGTTGCCTACATATAACCCACAAATGACTGAAGGACATACACCAATTCACTCATATACCAAGTATGTTTCTACTCAGAATAACACTGAAATTTATGGAAGAATGAATAGAGAGATTAGTGGCGGTGGAGAAACTACAAGATATCCAAGAAGTGTACTTACATACGCAAGCGATAAGCAGACTTGTTACTTGCATCCGACACAGAAGCCGTTGGCTCTATGCGAATATATGATTAAGACATACACAAACGAGGGTGATTTAGTAGTCGATTCTTGTATGGGTTCAGGAACTTGTGGTGTTGCAGCTAAGAAATTAGGCAGAAAATTCATAGGTATTGAAAAAGAACCGCAATATTTTGAAATTTCTAAAAACAGAATACAAGATATAGTGGTATAAGTAAATAAAAACACAATATATAGATTAAAAATGCCGATAAATTCCGCATTTTAAGGAGAGTGAGAAAATGATTGAAGAAATTAAGACATATAAAACATCAGATGGAGAATTATTTGATGATAAGAAAGAAGCAGAAAAGCACGAGTTAGAGTTGCAGAAAATCAAGATTTATCGTGTCCATTATCATCCAGAACTGAATGAAGGAAGAGGGTATTTAGATAATGGATATGTATTTATACACGCAAATAATTTTCATGACATGTTCTTGAAGGATTGGTTACATAAGAAATTTGGCAATCCTATTTCATTTGTAATGGGCGTGTACGGTTCAAACGCAATCATGGACAGTTACACATGGTATGAAGTTACAGAATCAGATGTTGAGTCTAACAAGATTTTAACAAGAATTGAAGAAAACTTTGTAAATAAGATTTGGAAGGAGAAGTAAAAAATGGCATGGTTAGACAATGAACAATGTACAGAAAAACGTGTAGCACGAGAAATCTTATCTACTATTGAAAAGGTTTGTTTTAGTGACGAGTTTAGAGATTACAGGGTAAATAACGGTAGCAATGGAGAAAGAGATTTAGTAATCAAGTTAATTAAAGAGCGATATGAGGTTGGTTAACCACAGTTAAAAATTCGATTTAAGGAGAGCGATAATAGAAAGTATGACAGAACAAGAAGTAGATAAATTTGTTAAACCATATAGAAATAACTACGGATGGCAATTGGTAGCAAGAAGTGGGAGTGGAGATAAAACAAATGATAGTTATCGCTATCATTTTGTGGATGATTTAAATATATGTATCATTATAAATCCAAATAATAAAGGATTTAGTTTTAATAAAAATGTAGATTGGATATTTAAGTTGAAATCAGACGAATTTACACCATTGGATTATCCAAACCACTTTGAAAAGAACTATTTACGTTTCAGAAAAATAGTTCTAGAAAAGGAATTAAATTAGGCGATTGAATCTAAATTTGTCAAGGAGGTAGGAAATGAAACAGAGTTATATGAATATGTCAATGAATGACATTATCAAACTGGCTGAGAAAAAGGATAAGAAAATTGCCGAATTGGAGAAGAAGTTATCAGAGGTTAATGAGAACATCAAAATTGTCGGCATAGAGAATCGCAAGTTAAAGAAGAATAACGAGAGATATCAGGAAAGATTAACAGAAGTTTTATATAAAGGAAAGATTAAGAACTGCTCAACTTGCAAGAACAATGTAGAATTTCCACCTCCTCATACTTGCGATATTTGTACAAGCCTTGACCAAGAGGAAGATTATGAGATGTGGGAGGCAAAAGAATAAATGAAATATGCAGAAGAAATGTATTTAGATAGTCAGATATTTGCTGGTGATATGGATGGTTCAGAATCCAATTTTACTGAAAAGATTGTGAAGATACGTAAAGAACATACTTGCTGTGTTTGTGAAAAGGAATTTGCAAAAGGAACAAAAATGGTATCACAAAGAGCAGTCGTTCAAGATTTGGGTTGGTGTAGTTGTTATATCTGCTTACCTTGTATCGAAAATTGGTTAGAAGAATCAGGTCAAGTAGATGCTGAAGATGAATTAGAAGGAGAATAAATACATATGAGTTGGGATAAAATTGAAGACCATTTGTTTGAAAAATATTGTGTAGAAGGAGAGGACACGAAATTATCCAATCTCATGAAAGAACATGATAAAGAAGTTAAAGATAGTACTATTAAGGAATTTGTAGAAAAACTTAAAGAAAGTCTTCTTCATCGTTTTAGACATCTAGTTACAACAGATACAGATGGTTTTGAGTGGCTTACAACTGATAGCGTTGAAACACATATTGAAGAAACTGTAAAAGATTTTAAAATCAATTGAACTTGCATTTTAAAGTAAAAATGCGGAAAGGAAGTAGGAAAATGAGTTATTGGACATATGTATCAGGCGTTGTAGATGTAATGCCATTAGGAAGGTCACAAGCAGAAAAGAGATATATTCTTGATACTGTATTAGCACATCTTCCTAAAGTAACTGGTAGTGAAAGAGATATGAATATCTATGTAATTCAGAAGAATGGTTACAACAGTTCAAGTAGTCACGATGAATTTGGTCAGTGGAGTAATCTTGGTAATGGTAGATATGACCATAGTTTTGAAACACAAGACCATTATTTAATAGTAGTTGACGGTTCATTTAGAGACAGAATGTTTGAAGAAACATATCGTGAATTTATGAAGTGGCTTTGCAGATTGGCAAAACGAGTAATGGTAGAGGATGTGCTTGTAGAAGTAAAAGGATATAACAAGTCTACTGTTATTAGAAACACAGAAATTCAGCGAAAGAAATACTCTTGGCATAAGGTTTTTGATGAGATGTTTGAAGACCCGAGTTGGTGTAATAAGGATGGAGAGCCGAATTGGTGCGAATTTATGATGTACGATAAGGCGAAAAACTCAGATTATCCTATGCTTCTTGGCTACAAATATTTTGCAGATGAAGAGAATGACAAGGAAGTAGAGAGAAGAATTAATTATGGAAGAGGTGATTAAGTGCAATTTGAATTTTATGTATTAAACTACAACTTCAATAGAAGAAAAGTAGAAATGTTTAATGTCTTTAACAATATTCTTGTTCAGGAGCATACAGAAAAAGCAGTGAGAAAATATCTACGAAGTCCTAAGAATTTTGTATATAAATCATTCCATAAAGATGTAGAACCAATATACGGATTTGATGCTCTTGTAAAAGAAATTGATAGCATAATCCATTGGCAAGAGTGGAGTCGTTCTGAATACGAATGTAGTGTAGGATACGCTTTTGAAACAGATTGCAACAAGTTAGAAAAGATAGATTGTTATTATCAAGCACATGCAAATGCAGAAATTATTACACATACAGTATTGAGGCAGTATAAAGAACAGTTAAAGAAGGAGCGTGAGTAAGTGGGAACAAATTTCTATATGATGACCAAAAGTAAGAAGCTCGTAGAGAAACATTTTCCTTGTGAATACGAAATCGTTGACACTCCTTACTTTGGTTATGAAATACATATTGGTAAACGCTCTGCTGGTTGGAAACCTTTATTCCAAGAACATAAAAATGCATACGATTCTGTTGAAGGAATGAAAGAATTTATCAGAAAGCATCAGAAGAGTATTCGTATTTTTGATGAATATTGTAGAGAGTTTACGCTTGAAGAATTAGAGGATGAACTTATCACATGGGGAGAACAACAAGAAATTCGATATATGAAACATATTCCAGAAGGTGTTCCTGATGAAGTGTTTGGTGGTAAGAAGTATTTGGTTGAATCTACAAAAGATGATTACGATATTACAATCCCTTTTGACCACATTGAATATGAAAGATTAGACCCATATAGAGAGTTTTACAGATATGAAAATCAGTCACATTATTCAAAAGATAAGGATGGATATGATTTTATGAAAGGATGGTTTAGTTAATAAATAAATTCGAGATTTTAAGGAGAAAAATGGAGGTCAATGTGTCAGACCTATTTAATTTTGACACTTAACTGTTATAGATATTATAAAACAAATCAAACAAGAGAAAGGAAGAGTGCATGAAAGGATTAACAAGTAGTGAAGTATTAAGCAACAGAGAAAAGTATGGTAGCAATAAGTTGCCTGAACCAAAATTGAAGAAATGGTATGAATTTGCAAAAGAAGCATTGAGTGAAAAGATTACACTTATCCTTATTGCAATCGCGGTTGTTCAGTTGGTTCTTGCATTTATGGGAGTTATGGAATTCTCAGAGCCTATTATGATTATGGTAGTGTTTGGTATCGTAACTTGTATTGCTGTAAAAACTGGACTTGGTGTTCAGAAATCAGCAGCAGAATTGAGAGCGAAAACATCAGTAAGGTATTGTGATGTTATTCGTAATGGCAAAGTAGAAACTATTAACAAAGATGACATTGTAGTTGGTGATTTAGTTTGTCTTGGAATGGGACAAGAGATTTTTGCGGATGGTTATATCGTAGAAGGTAAGATTTCTGTGAATAACGCAGCTATCAATGGAGAAAGTAAAGAGTGTAAGAAGAAGCCAGTTGAAGGATATGTTCATCAGAAAACAACTTCAACAGATGCTTACACAAATGAAAATTGCCTATTCGCAGGTACAACCGTTATGGCTGGCGAAGGCAAGATGATTGTAACAGATGTAGGTGTAAACACAGTCAATGGTGACACAATGGTAAAAATGCAGACATTGGAGGCACCTAAGACAGCGTTGGATATTGCACTCGACAATTTGAGTGAGTTTATTTCCAAGTGGGGAACAATCGCGGCTATTTTAACATTCATCATTCTTACAGTTTCAGGAATTGCAAAAGTAGGATTTAGTGAGTATTTTGCAGACAGTGTATTTAATATCGTTCAGAAGTTTGCACAGAACTTCTCAGTAGCATTAACAATCATTGTAGCAGCCGTTCCAGAAGGACTCCCTCTGATTGTAAAACTTGTTACAAAGCAGAATGTAAAGACAATGGAGAGATTTAATATCTTAGCAAAGAATCCAAATAAGATTCCAGAACTTGCTTATGTGGATATTATCTGCACTGATAAGACAGGAACATTAACAACTGGAATTATGAGTCCTAAGACAATCGTTGATGGAGAAGGTAATAGTGTAAATAAAGAGTCTACACTTTGGGATGTAATTAAGAGAAATATTCTTTTGAACAATAGTGCAACATTTGATAGTGAAGGAAATATCACAGGTGGTAACTCAATTGACAGAGCTGTTCTTAGTCTTGTAGAAGCTAATGAATATGTAACAGTTTTGAAGAATTGTACTATGAAGGACAAGCAGGTATTTAACAGCTCAAACAAGTATTCAGCTTTTACTTCAAATGATGGTGATACATATTACAAGGGCGCACCTGAAAGAATTATTGGTTCTTGTTCTAAGGTAATGAGAGAAGATGGAACTGTATGTGATTTCACTCCACAGATGATAGAAAACTTAAATAATACCATCAAGGAAATGACATCAAAATCAATCAGATGTATTGCTTTATCTACTAAGAACGAAGACTTAGTTGAGAATGAGCTTCCAACAGAAATGACATTACTTGGCATTATTGGTGTTGTTGACCCTGTAAGAGCAGAAGTTCCTCATGCAGTAGAAGTTGCTCATAAGGCAGGTATTCAGGTAATCGAGATTACTGGTGACTGTATTGAAACAGCTATCGCAGTTGCAAAGGAATGTGGAATTTACAAAGATGGCGATGTTGCTTTAACAAATGATGAGTTTGAAGCAATGACAGATGAAGAAGTAAAGAGCGTAATCCCTTCATTAAGAGTTATCTCAAGATGTTCGCCAAACACAAAACTTCGTCTTGTAACACTTGCACAGGAAATTGGTAAGTCGGTTGCTATGACAGGCGATGGCGTTAATGACTCACCTGCATTAAAGAGAGCAGACGTTGGTTTTGGTATGCAGAGTGGTAGCGATGTTGCCAAAGAAGCAAGCGACATTGTGTTAACAGATGATAACTTCGCTTCAACTGTAAAGGCAGTAGAGTTAGGTAGAACATTTATGCACAACATTATGATGTTCCTTGAATTCCAGTTACCTATCAATATCTCACTGTTAGTTTTAAGTATTGTATATCCTTTAATTGCATCAGGTGCATCAATCTTAGCGTCAGTACAGATTTTGATTGTAAACATTATTATGGATTCACTTAACTCACTTTCATTTGGTGGCGAACCTCCAAAGGAAGAATATATGTTAGAAACACCTATTAAGAAAGGTTCTGGTTTATTTATCAGAGGTGCTAAGACAAGAATTGCAGTTGGTGCTTGTTCATTCATTGGTATCTACGCATTATTTACGCTTAGTCCTATTGGTAATTTATTCGCAACAGATGCAGAAAGTTTAACAGCAAGATTTGCGATGTTATGTTTCATGGCTGTATTTAATGGTTTCAACATTAGAACAGAGCGTATGAATCTGTTCCACGGATTAGGTAATAACAAGTTGTTTAGTAAAATTGCATTGGGTATTTTCGTAGGAACTATCGCACTTTGCTCAGTAGCAGGGGAACTCATTAAGGTAACATCATTAGATGTAATGCATTGGTTAGTAATTATTGGACTTTCATTTATTGTAATTCCAGTAGATTTAGTAAGAAAAGATATTAATACAAAGAAGAATTAATCACAAGGAGGAAGAAAATTATGTCTATTAGCTTAGTAAAAGGTCAGAAAATTGATTTAACAAAGGGTAACAGTGGTTTAACAAAAGTCATATTCGGTTTGGGTTGGGATACCAACCGATACGATGGAAATGCAGATTTTGACTTAGATGTATCTGCATTTCTTACAGACAACACGGGTAAGGTAACTGGCGACACAGATTTCGTATTCTACAATCAGCCACAGCATCCAAGTGGAGCAATTATCTATTCTGGTGACAATCAGACAGGTGTTGGTAACGGTGATGATGAAACATTTACTATTGATTTGACCAGAATCCCATCCAATATCGAAAGAATTAGTTTCGCAGCAACTATTTATGATGCAGAAAACAGATTACAGAATTTTGGAATGGTAGATAATTCTTACATTAGAGCATATGACGCAAATACAAATGAAGAATTATTTAAGTATGAACTCAATGAAGATTTTTCATTAGAGACTGGAATTGTAGCTGGTGAATTGTATCGCAAGAACGGTGAGTGGAAGTTCAATGCTGTCGGTTCTGGCTACAGTGGTGGTTTGGCAACAATCGCAAGAAATTACGGATTAAACATTTAATTAAGGAGGATAACGAATATGTCAGTAAGTTTAGTAAAGGGTCAGAAGATTAATTTATCAAAGGAAGTAGAAGGATTAAGCAAGGTAGTAGTAGGTCTTGGTTGGGACGCTGCTAAAAAGGGATTGTTTGGTCAGAAGTATGATATTGACTGTGATGCATCTGTAATCGTATTAGGAGCAAATGATTCTTATAGAGGTGTTGCATACTATGGCGAAAGAAAGTTAGAGAGTGGATGCGTTTATCATCATGGAGACAACTTAACTGGTGACGGAGATGGTGATGATGAACAGATTACAGTTGATTTAAAGAAGATGCCAAGTTCCGTTGAGAAGGTAGTGTTTGTAGTTAATATCTACAACTGTGAATCAAGAAAACAGGATTTTGGAATGATTAAGAATGCATTTATCCGATTGGTTGATGAAACAACTGGTAAGGAAATTTGTAAGTATAACCTTTCTGAAAACTATTCTGGCAAAACAGCAATGGTATTTGCAGAAGTATATAAGAAGGATAATGAGTGGAGATTCAATGCAATCGGTCAGGGAACAACTGATAAGAGTATCAGTGAAATGGCTAGAAAGTACAAGTAGGAGGTATTTATGTCAGTAAGTTTAGCAAAAGGCGAAAGAGTTAGTTTAACAAAGGATAGATCATCTCTTAATAAGATTTTGGTTGGTCTTGGTTGGGATGTTAATCATTATGATGGCGAATCTAGTTTTGATTTAGACGCATCCGTGTTTATGACAAAGGCAAATGGCAAGGTAGGAAATGATGGAGATTTTATTTTCTATGGAAATCTTGCACATTCAACAAAGAGTGTTGTACATACTGGCGATAATCGTACAGGCGAAGGAAGTGGAGATGATGAAGTTATTAAGGTAAAACTTAATAGTATTCCATCTGATTACACCAATTTAGCAGTAGCAGTAACAATTTACGATGCTCAGACAAGACTTCAGAATTTTGGCATGGTCAACAATGCTTATATCAGAATCGTTGATGAAGAGACAAATGAAGAGGTACTTAGATATGATTTAAGTGAAGACTTTTCTACAGAGACGGCATTGGTTGTTGCAGAGATTTATAAGCACAACGGAGAATGGAAGTTTAAGGCAGTAGGAAGTGGTTATAACGGAGGATTGCAGACACTTTGTTCTCAGTATGGTATTGATGCGGAGTAGGAGGACATTATGACAAATTTTATGTTTATTGTTTTGGTTATTATTGCGATTGTAGCAATTATTGCTTTCTTCAACACACCGTTTGGTAAGCAGTTAAGAGTAAAAGCAAAGGGTAGAACTGATGAGGTTATGAGACAAGATGCCTCTACACCAGAAGGTGCAAGAGATTATTACAACGCAGCCATTAGAGATAAGGAAGAATTTTATAACAAAGCATCTGCTACTTTTGCTGAGATTTCTGGAAAGTTAGATTCGGCAGAAAAGGAATTATATCAGTCTAATAAGGACATTATGAGAATTACACAGCAGATTAACGCTTGTCTTGATGAAAATAATGAAGAAAGTGCTATGTCTTATGCTATGAAAAAGGCAACTCTTGAAAGCAAAATTAATGTGTTAAAAGATACTATTGAAGAAATGAAACAGGCAAAAGCACATCAGAAAGAAATTCGTGACCAAGCTGCTACTGATTTGCAGAAGTTAAAAGAAGAGAAGGAACAGGTTCTTTTCCAGATGGAAGCAGATAGTCAGATTATTCAGTTACATCAGAGTATGGATAGTATGAATATCAATAACGAAACTGAGAGAATGCTTGACAGAGTTCGTGAAGGTGCAAGAAAGACTAGAGAAAGAGCAGAAGGTAGTCGTATTGCCTATGATACAAGTAGTCAAGCGCAGGATAGACGTTTAGAAGTATCTGAAAGAGAAAGAAATGCTAGACAGATGTTAGAAGAAATGAAGCGTCAGAGAGGTAAGTAATGATTGTATTAAATCTTGGTGTATTTGTTTTGTGTCTTGTAGGATTTTTCTTTGCAGGATACATAGCAGGAAGACGTAATAAGTCTAAGTAATTATCTTTGCTTTGCGTGGTGTCATAGCCACGCAGAGTATTCGGTGAAATGAACCACATTGTAATAGGAAGAAACTGGTTTAAATCACCATGAAAAATAAACTGAGAGGAGTGAATTACATAAGAGGAATTAAAGGAAGTCCAGATATAAGCAAAATAGGTGAAATTAGAAACAATAGTAAAGGTACACCGATGAAAATTGTTGCATATAGGAACTCAGAAGATATTGATGTGCAGTTTCAAGATAAGTTTTATTACATAAAAGAACATCAGACATATAGCAATTTTAAAGCAGGTGTTATTAAGAATCCTTATGACAGAACAGTATTTGATGTTGGGTATTTAGGTGTTGGAAGACACAAAATTCAATATCCTGAAACGATGACAAATACAAAAGTGTATATGTCTTGGAAGAATATGCTTGATAGATGTTACTGTGAAAGACATAAAGAAAAGAATCCTTGCTATTTTGAAATATCAACAGTGTGTGATGAATGGCATAACTTCCAAAATTTCGCAGATTGGTACGAAGAAAGAGAATATGAAACTGAAGGAAGATTACATTTAGATAAGGATATCAAATATCCTGGCAATACGGTATATAGCCCACAAACTTGTATATTAACTCCTCAAAAAATAAATATGATGTTTGTTAATAAGTCAAATAACAGAGGTCTTCCGAATGGAATTGTTAAGCAAGGCAAGGGATATTTGGCTAAATATAACCATGAGCATTTGGGTGTATATCCAACTGTAGAAGAAGCATATTATCGTCAGACTCAGAAAAAGAAAGAGGCAATCATAGAATTAGCGGATGATTACAGAAATAGAAATATCATTCCACAATATATCTATGACATTGTTGTAGCTTATGAGTTTGATATTAGAAATGATAGAAACTATGTTGCATAGAAAGGAGAATGTGATTGTTAGAAGTAATTGAGATTTTCAAAAAGATACAGAATACGAGTGGTCTTAATGATAAAAAGGCTATTGTAACTGCAAATAAAGATAATGAATTATTCAAGAAATGCTTGGTGTTCTTGCTGAGTCCACACGTTTTAACTGGCATTTCAGATAAGAAGATACATAAAAAGGTAGAGCCTAGTTCCGAATTAGCACCATATTATCTGTGTAAAATTAGCACGTTTGAAGAAGTTATGGACTATTTGGAGAAGAATAACACAGGTAAGGATGAGGATATTTACGAAGTACAAGCATTTTTGAGTGGTCATGAAGATGATAGAGAGTTCTATGAACAGATGATTACCAAGAAATTTAGACTTGGAGCTGATGCGAAGTTAGTAAATGCTTGTATAGAAGGTCTTATTCCTACATTTGACTGTATGTTAGGAACATCAATTGAAAAGTGTAAGATTCCAGAAGGTACTTGGTTCTCATTAAGTCATAAGTTAAATGGTAATCGTTGTTTATATTACAATGGCGATTTCTATACAAGACAAGGAAAGTTATACACAGGATTAGAACATATCAAAACAGACCTTGAACATTTATCAAATGCAAAGAGTTTTGTCTTTGATGGAGAACTTATTTATAAGAACCATGAAGGATTAACAGACTCCGCTGCGTTTCAGAAGGGTACTGGTATAGCAAATAGTAAGAATGATACTAAGACAGAATTAAAGCTTGTGCTTTTTGATGTTCTTCCAAGAGAAGAATTTGATAAGGGTATTTCAAGAGATACATATAAGAATCGAAGAATGAAACTCAATAAGTTGAGAGAACTTGAAACAGAAAACTTTGAAGTAGTGACTATGTTCTACGAAGGAACTGACCAATCTGAGATTTGGAAGTGGTTAGACTACGCAGAACAACATGATATGGAAGGATTGATGTTATCTTTAGATGCCCCTTATGAGTGTAAGCGTACTAAGAACTTGATTAAGGTCAAGAAGTTTTACGATTTTGATTTGAGAATCATTGATTGTGAAGAAGGAACTGGACGTAACAAAGGTAGATTAGGTGCTTTTGTAGTTGATTATAAGGGCAATCGTGTAAATGTTGGGTCAGGTTTCAGTGACGAAGAGCGTGATAAGTATTGGGAAAATAGAGAAGAACTTATTGGAAGAGTAATCACAGTTAAATATAAGGAAATCAGCAGAGATAAAAAGACTGGATTAGAGAGTCTACAATTCCCTATCTACTGTGGATTGAGGGAGATTGGTAAAGAGCCTAGCTATGACTAGGCTCAAAATCTCCTGAAAACATCGGTTTCATTGCTATTTTTGAAAGGAGTAATATGTCAGATTCAAATTATTGTCCACCATTTCAAAAATGGAATAAGCAGAAAATCATAGAAATAATTAAGAAAAATGGTTTTAGTTTTGAAGATGAGTATGGTGGGATTTTTAGCTTTTATATAGATAAAAATGTGTTTGAAAATATGTACACATTATATCTGCAAAGAACACAATTATATATTTGTGAACCTAATATTAGAATTTCAGATGGCATAAAATCTTACAAAAAATTGGATGATTTTCTTACTTGTGAAATGAATAGAAGGAGAAATAACTTATGAAACTTAAAGAGAAACTAAAGAACTGGTTGTTTGCAGATGAGATTAAGAGAATACAGATATTAGAAACTTGTTATAAAGACCAAATTGATTGGTGTAAAGATAGGGCAGATGAGTCTTATAGGACATCTGAAAGAGCAAGATTGTCATATCAACGTTCAGAAAAAGAAGTGGAAGAGTGTAGAAAACTTCTTACGCAGCTTGTAGATATCGGTGTTGATGTAGGTTTTTATACTGAAGAACATAGTTGGGCAGTAATTTGTATTGCAGGTAAGCAAGAATATGTAAAATTCTTACCACTAAATTATGGTGATGCAAGAGATGTTCTTAGGTTTTTAAAACAGTTTGAGTATTCAAGGAGAATAGTTGATAGTCCTTTAGCGTTTAAAAACATATTGAAGAATGAGTTTTTAGAGAGGTAGGTGCAATATTATGAGTCATCCAATGTGTCCATATTGTAGATTTGAAGAATCTAATTTTTGCGACAAGGGTAGAGGTGGTGTATGTCAAATATTCCAACCTAAAATAAGAGAAGTCAAATTTGATATTTGTCCTATATGTGGAAGAGAAGTAAAAGTTCGTGGTGGAGTTGAAGATTGGAAACCAACTTTTTACGACCCTGATAGTGGTGGCGACCCATATTATATTCATTGTGAATGTGGGATTGAATTTAGTATTGGACATTGTGAAATAACAGATTTAGCAAAAGCGTGGAATAAAAGAGTAAGGCAATAGAATTTTCATTTTAAGACCGTTTTGGAGGTGTAATTAGTGGGTTTACCAGAAAGTTTTTACAAAGAAATGGATAAGATGTTTGAAGAACTCGGTATAGAATTGGAAGATACAGATGATAAAGAAAAGATTATAAATGCAGATATGTTTATAGCGACTTTTACACCATCAGAACCAATAGTAATTAAATAAAAAAGGTGGATAGAGAAGATGTATGTAGAGAATATAGTTATAGGCAAACCGATTGTAGAACCATCTACAATGCTTTCGCTTGATGAAGACGATTGGAATAGAACTGAAAAAGAGAAAACTTATTACACAGACGAAAGATTTTTACCAAGAATCTTGGTTGATATTGGTATCTATCCATCTGTTAATGAGATAAGAAGAAATAAACCTGATTTGATGATTGAGTTAAATCAACTAGATTTTCTTGATAATCTGAAAGTTAGCAAGAAGAGAAGATTGTGGATATTGGTAGGTGAATAATATGAGTGATGATAATAGAGATTTTTACCTCAATACACTTAGAAGTATTGTAAAAACAGATGATGGTTACTGTTTGCAAAAGGTCTATGACGAAGACGAAAATGGGAAAATGATACAAACAGAAGAAGATAAAAACAATCCAAATAAGAATTATTTTTCTAAGAACTGTTATAGGTGCTTACATAGTAGTCATGAAGATTGTTTATTAAGAACCAAGTTAGAGAATCTTCCTGAAAATCATTTTATTCCTTGTCATTGGATTGCAAGTTGCGATGCTTATTCACCATTACTCCCATTAAACATTATCAATTCAAAAGAAGAGATGATTCAGTTTATTGAAAAGTCTGAGAATTTCTTTGGCTGTCCAGAAGACTATGAATCTTATTTTGGGTTTGAGAGAGAATGGGATGAAGAAACTGGCGAGATTTTGGAGTCAACAAGAGAATATCATAACAGAGGTGAAGAATTTAAGGATATTCCTGATAAGTTTCCTTGCGTAATTTATTTTGGAATTGTGGACTATGACGGTGGAAGAATGTATGACGAAAAGTTGGATTGGATTTATATAGGAGAATTATATGGTTAAAATTTGTTGCGATTTATGTGAAAGAAATATGACAAAAGATGAAAATAGAACAAGAGTTACGTTAGAAGATGAAAATGGATATGACTATGAATTTGGTCATGTTTTTAGAAAACCAAGAAAGTTAAGAATTGATATATGTGATGAATGTTTGCAGTTGCTGAGAAGTAAAGCAAAGTCTTGAAACAACTCTTTTAAAGACAAATTGGAGGTGATTTTAGTGAGTATATGGGAATGGTATCATCATTATAATAAAGAGTTAAAAAGTATTAATAAGACAAAAAGAGAATATGGATATGCGTTTTTAGGTACATTGAAGATTGGTTTTTGGTTTGGTGTATTTACCGATGTAATGATGTTATTTTCAGTAATGACATTGCCTTTGCTCAATCTTATTTTTAATGATGATATGAAACCAACGGAAGATATTATTGAAATGTTTATAGGAACGCCAATATGTGCCTTATGTATGTTTATGATAATTACTTTTGTTTCAATGATAATTCGTCCAAAAACATTAAAAATGTATGGTAGTGAATCAAAAAATGAATTTCTTAATATCATGGTTGGTGGATTTGACGGATGGTTTCAAGTATGTGTTTTTACAGGAGTTAGTAAAAAAGACAGAAATAAGTTTGAAAAACGGTAATAGAATTTTGCTTTTAAGAGGAAATATATGGAAAGATTAACAAGACTGTGTAATAACACAGAAAATGGAAAATTTTCTAAATATACTGCATGTGAATATACAGGTGTATATCCAGAGGTTGCACTTGGTAAGGTTATTGAAAAACTTGCATATTATGAAAATTTGGAAGAAGAAGGAAGATTAATAATACTGAGTGTTAGCGACATATATCCATGTAAACATTGTGATTGTGGATATGGAAGTATTTCATTAGAAGGTTGTAAGTCATGCCATGATGACTGCGAAAGATTAAAACAATATTATGAGAAATATGGATATTGAATAATGAAAATTATATTGGAGGATTTGAGATGAATGTAAATTGGTCTAAAGAAGAAATGAAACAATATTTTATGTTTACACATCAAACTAAAGTATTGCTTAGAGATAAATACATTCAGTTAGAAATGGAAGTAGATGTTTTTAATGGTCATGTAAGTTACAACGTTACTGATGGTGCGGATATTGAATATGCTTCGTTTAATTTGATTGATGATGCAATTGATAAGTTTTATGAAATGAAACAAAATAGCAAATCAAAAGAATATAAAGCACAAACCTGTATTTTAAAAGAACATTTAAATTGTCTATATCTGACAAAAGAAAATAGAGATAAAGTTTTGAAAAGTTTAAAGCCTCGTCTTGGAGAATATGATGATGTAAAAATTATCGAAGACAATAATAAACAGGTAGTAGTACAGCATGAAGGATGGCGTAAAGAATATTATTTTTATAATCATTGGTATGTAAGAAATTATGATTGTGTGTGGGAATGTTACACAGATGAAGAATTTAAAGAAAATTTCCAGTTGGTTGAGGAGTAAAAAAACTCAATTGAACTAACATTTAAAAGGAGAATAAATTATATGTGGGTAACAGAATATACAGAATTTAAATGTCCGTATTGTAATTATGAATATAAATATATTGTAGGTCGTGGTGAAAATTATGAATATAAAGAAAAAGTTTATCATCATGAGGTATGTCCAAATTGCGAAGAAGAATTTTTAGTTAATAACAATGAATCTATTAAAATGCCAAAGGACAAGAATGAGGTAAAATTTCATTCAAGATGGAGGTCTTAAATCCAGAGTTTTACGAAGAAAATAAATAAAAGCGTTTTATGAGGTGTGTAGATTATGTTGGATAGTAATATGGTATTAGGTTGGGAAGAAGTAACTCATGACTTATATGAAGAAAACGGATATGTTTTTGGTATAGAGCTAGATTTATTCAATGGATATCAAGTTTATTATGCTAAATCAACAGATAAAAATGGGAAGACATATTATTGCGATTTAAGTGATGATATTTATAAAGCTATTAAGGAGTTTAATAAGATAGTAGCTATGAAAGACAAGAGACAAGAGTATATTGAATATTTTACACGTATGCAAGAAGAAGATAATAAATTTCTTCTTGGTGGAATGGCTTGGGATGGCATTTCTTGGTGGATATATAATGCTACAGAAAAAGACAAATTGTTTACAAAGAATGAATTAGCAGATATGTTCCCTGATTTATTAGGGTATTTAAAAAACGAATAAAAATAAAGTTCACGAGGTGAAATATATGTTTTTGCATGTAAATTTTATAAAAATGCTTGGATTTAAATCTATTGATGATTTTGTAGAGGTTTTTGTCAAAGAGCATGTTAATTATTGCATTATGTATAAGCCAGACGGAGTATATGTTGATTATGATTTTGATAGCAATAATGGAATTGATAATAAAGGATATTTTAACTAGGAGGTTAATATGGATTTTTATGAAGAATTACAGAAAAACCAAGAGTCTTTTAAACAAGAATATGAAGAAGATAAAATAATTCGTGCTTCAATAAAAGCTACAGTTACCAAACAAGATTTAATAGATACTTTTAATAAAAAATATCTTGTTGGGGTTTATCACCTTGGTATGAAAAATATGCTGGATTATCTAAATGGTAATTGAATCTTGGTTTTAAGGTGGTGATGTAGTGGCAAATTATATGAAAAATGTTGCAGAAATGCTTGGTGTAGAAATCAATGAAGAGTTTATCGTAACACATGACGAGGGAAGGTCAACAGTAAAATTAACAACAAGCGGATTAAAATTTGTGAATCATCTTGGAACATTAAAAGAGGATGCGCCAGCAATATGTTTAAAAGAAATATTAAATGGAAATTTTCAGATTGAGCATATAAATAAAACATCTTCAGATTCTAATGTCCCAAATGTGCTTTTAGTAGAGGGCTATGATGAGGAATTATTCATAAACGGCAAATCTGTATGTGTACATAAAAGGTTGTATCCGTCAGACGTGTTAAGTGCTTTAGCAGATAATAGAATCATTACTTACAAAAGAGAAGAGAGATGATACCAAATAAAAAAATGTTTTATATGAGGAGATTTATTATGAAACTTTGGATAGATGATGTAAGACCTATACCTAATGGGTATGTGTGGAAAGCAACAGTTAATGATGCAAGAAAGTTTATTGAATATTGTGAAGACGTAGTCGCTGCACATACAACAAATACTGAAATTGATAGTTTAATAACAAAAACGTATCGGATTGAACTGATTGATATTGACCATGATGCAGGTGATTATGCGTCGGATGGTGGTGATTACATCAAACTTCTTGATTGGTTAGAAGAAACTGGTCGTAACTATCCAATTCGTATCCATAGTATGAATCCTGTTGGTATTGCAAATATGAGAGCCATAATTCAGAGAAATAATTGGGTAGAAGTGCAATAGAAGGTCATTCTAAGGTGATTTGTGGAGGTGAAAATATGGATACAGATAGAAGTGCTTGGTGGGCATGGGCGTTAAAGAATAGTGTATGCGTAATCTGTTGGGTTGTTCTTGCTATCATGTTTAACAAATGGTGGATTGCATTATTTTCTGTATTGTTTATGAGTGATTTAAAAAGTCATCCTGCTATTCAACAGTATTATAGAGTTTGTGATAAGTGTGGTAAACACAGTCCAATGGCAGATAATTACAATGACGCATTAAAATTTGCAAAAGAAAACGGTTGGACAAACATAAAAGTTGGTGATAAATGGGAAGATTATTGCCCAGATTGTCAAGAAAATTAGCGTTAGAACCTGTGTTTTAAGGTGGAAAGGAGAAAATGAATATATGAGTATGTTATATCCTATTTTTGAACATGGTGCAACATTTACATATCAAGGAAAGACGTATTGTACTATAGGAATTGATGCGCCAAGAGGTGAAATTGAGTGTCAGATACTTCCTTTTGATGGTAATTATTATTGGTTTAAAGTAAGTGGAAATGGCAATAAGGTACGAATGATTTAAGGAGGTGATTAAAATTAAGAAAATATCATTAAATGTAGCAGAAGAAATCAAAAATATTCTTCCAGAAACCTTAAATAAGGACTTGCAAGATGACGAAATTATTTGTCCAGTATGTCATGGACTTGGCGTAAAAATGTGGAATAACCCATATGGAATTAAAGGAGATACATCAGAGGAAGCAAAAAGGTCAATGTTTCCTTATAAACATCAGTCCCTTCTTCCTTGTCCTAACTGTTATAACGGTGTAGTTAATTTGTGTGAATATTGTGGTAAACAGCTACCAAAAGGCAGATTGAAGTGTGATTGCGAACAACAAAAAGAAAAAGATGAAGAAGAAAAGAGAATTAAATATCAGGAAACCATTGATAAGGCTACTGAAATTGAATTAAAAGATACTTCCTATTACATATATGATGAACAATCTGATAAGTATTTTACTGATGAAGATGAGTTTGTAGACCATTGGTGGGAGTTGTATCAAGAAGGCGACCACGATTGTAATAACTTTGATGAGTATTTTGAGAAATACGTTCCAAAGGTGTTATGGAACTGTGAAGAAGTCAAAATTTCAATAGATGCAGACCGTATTATCGAAAATGCTTGTGAAGAATTACATGAAGATGCAAGAGATAATATCTCTGACGAGAAGGAACTGCAAGAATTTCTTGATAAGTGGTGTGCTAAACAGAGTGGTACAACAACTTATTATCCTTGTTATAGAGAATATGTAAGAGTGCAGAAGGAGTGGTTTGATTGAAAAAAATAAAGTTTGTATTAAATGGTTGTGACATATCATTCACGGCAGAAGCTCCTGAAGATATTACACTTAAACAGCTATTAGAACAGTGTGACAAGATTAAACCAGATTGGTGTGCTTGTGGAATTTGTTCTTATGAGAAAGCAGGATGTGACGATTCTGATGAACCTGAAATAATTATCGGGTATGACAGTATCAGAAAAACTAGTGAAGATGTTAGTTGTGCGATTATAGAAAAGGAGAAGTAAATGAGTGTAAATAGAAATTATTATGTCATAGCTGGCTACGACTTGACTGGCATGAAAACAGATAAGTTTGACGATTGGAAATGGACTGATGAGGGAGAAAATTATACTTGCTATCAGGGAAAAGGTAAGATTCAAGTCTTCTACGACCCTATGAGTGGTGAACATTTGTACTTTGGTTACATATTAGCAGATGGTGATATGTATGGATATGAAACAAGTAAGTTCAAAGTAGAAGATGTAAATGGTATTTATGGAGATGTAAAGGCAGAATTGGTTAAGTTAATCGAAATGGGAATCATTACAAAAGACCCTCGTTTTATTCCTGAATATCAGATTATTGCGTTTGAAGAATGTACATAAGGAGAATAAATAAGTATGAATGAGAAATATTTAATCAATATTCCCTTCGATGACATGATTGCTGAAATGCTTGGATGTATTAGAAATGGTACTTGTTATCATACATATTATTGGTATCACGAAGATAAAGGCTATCTTGAAATCACAGAATGTGATTTGTTGAGAGGAAGAATTATTGTAGAAGATGGTGATTTCTCAGAATTTGATTGGGAAATGGAAGAAAGTCACATTTACAGAGAAGCAATTTAGCGATGAATCGGGGATTTCCAAGAGAAAATTTTAAGAAGGAGAATAATGGTAGGAGAAATAAACGAAAATAAAAAAGGTACAAAAATGAAGATAATTGCTCATAGAAGCAATGGCGATATAGATGTAGAGTTTTTAGACACTCATCATTATGTGTTTGAACATGCACAATATCAGAATTTTAAAACTGGTGGTATAAAGAACCCTTATGACAAAACCGTTTATGGGAAAGGTTACATTGGAGAAGGTAAATATGTAGGATGGGTCAATGGGAATCACACTGAAGAATATGAAATTTGGAAAGGAATACTTAAAAGGTGTTATAGCGAAAGCCAAAAGGACGTATTTAATAGCTATTTTAATATATCTGAAGTTTGTGATGAATGGTTGAACTTTCAAAACTTCGCTGAGTGGTATCACACTCATAAATACGAATGTGATGGAAGATTACATATAGATAAAGACATCAAATATCCTGGTAATAAACTCTATAGTCCATATCATTGCTTATTAACTCCACAACGAATCAATATGCTATTCATGAACAAACCAAACAACAGAGGTCTACCTAACGGTATTAAGAAATATAAAAGTGGATATCTAGCGAAATATAACCAAGAAGAATTAGGGATATATCCGACAGTGGAGGAAGCATATGCAGTTTATGCTGACTCTAAGAAGAAAGCAATCGTTGCAGTAGCCAATGAATATAAAGATAAGATTCCAGAAGAGTTATATAATGCATTATTGAATTATGAAATACGCATTGAAAATGATAAAAACTATGTTGCGTAAGAGGTGAGAGATGGAGATTAGAAAGTTTAAGCCATACGGACAATGGGTGTGGGGTGAGTATGATTTCTATGTCAATAATGAAATAGTTGCAAAATTTAGAACACAATTAATTGGTAGTGATTATGTATATGTTTATTTCTTGCCACAAATATATAGAGATGAATATTGTATACGCATTGATAAGCGATACATAACTCATGATGAAGCTCTTGATAAGGCTATAAAGATTGTACAAAAGAAGTTATATGCTTTGGCATCAAACACTTTGTCTGATATCAAACAAGTTGAAATGGAGAAGTAAGTAATGAATGATAGATTTGTAATAAATTATGAAATGGATTTAAAAAGATGTAGGTCGGATTATTTAACAGAACATGAACTTGGTAGCGAAATTGTTCGTTTAATGAGACATGGAGCGTGTGATGTGCATGTAGTTATTTTAGATTCTGAGAAACTGAAAGGAGAAGAAAATATGGTAAGACCAATCAGTGATGTTCATTTAATTGTGAATGGACAAAGTATTAAAGTAGGAAAAGTTGTTTGTGAATGTGATGAAGGAAGATGGTTTAATAATCCAAATGAACGTATTACAAATACTGAATGGGAAAGACGTAAGAAGAACTTTGAAATTGGCGACCAAAAAATAGGTGACTTGGTTTATCACTGTGTAGGTGAGTTTAAAAACAATATTGCCTTGAAACCAATAGAGAAGAAATGGATAGATGAACTTGAAAGTATGGGTTATACAGTTCAAAACAAGCTGGTTTATGAGGTAAAAGAGCCATAGAACAAACGTTTTAAGGACAAAATTGGAGGTGATGAAGATAGAAAAATGGCTTGAAATACCTACTAAATTCAAATTAGGAGATAAAGTTTATAAACCAAGAGTATGTAGTGAAAAGAAAATGCTGATAGATATTAGAGAATATTACATTGTAAGGATAGAGGTTATCTTGGACAAGTATTCAAAAACCGTCAATTATCATGCTTCACCAAACAAAGATAATGTTAGAGGTTTGAAATCTTATAACGGCGATGGATTATTTTCTACATATGAAGAAGCATTGGAATATGCACGACAGGAAGGGTGTTTTATATGATAACTCACATAAGTTCAAAAGATTCATTAGACCGTTGGATAGGTTATAAAAAAGAGAATAATAGTAATAATGAAGAAGAATTGCAAGCTTTGTTAAGAAAGAGGTTTTTGAATTGTTTAAAAAACAGTAAAACAACTCAAAAAGCAATAAGTAAGGTTACTGGAATACCAGAAAGTGCATTATCACAATGGAAAAATCATAAATCTATCGGATTTGAGAAAGTTTATTCGTATGGCACTAGAGTGTGTCCAATTACATTAGATGCATTTTCTGCTGGTGCAATTTTGATTTATTTAGAAAATGAAGGATTTTAATAAAAAGGAGAAGTATATATGACAGAGAAAGAAATTAAAGTATTTGATGAGTTAAGAGAAATTGCAAACGAGAAGTATCATGGTGAATTTACTATTGTAGGTAGCGATGTTCCGAATGGTTATGGTTGTTGTTTTGGTATATGTCCATTACCAACTTGGGATGAAAACGCATTAGCAAGAGGAAATACATTAGAAGAAGCCATTAGAAAATGTATTGATACTGAGTTTGTAAATAAGTTAGGCATCGAAAATGTAACAGTAAAAGATAGAAGATAAAAGTATTCCGAAATTCCTTTGCAGGATATTGGATAGAGGTATTTCTGATGCCTTGTATACTCTGAAAAGACTATACGGAAGGAGAAAATTTCTCCACAGAACTGGGGTTTTATCGAGAAAATGGAGGTGATATTTATTAAAAAGAAATTGATTGTAGGAGTTTTATCATTTTCAATAATTATCGGGTTATCTGCCTGTGGTGTAGTAAAAGAAAAGCCACAACAGAATGAACGACAATTACAATGCGAGCATGAATGGGTAGAACTTGGTTGGAATGCTGAATGGTGCTCAAATGGAGATGGTGTATCGTATGATATTTATTGTCCAAAATGTCAATGGGAAAGTAGAGTGACCTATACAGATTGGAAGAGAATGCAAGCAGACATGGAGTATAAAAAGGAGTAATAATGAGAGCAGAAGATACATTACAATACATGGCTGATTTTACTCCATTGGTATGTCCTACTAGAAAACATTGTTTAGATTTTTTGTTCTGTGTTCTTGGTAGTGGATTCAGATGGATAAACGGAGAACTAGTAGATGTACATGACAAGTATGTTGAAAGATATTCACTAAACAAGCCAATAGAGAAAGCAGAATTTGAAAATGAGAAAAACTGGTATGAAATGCATGAATGCTATAAAGAATTTTACGAAGACAGACCAAATAAGATACCTATGCAATACAGATTTGATTGGTATGTTGATGAACCAGAAAATTGTGTATGTGAAGGAAGTAATTTTTATAATATTCCTGATGATATTAAACCAGATTGGAAAGAATTACTTGAAGAATGTAAGCAGATGTTAAGAGCAGATGGAGTTAGATTTCATGAGTAATTATATACCAAACATAGAAGATATTTATAAAGATAGAACACTTTATGTTAAAGACATGGAAACATATTTAGAAAAGTTAAAGAAAGAAAAGGAGAATAAAACTATGAGCAACACAGCAAATTTAGGAAAGAGTTTAACAGAAACATTAAAAGAAGGGATGAAAAATTTCGCTGATTGGGCAAATGCAATGACCACATTATTAAATAGTGGCGATGAGTTAAATAACAATATTGAAACAATCAAGGAATTTGATTCCGCATTAACAGATTTAAAGAAGGTTAGTGAAGAAACAGTAAAAGCTGCAACAGAAAAATAGAAGCATATAATAAGAGAACTTGTTGTCTCTATATAGTTGGCGATTATATTTGCGAACAACAAGTTCTCAACTTACAAAATGGAATAATCCAGATTGTTATTCTGATTATAACAATTCTAAATGACTTATTCAAGTCAGATTATCCGTTAAAAAGAGAATATAAGAAAAGGAGGCGTGAAGTGTCATGACTGAAAAATTGCAATGCTTCCTTAAATTACAAAAATGGCATATGTATACAGATATAAAGATATGTGGACTAACGAAATCCACTATGTAGGAATTGTGTGGTCTAAAACAAGAAGATTGGATACCAGAATTTCAGAACATTATAAGAATGACGAGTGGTGTACTAATGGTTGTTACATTGTTGAAGTGTTAGACGTTCCTGTTGATACACGTATAGACGCAGAGTATTATGAAGCTCATTACATATCACTATATGATACAGGAAAATTTTACAATAAGTCAAAAACCAATTTGGGTGTAAGTAGCCTTATTCCTAATAATGAGGACAAATGGAAATATTATGGAATTTCTTTCCCTATGGAGAAAGAAAATAAGAAGAAATATGACAGATTGTATAAAGAAATTGAAAATAAGAGTCAATTAGATGTATTTGATTATTTCTATATTTCAATAGATTCAGAAGATGGATATGATGCTTCTATTTACAAAACAAGGAAAAGAGAAGATTCTTGGGATAAAGTATATAAAAAGTTCAAATCAGAAATCTCAGAAGAATATGGCTGTTTCGGTGTTGAGCCATTAGAAACAATAACAGATTTAGCATTCAAAATTTTCATCGGTGGTATATCAATTGATGAAATCGAAGAAGACGAAATTAGATATTGCGACCCGTTTGGTGACAAATTACTTTCTTGTTGTATTCAATCTTTAAAAGAAAAAGAAGCAGAAATAAAGAGTGGAATTAGATACATATCTGTTGAGGAGGCATTCGCAATATAATACATAGCTAAAACAGCAATAGAATTTCGGATTTAAGGTGGTTAAGAAAGGAGAAGATATAAATGCATTTGCAAATTGGTTATCCATGTTTGACTGATGTTAAGCAAAATAAAACAGAAAGAGCATCATTTATTGACATATATGATAAAACACCAGAAATGTTTATGGAAGAATATGAACCTGAATACGAATGTGATTTAAAAGGTAAATATGTGTTATCGGTAGAGAATAGATGTAATGAACAGGCAAAGAATGATTTTTCATGGAAGTATTTATTCGATGTATTAGGAATTTATACACCAAGAGTAAATCAGAAAGCAAAACTTTCATATCATGGACATATTTCTTTCGTAACTATCACTGATGAAAAAGATGAAGTGATTACAATTCTTGAAAAAGATGATGAATGTTACCCGCAATCTTTTGATGATTGGTATGAAGAAAATATGGAGCATACATGGAAGTATTCAGAAAGGTATGGTGAGATACCTACAAAAGATGATGTGGTTGAGTTGATAAAACTAATCATTAGAGGCTCTTATCAAAATCCAGACCTTGAATTAGATATTAAAGGAGAAGATATTATTGTAATTCAAGGATTGTAATTGAGAATTAGAACATTGATTTTATTGACAAAAATAACAATAGAAAAGGAGAAAAGATTATTATGAACAAATGGAAGTTACCGTTAATTATTGGAGCAGGTGTTATTGCAGTTATTTTACTTTGTGTATTTGGAGTGCAGAGTTCTCAGAACAAGGCAATCGCCTTAGAGGAGCAGGTTAATACTGCACAGTCAGATATTAAGGTTCAGGAAAAGAGAAGAGTAGATTTAGTATATAACCTTGCAGATTGTGTAAAACAGTATGACAAGCATGAAGCTGATACATTAACTGCCATTGCAGAAGGTCGTGGTTCTACAGGAGATATTGAGAATGTCACAACAGCAATTACGGCAGTATCAGAAGCATATCCAGAATTGAAGTCAAATGAGAACTACAAACAGCTTATGAATGAATTGGCTATGACAGAGAACTTAATTGCAGAATATCGTAGCAATTACAATAAGCAAATTAAAGAATACAACAGATATGTTCGTAAGTTTCCTGCAAGAATGTTCTTAGACTGGCTTGGATATGAGGTTATGGATTATCAGTATCTTAGTTATGATGCGCCTGAGACAGCACCTCAGAATTTGTTTGGAGAATAACATATGAGTAGATACAGTTATAGGAGAAAAGGATTTGACTTTGGTGATTTTGAAATTACCAAGAGAGAAATTTTAGTAAGTATTTCTATTATAGCTGTGATGATTCTAATTGGTGTTCTGATTTCTAGTAAGATTTCGGAGGCACAAATGGATAGAAATGAGATTTACAACAAAGCAGTTAAGATAGAAAGCACAGATTTGTTTCAATATGGTATGGATACTAATGTTGGTAATGCGTTTGTATATGGCGATTTAAAAGCAGTTGATACAGTTACATATCCTGAAATAGAAGGAGAATATATGTATCTAGAGAAAGTTAAAGAGAAGTATACAAAGCATACAAGAACAGTAACCAAGTATAAAACTGTAAATGGCAAAAGGAAGTCTTATACAACAACAGAAACTTATTGGACATGGGATAGAGTTGGTAGTGAAGATAAGAAATGTAATGAAGTAACATTTTGTGGAATTACATTTAATGTTAACAAATTTGATATTCCAAGTTCTCATCATATTGACACTATTAAAGAGTCGAGCCATATCAGATATAAGTATTATGGCGTAGAAACTGAATTTACAGGAACAATCTTTACAGATTTGAGAGATAAAACAATCTCAGATAGTACCAACTTTTACAACAGTATGAATATAGAAGAAACAGTTGAATATTTAGAATCTGGTGGTGGCGAAATTATCTTTTGGATATTTTGGATTCTGCTAACTGGTGGGTGTGTATACGGTTTCTTTTATATAATAACAAATGGTTAGAGTAAGAAAGGAGAAGAGTAAAGATGTCACTATCAGATGAAATTATTAAAGTGCTAGATGCACTAGCAGAGAAGTTTGGAATGGTTGTCGATTGGACTTCTCAGAATGTAATTCCATACTTAGAGCAGTTGTGTGGTAAATATGTAAATTATGAAATTGCAACAAGTGTTGTATGGTTGATATTCGGAATTGGTTGTCTGATATTAGGAAGAACTTTATTTAAGAAAATGAAATACTGTTTTGGAAAATCAGACGGAATGGACGGAGATAACGGATATTCATATGGATGTATATTTGCAGCAATAGGTTGTGGAATTTCTGTATTAGTAGGATTAATGGTAGTCATGTGTCAAGCATTTGATATTGTAACTTGTCTAACATTCCCAGAAAAGATGATTCTTGATGAATTGAAGTCAATTTACACAAGTATGAACAGTGGTTCATAAGTCTTAAATTTCTTATTTCATTGACAAATTATTAAGGAGAAAAAGAGAAAATGACATTAAGTAGTACAGTAGAAATGATGTGTAGTGATGACTACAAGGAAAGATTTAGAGCAGAATATGCTCAGTTGGTAAACAGATACTATGGACTTCGCAGAATGTTAGAGAAGTGGGATAATGGAACATTAGAGTTTGAACCTACTTGTCCAAGAAGTACATATAATATGCAGACAAAGGCTATGGAAGATTACATTGCAGTTCTTGAAGCAAGAGCAGTTATGGAAGATGTCAACTTAGAGGATGTGATTATCTAATGAAGTTAATATTCCAAAACAGTCGTGGTGAAGAAAGAGTAATTGCAGAGCCAACGAATAGAGAAGAAATAAGTAAAGAGATTAACAAGTTTCTCGATGACCATAATTTTAAAAGCTACTACACAAGAGTTTGGGAAGAAAATGGTCGATTGATTTATGATGTAGGTTCTCATACGGAATTCTTCATATTAGAAGGAATGACCTTTGAGGAATACACAAAGAATAACCATTCAGACAAAACGATGTTGGCGCATCGCTGAATGGAGAAGTATTTATTAAGACAAACATAACATAAGAGAATCTTAAAAAATTCCAAGTTTTGAAAAGTAAATACGTTTGTTTGTAGGTGGCAAAACAGCACACCTTGGGCGAGTGCGCTCTAAATTAGCTGTTTGTAGATAGATTTTACATAAAATTATCCCCAAATTCCAGTTCCGAAAGGACTGTTAATTATAAGTTACTAATTAAAAAATTTTTATATTACAAGGAGGACATTTTTAAAATGGCAGAAACAAATTTAAGACAGGCAAACGCAAAGGCATTTGTACAGGGAGTAGTTAGTGAAAAGGATTTAAAGGTTGTAACAGAAGAAGGTAAGACAAAGATTACTGGTCATATCACAGTAAAGACTTCAGATGTCAACTTCGTTAAGTTCAATGTCAATGTTAATGAAAAGACAAATGCAGGTACAGACAACAAGACTTATGCAGGTATTCAGACTGTAATGAATGAGTACAAGTCTATTGCAGAAGTTGGAGAGGAAGAAGCTACAAGAGTTAAGGTAAGTGGCGATATCAGTCCTTTTACTGGTAAGAATGGTGAGAAGATTGTTTCTTACAAGAGCAATTTCTTTAACAGATTAAAGGCTGATGAAGAGTTAGAACCAAAGGCTGAGTTCTCAATTGAGTTATTTATTTCTGGTATCAATCCTGAACTTGATACAGAAGGTGTAGAAACTGGTAGAACAATCGTTAGCGGTTGGATGCCTACATATAACGGAATTGAGCCTATTGATTTAGTGGCAGAGGGTGAAGTTGCACAGGCTATTGATTCTGGCTTTGAAATTGGACAGACTGTAGAGTTCTACGGAGAAGTAATCAATAACAGAATCGAAACTGTTACTGAAATTCCTGTAAAGATTGGTAAGCCAAGAAAGAAAGTATCAGTAGAAATTAAGAATGACCTTGTTATTACTGGTGCATCTGAGGCTTATGAAGAGGGCATTACACCAGAACTTCCTTATGAAGCTGATACTATTCAGGCAGCTATTCAGGAAAGAGCAAACAGACTTGAAGAAGCAAAGGCGAAGGCTCAGAGTGGTGCAAAAGCTAGTGGTAACGCAAAGCCAAGTGGGGCAGCACATGGTAGAAGTTTAGGCTTCTAAGACAACTGAATAATCGGTGTGAATGAAATAGTTTGAAAATATACACCATTCATTTTTAAGAAAAATACATAAATTGGAGGAAACGAATTAATGGAATTAGATATTTTTAATCCACAGGTCAGTACAGTAGCAAAAGGTTTAGAAGGAAAAGTTATTTTAGTTTACGGTGGTAACAACTTAGGTAAGACAAAACAGGCAACACGTATGAAGAAGCCTTTTTATCTTCCTTTTGAAGCAGGTTTGAATGCAATCCCTGGTATTCCATTCTGTCCTATTACTAAGTGGTCTGACTTCATCAAGATTAACAAGCAGTTAACTGACCCTGCAACAGTAGAAAAGGCGAGAGAAATGTATTCAACAATTATCTTTGATGAGATTGAAGCGGCTGCTAACTACTGTCAGGAATTTATTTGTCAGAAGTATAAAGCACCTTCTATTGGTGAGGGTAATGGTGGATATGGACTTTGGAAAGAGTACGAAACAGAGTTCTGGAAGCAGATTAACAAGTTAGTTGGTGCTGGATATTGTTGCTATTTCATCGCACATGCACAGGAAAAAGAAGGTTTTATTTCACCAAAGGCAGATAAGAGAGCATTGTCACCTATCATTAATAACACTGACTTATGTGTATATGTTCGCTCTAATGGCGTTGATAAGGATGGCAAGGTTGTAAAATCTTCTGGCTATTTAGCACAGACAGACGAATTCTTTGCTCGTTCTCGTTTTGATTATCTTCCTACAACTTACATTGAAGAGTTCACAGCAGAAGCTCTTGAAGATGTAATTGTTAAGGCTATTGAAATTCAGGAAAGAGAAGAAGGAATTACAGCCGTTACTTTTGCAGAACAGAAAGCACAGAGAACAGTAGCGGTTAAGAGTTATGACAACTTAATGGATGAGTTACAGAAGCTAGGTGAAAAGATGGCTGATAATGGTTATCTTGAAGATTTGCAGTCAATTGTGGCTAATCAGTTAGGAGAAGGCAAAAAGGCAAGTGACCTGAAGAAAGGTCAGGAACAGCTCATTGAAGCTATTATTTATGATATTGAGAGTTTCATTGAGGAAAATAACTTATAAGAGGTTAATTGTAAATGGCTCGACAGAAAAAATGCGTAATATGCAATGAGCTAATTGTAGATGAGGAGGGCGTTCCTTACAAGGGACGCTTTGCCCATCAAAAATGTTTTAACAATGCAATCAAGACATTGCAACAAGATAAAAGTAAACAGATAGACAAAGTTGCTGAGAAGAAAAAAGTTGGTAGAAAAGCAAGACCAAAAGCTGAATTAAAAGAAGCACTGTCGGAAGAAGAATATGAAAAGAAGCAACAATATTATAAGTATTTAAGACAAATTATTGGAAATGATGAATTGAGTGTTAAAACATATGCACTTACAGAAGATTATATTAGGCGTTATGAGTTTACATACGAAACCATGCAACAAACATTGGTTTACTTACACGAAATCATAGAAAAAGATTTAGTAGGTGATGTTGTTGGTTTGATTCCATATTACTACAGTGAAGCGATGCAATACTATGACGCTATTAGCAAAGTGGTGGAACTTAATGAGGGTATAGACATTTCACAAATGTATAAAGAAAAGACCATTATAGTCCAACCAAAAAGGAGAAGAATAAAACAGATTGATATTGAGTCAATTGGAAAAGAGGTGGATTGATGGCACATGAAGGACTTGTAGATAAAAGAGCATATCTAAATACGATAGGATGTTTACTGCAAGATTCGTCATTAATAGATGATATAGACAGACCATTGGACAGGACTGATTTTAATACAGAAAACTTTTATGAATTGCTTTTTGTAGCGATTTATAACCTACATATGCAAGGTTGCACCACAATTGACGAGTTTAGCATAGATTCTTATTTAAGTAATTACAAAGAGCAGTATTCCATTTTTCAAGAAAACCAAGGTATTGAGTACCTTTCCAATGCTAGAGAAATGGCTACTCTTGAAAATTACGATTATTACTATCATAGATTAAGAAAGTATTCATTACTTCGTTACTACGAAAAACAAGGTTTGGATACTAGATTTATATACGATAGCACAATTGCAGACACTTCTAAAATGGAGTCTGAACAAATCAAATTTGATAATTATACAGAACAAGACATTATTGAAATGGTTGAAGCAACGTTTGTTATCAATCCTAATATGAAATATTGTACCAATACTCTAAGCACAGACGTACAAGCTGGTGATGGTATGACAGATTTGGTCAATGAATTGATGGAAGTTCCCGATGTTGGTTTAGCATTAAACAACGAAGGATTAAACACTGTATCAAGAGGAGCAAGATTAGGATGTTTATTTATGCGTTCTTGTCCTCAAGGTGGTGGTAAAACTCGTATGGCTGCTGGTGATGCTTGTAAAATAGCTGTTCCATACTTTTATGATGTGAATACAAATCAGTATGTGTATACAGGTAATTGTGAACCAACAACAATTTTTTCAACTGAGATGCCAGTAGATGAAATTCAAACATTATTGATTGCTGCTGTTAGTAAGGTGAACGAGGAACACATTTTATATGGAACTTATGAAAAGGGTGAATTGGAAAGAGTAAAACAAGCTATTTCTTATATAGAATCTAGTCCTTTATATATTGTTCACATTCCAGATTTCTCAATTGAGGATATTAAAAATCAAATTAAGAAGTACAACAGAGAGTTTTCTGTTAGATATTTTTTCTTTGATTACATACACACTTCTTTACGTTTAATGGCAGAAGTTAATAGTAAATCGGGCATGGGCTTAAAAGAGCATCAGTTGTTATTGGTATTTGCTACCGAGTTAAAGACAATAGCACAACAGTTGGATGTGTTTATCTACACAGCTTCACAGTTGAATGGAGAAGCACAAAATGCCTTATATAAAGACCAAAATTTATTGGCAGGTTCTAAGGCTTTGGCGAACAAGTTAGATATGGGTGTTATTTCTATGTCGCCTACTAAAGCTGAAAGAAAGAAGATTGAAGCGGTTTTACATAGAATGGTCAATATGCCAGTACCTAATATGTGTCATTGGGTATATAAGGTAAGGCGAGGCAGATTAACACGAATTATCATTTGGACAAAAATTGATTTAGGTACGATGACAGAACAATGTCTATTTGTCACCAATTATGATTTTGAACTTATTGATATGGATTTTACAAAAATAGAGCAAGTAGAAGAAAAAATAAAAGAACATTCAGTTTTATTATCACAAGTACCTGATAGTCCAATGAGCGAAGAAGCAGAAGAAGAACCAACTGATAAGAAGAGTTGGGGAAATTGGTAAGTGAGGTGAAGATATGTATTTGAATAAAGATGCAATCCTAAACTCACTTACCAAAGATGATGTGATAAAAATCGTTACAAGTTTAGGTTCTAGTTATCCCAAAACGGATAGTAATGGCGATTTAATATTTCAATCAGTTTGTCATGGCTCAGATTCATGGAAATTGTATTATTACCACGAATCAAATGAAGAAAAGGGTTATAAAGGCAGAAGTTTTCATTGTTATTCTAAATGTTCTGATAATTTCAACATTGTCGAATTGGTCATTAGAGCAAATAGAGTTAAAGGAAAAACTATTACTTGGTACAAAGCACTTAGATATATCAGTCAATTAACAAATAAATTGGCTATTGCAAGTGCAGAAGATATCGAAAAAGAGAAAAACCGTATCAATGACTTTGAATGGATAAATCGCTTAAAAGCAGTTAAGAGAACAAAAAAAGAAGTTCCTACATTGTCTGAGATAAACGAGAATGTTTTGGAAACTTTCTATTACGCACCTCATGAAGATTGGTTAAATGACAACATATCTCGTGAAGCACTAAGTAGATATGAAATTGGATATTACGGCTTAACAAATCAGATTATTATTCCTCATCGAGATAAAGATAATCGTTTGATTGGTATACGAGGACGTTATCTTGATGAGAAGGATATAGAAAGAGTAGGCAAATATGTTCCATTGCAGATTGGTGGTAAATTTTTAAGTCATCAATTAGGGTCAAATCTATATGGCATTAATGTTACACAAGACAAAATAAAAACCATTAGAAAAGCAATGATATTGGAATCTGAGAAAGGGTGTATGCAGAATTATTCATATTTTGGGGATGATTCATTTGCAATTGCAACTTGTGGTAGCAATATAACACTTACTCAACAAAAGTTGTTACTTCACTACTTAAAATGTGAAGAAATCATTATAGCTTTCGACAGAGAATATCATGATGCCCATTCTTTTGAAGCGGAAATATATTACAACAAACTGGTTAAGAAAGTTGCGAATATAGTGCCTTATTGTAAAGTTTGCTTGCTGTTAGATAGTGAAAATAGATTGCCATACAAGGCAAGTCCTACAGATATGGGAAAAGATATATTACTAGAATTGCTTGATGAAAAGATTGTTATCACTATGGATGAAGTTAACAGAGTATTGAAAGAAACAAAAAAGGAGAAGTAATTGGAAGAACTATTAAAAAGAATTAGACCTGTAACAGAAGAGGATAGAAAAAATCTTCCTGTATTTTCTTATAGTAAACTCGAAGTTTTTAAAAACTGTCCTTTGCAATACAGATACAAATATATTGAAAAGAAGTACTCGCAAGATACTTCTATCGCTTTGGAGTTGGGAAGTCTTTGTCATTATGTATTAGAACGTAAAGGTCACATGATTGTAAATGGAGAAATAATTGATTATGAATTACTAAACGACCTATTAGCGAATGGTGTTAAAGAGACAGATGAAAAAACAAAAGAAGAATTAATTGGTGTAGCACAGTTAAAAAGAAAATATTTTGAAACATGGTATGAGGCTGATAATGCAAGTGGAGCTTCTTATGATGAAAAAATGAAATTGTTTGATAAAGTATTACACGAAGAAATGGAAGAATCAGAATGGAAGCCTACATATTTTGAAATGCCTTTTGAATTCGTTTGGGACAATAAAGTAATTATAAAAGGTTTTATAGACAGAATAGACACCAAAGATACAGAAGAAGGTGAAACACAATATAGAACTGTTGATTATAAAACTTCTAAGAAAGTGTATGAACAAAGTAAATTGGCTACTTCGTTACAGTTTGGAGTATATGCTTTAGCAATTTTAAATAAGTTTGGTGTGTTGCCAGTAGAATCAGAATACAGATTTATTCTTATAGATGACAAGCAATTTGCTCTTACAAAAGGTTGGGAAAATCGACTGATTAAAGCCTTAGATAAGGTGTTTGGTGACATTGAAGCAAGTGAAAAGAAAGAAGTATTTGTTCCAAAGCCTTCACCATTATGTCATTGGTGTAATTTTTGTCAAACCAATCCAGAAGCGACTATTTATAGAAATGAATGTGAATATTTTTCTAAATGGACACCAAATCAAAAGACATTTGAAGTAAATAAAAAATGGAATGCTTTAGAGAATATGACTAAAGCAACACCGAAAAGAAAGTTGGTATTTTAATGACAGAAGAACAAAGAAAAATGATAGAGCCTATTTTCGATAGTTTTGAAAATGAGGATATAAAAGAGTTTTGTAAAATTTTAGTTGACAATCTTCCTTTGTATTGGTGGGAAGTACCTGCTTCTTCAACAGGTAAGTATCATCCATCGTATGCTTTAGGAGATGGTGGATTAATGAGACATAGCATATCTGTTGTACGCTTTTTAAATTGGTTCTTTAGTTTAGAGCAATATCAGAAGCAGTATACAGATAGAGAAAGAGATTTATTGAGATGTGCTGGCTTGGTACACGATGGTAGAAAATCGGGTGCTAGTGATGATGTAAAAGAAGTATTTACTGTCTTTAATCATCCTTTACTTATGGCAGATGCAGTTAGAGAGCATAAAGGGTGTGGTGTTATTTTAGACGGAGAAATTGAAATTATAGCACATAGCATTGAATCACATATGGGTCAATGGAATGTATCAAACAAACCAAAAGACGAGGGTATTATTTTACCAAAGCCAGAGGGCAAATATCAGGAAATTGTACATTTGGCTGACTATCTTGCTTCAAGAAAACCTTTGGAGATGGAGTTTGATGATTGGAAGAAGCCAGAATTACCACCTTTGGATTCATACATTTTAACTTTTGGTAAGTATAAAGATAGAAAGTTATTAGAAATTGCTTCTGAAGATAAGGGATATATTGATTGGCTAAAAGAGAATTATGGTAGAGAACCGTTAAGAAGTTTATTGAAACAGTTATAAGGAGGAAATGAGTGAGTTTTTTTGGAGTACACAACCATAGTGCGGAAGGAAGTAATCTAAGATTAAGAGATTCTATAAACAAAATACCAGAAATGATTGAATATGCTCACTCATTGGGTCATTCTGGTATCTGTTTTACAGAACATGAATCTATTACTTCTTCATTGGACGCACTTAAATATTACGACAGTCATAAGGATTTAGAAGGTTGGGAAGGTTTTAAAGTTGTATTGGGCAATGAGATATATCTTTGTACAGAAGATGTAACTGCTGAAAACAAATTTAATAATCGTTATCCTCACTTTATATTGGTTGCACTTAATGCCAATGGTCATAAAGGCATTAGAGAACTAAGCACAAATGCATGGATTAAAAATTCTTTCATGCATGTAATGATGCGAGTTCCTACCTATTATAGTGACCTTGAAGAAACGATGGTGAACTATAAAGGAGATATTATTGGAAGTAGTGCTTGTCTTGGTGGAGCTTTACCACACAGATTATTACAATTCCAAGATTTAGAGAAAAGCAATCCTAAAGAGTATGCTGCCATTTGGCAATCTTGTAAGGATTGGGTTACTTATATGAATGAAATATTTGGAGAAGGTTATTTCTTTTTAGAATTACAACCTTCTCATATGGCAGAACAAATATATGTGAACCATAAATTAATACAGTTGTCAAAAGAAACCAACACACCTTATATCATTACAACAGATGCTCACTATTTGAAAAAGGAAGATAGAGAGATTCATAAAATCTTCTTAGAATCGCAGGATGGTGACAGAGAGGTTGATGATTTCTATTCTACTACATACATCATGAGTGAAGAAGAAATTCATGAATACATGGATGAGTATTATGGAAGTGACGTGGTTCAAAAAGGATTGGATAATACAATGCTGATATATGAAAAAGCAGAGTATTACAAACTAACAAAAGATTTGGATATTCCATATCTTCCTCTTAATACAGATGAGCCAGATAAAGCATTATATATGAAATATAAGGACAAAATTGCTTTGCTAAAAGACTTTTATGAGTCAGAACATGATTGTGATAGACACTTAGTAAGAGAAATTGTTGCTTATATTGATACAGACGAATACTATCGCACAGAAGAAGCGTATGAAAAAATCAATGAATGTCTTCATTATATTAAAGATTCGTCAGAAAAGATGAAAGTTCGTTGGTCTAAGTATCTTTTACAGATTGCAATAGATGTTCAAATAGCTTGGGATGCTGGCACATTAGTTGGTGCAGGTCGTGGTTCAGGTGTTGGTTTTTGTTTGTTGAATATTCTTGGAATTACACAGATTAATCCATTAAGAGAAAAGACAAAAACGTACCCTTGGAGATTCTTAAATCCTGAACGTGCTTCTGTTTTGGATATTGATATTGATATATGTGGTTCAAAACGAGAGACAGTTATTCAAGCAATGAAAGATACTTATGGAGAAGATAGAGTTAGTAAGGTTATGACTTTATCAACTGAAAAAAGTAGAAGTGCAATATTAACAGCAGCTCGTGGTTTGAAGATTGACAACGATATTGCACAGTATATCAGTTCATTGATTGTAGCAGATAGAGGACAATTAAGAACATTATCTCAAATGTATTATGGAGATGATGATAATCCACCTGTAAAAGAGTTTGTTGCAGAAATGGATAAATATCCCGAATTATGGGAAGCAGCACAGAAGATAGAAGGATTGGTTAATGGAGTTGGTTCACATGCTGGTGGCATTATTCTTGTTGACAAACCATTTACAGATACAACAGCATTAATGAAAACTAATTCAGGTGATATTATCACACAGTTTGACCTTCATATGTGTGAAGATTGCTCATTGATTAAAGTAGACCTTTTGTGTATTGATGCTTTAGATAAGATGCAAGCAGAATTAGAACTGTTATTAGAAAATGGTTTGATTGAATGGCAAGGGTCTTTAAAAGCTACTTATGAAAAGTATTTAGGTGTCTACACACTAGAGCGTGAAGCAGAAAATATGTGGAGAATGTTATGGAATCACAAAGTAATGTCTTTCTTCCAAATGGAAAAAGAAAGTGGTGTACAAGCTGTCGCATTAGCAAAACCTGCTTCTGTCGATGAATTAGCAACAATTAACTCAGTTTTGCGATTAATGGCACAAGAGAAAGGTGCTGAAACACCGTTACAAAAGTACGCAAGATTTAGAGAAAATATTCAGTGTTGGTATGATGAAATGACTGAATACGGGTTGACTCAAGAGGAACAAGATATATTGAAAGATATTATTGGTGTATCTTTTGGTATTTGTGAAGCACAAGAGTACTTGGTTTTGTTGACTCAGCACCCTAAAATCGGAGGATTCTCATTAGCATGGGGCGATAGATTAAGAAAAGCAGTTGCTAAAAAGAAACCAAAAGAGTTCTTACAGTTGCAAGAAGAGTTTTTTGCAAATGCAAAAGAGAAGAATTTATCAGAGAACCTTACCAATTATGTTTGGAATGTATTGATATGTACTCAGCGAGGTTATGGTTTTAACAAATCACATACATTGGCTTATTCGATTATTGGCTTACAAGAATTGAATTTGTGTTATAAATACAATCCTATTTATTGGCAAACGGCTAATCTAATTGTTGATTCAGGTGCAATTGATGAAAATGCTGGTGATTCTACTAATTATGGAAAGATGGCAATAGCGATTGCGTCCGTTCAGAAAGAGAAAGTAAAAGTAGAGTTACCACTTATTAACTCAGCAGAATTTGGTTTTAAAGCTGATGTGGACAACAATCGAATTATTTTTGGACTAAAAGGAATAAATGGTATTGGTGATGATATTGTACAAGCCATTGTTCAAAATAGACCATTTGCTTCTATTGAAGACTTTGCTGAAAAGATGTTGGATACAAAATTAATTACCAACGCTAAAATGGTGCAGTTGATTAAAGCTGGTTGTTTTACAGAATTGCATTCAATTGACAGAAAAGAAACAATGGACTGGTTCTTAAAAAAATATGTTTATAGTCCAAGTGAGAAAATTACTATGCAACAATTTGGCAAGATGAAAGAATTAGAAATCGTTCCTGATTCGTTAGACTTGCCTGTTAGGATGGTCAATTTTAAGAAATATGTATTGGACGAAGAAGGTTTGTATGAAAAGCATATTGATGAAGGTAAAAAGGTACCAAAACGAGGATATCACGATGGGTATTATATCTTAGATAATAATTCACAACCTTTCTTTAAGGAACATTTTACAGAAGATTCAGTTGTAAAAACACAAGGAGATTACTACATCGTTTCGGAGAAGTTATTTACAAAGGAAGTTGATAACAAGATTCAACCATTAAAGGATTGGTTTGATAATTCAGATACATTGAGTTTATATAACGAAGCATTGTATGGGACTGTTTGGAAAAAACACGCAGATGGCACTTTGCCTTCATGGTCTATGCAAGCATTAAGTTATTACGATGGAGAACATGAATTAGAGCATATCAATGAAGAATTATATGGTGTAGTTAACTTCTTTGAATTGCCAGAAGAACCAGAACCTTACGATTATTACACTCGTTATATTGATGGTTCGCCTAGACAGATACCAAAATTTAAGATTTCACGTATCGCAGGAACAGTTATTAATGCTGATAATTTGCATTGTATGGTAACACTTTTAACCAAGTATGGTGCTGTACAAGTGAAGTTCAATAAAGGACATTATGCTTTTTACAATAAACAAATTTCAGCAAAACTTGACCCAAATAGTGATAAGAAAACAGTTCTTGAAAAAAGTTGGTTGAGTAGAGGTTCTAAAATTATTGTAGCAGGTATTAGAAGAGAAGATAATTTCAGACCTATGGTATATAAAGATACAATTTATCAACATACAGTAAATAGAATTCAAGAAATACACGAGGATGGTACTTTATTATTACAGTCTGAAAGAACAAAAGTAGAATAGGAAAGTGAGGACTAATGGCATTAGAAGATAGAATTAAAATTATTTGTAGTGTAGAAACCATAAGGTTTTATAAAAATGAATTTGGTATTGCTGTTGTATCAGTGGATTCAGTAAAGGAAGGAAAACCAAAAACGGATAAATTCAATCAGATTATCATTAAAGGGGTTATGCCACAATTGGTAGAAGGAAATCCATATGTATTGGTAGCTGATTATGTAGAAGACCCAAAATGGGGAGGTCAATACAATATTATTTCAATCTATAGTGCCATTACCTTTGGTGACAATGACAAAGTTGGACAGAAGAAATTCTTGTCCTCTTTGTTCACACCACTACAGATTGAAAATATGTATTCTGCTTTAGATAACCCATTTGATTCATTGAAGAACAATAGAGCAGAAGATTTAGTTAAGGTAAAAGGATGTGGCTTAGATACGGCTGCAAGATGGATTGAAAGATTTAATCGTAATATGCATTTGGCAAAAATCTTCTCAGAATTGGAAGAATTTAACCTAACAAATAATATGGTGAACAGACTTATGGAGAAATATAATTCACCAGACCTTGTTGTAGAAAAGGTAAAAAATAATCCATATGTTCTGTGTAATGAAGTAAAGGGTATTGGTTGGAAAACGGCTGATAAGATTGCTCTTGAAGGTGGTATGGAAGAGTTTTGTACGCAACGTATTAGTGCATATATCTATAAGTATTTAGAAGATTCAGGTCAAAATGGTTGTTCATGGGTAACGCCAGATGAGTTAATGGGTGGAATTATCGAAATGCTTGGTGAAGAAGTACCTGATATGAATATTACAGAAGCCATTCATGAGATGGGCGAAGAATTATGGTGGAATGATGATAAGACACAAATTGGTCTGAGAAAGTATTTTAATATAGAAGAGAAGATTGCAAAAGAACTTATTAGAATACGAGACGCTAAGTCAGAAATTACATATGGTGATTGGGAAGATACCATTAAACACGTAGAACATAAGAATGGATGGAAGTTCACGGAAGAACAGCGATTAGGTGTAAAAGAAGCACTTGAAAACAATGTAGTTGTTATTCATGGTGAAGCTGGAACAGGAAAAAGTTCATCTGTATCTGCTTTTCTTGAGGCATTAAAGAATTATGTATATGTACAGTGTGCTTTGTCTGGTAGAGCAAGTTCACGAATGACAGAAATTACAGGCGAAGAAGGATATACAATTCACAGATTGTTAAAGTATCCGTGTCAAGGAGATGATGGTAAAAATGGTTTTACTTATCATGATGAAAACCCTTTAGATGTAGACATTGTTATTATTGACGAGATTTCAATGGTTGATGCGTTTTTATTCTATTACTTATTGAGGGCAATACCTTCAGGTGCTAAGTTGATTTGTTTAGGAGATATGGGACAGTTAGAGTCTATCGGATGTGGAAATATTGCATTTGATATGATTCATTCACCTGAGATTCCAACTGTATATCTTAGTCAGGTACATAGACAAGCTGCTTCATCAGCGATTGTTACAGAAGCAAGACGTATTAGACAAGGGAATCAAATTGTAGAAAAAGATTGGGTAGGTACTGATATTCGAGGAGAGTTAAAAGACTTATCATTGGATTGTTACTCTGATAAGAGCAACACGTTCTATAAGATTATGCAGAAATTCTCAGAAGCAATGAGTAAAGATGATTTCAATGTCATGGAAACTCAGATTTTAGTACCAGTAAAAAATAATGGTGATGCTTGTACCTATAATATCAACAATACTATTCAGGACTTATATAATCCAAGTGATATTGATAAACCACAGATTGAGGTTGTGTCACAAGGAAAAGTAACCATTCTCCGTAGAGGAGATAAGGTAATCAATACACAGAACACTTACAAAACCAATCCACCAATCTTTAATGGTAACTTAGGAATTATTAAAGAAGTGTTTCCAGAAGATAAGGCACTGATTATCTCATTTATGGGAATTGGAGATGTGTATGTAGAAGGAACACAAGTAAATAGTATTGAACTTGGTTACGCAATAACAGTTCACAAGTCACAAGGTTCGCAGTTTGACCACGTAATATTTGGTATTGATTTTGGTTCTTATTCATTGCTGACTAGAGAATTATTATATACAGGCATTACAAGAGCAAAGAGAATGTGTGACTTGATTGCACAAACAGGTGCTTTGAGAATGGCTATTAGCAAAGAGGGTGTTAGTAAAAAGCAAACACACTTGCAACAGTGTCTATATGATACAGCACACCCTAAACTGGTATTTTAACAAAATTGACAGTCTATATATAGTGGTGCAGACACAAAATAACCACTATATATAGATAAAAATGAGTCAAAAACAGCCATGAAATAGGACTTTCATCGGGATTTTTGGAAAGGAGATTATATGAAATTTGTATTAGATAAGGACGATATTATTTGTCTACTTAAATCAAAAACTGTTCCCTATGAAAAAATAGACGAGTTTTCAAACAAAGAATGGGGACATTTTATTGGCGGTTTTGATGATAGATGGGAATGGAATACTGCGAAATTAAGAGAACTTTCGGAAGAGCAACTGTTTTCTATTTATTATTTTTTGAAAAATTATTGGAAACAGTATTTAGGATAAGGAGAAATATATGTTAAGCAACGATGCAAATTACAATATGGATACTGTGTTAAACGAGATAAATCAGAAGAAACTCTTGTTGGATGTCAAGGTTGAAACACAGTTAATCCTTCAACTATTGGTTGCCAAAGGTATTGTGACTAGAGAAGAAGTCTCTGAAATGAGAAACAAAGTAAAGAATAGTTCACAGTATAAGCCTTTATATGATTACTTTGAGCAAGCAGAACAGAAGGCAAATTATTATAAAGCTAATCCTGAACAACATTTAAAAGATGTATTTGCTGCGAAGATGAATGGAAGTATTAAGTAGAAGGAGAAGTAATATATGAAAGAAGGATGGTTGTGTCCAAGATGTGGAAGAATAAATGCACCATTTACAATGTATTGTGATTGCAAAGAACATCATGACGATAATGCAAAAGTTGATTCTATTATAGATATAAGCGAATGTAAAAGAGGAAATCACGATTGGAAATTAGACCTATATTCATCAGCAATAAAATATAGATGTAGTCGATGCGGAATAGTGAAATATGATACCTTATAGAACAAGTCTTTTATTGACATAGATTTGGAGGTAAAAATGGATAAAAACACAGAAATTAAAGAAATTGCACTAAATCCAAGGTTTTTGACAAATGGTGTCTATGAAAGCCTTAAAAATCAAGGGGTTTCAGTACGATGGATGAACGATGCAGAAATTAATGAAGGTGAGATGAAAATGGTGATTTACTGCTAAAACACCATGAAATCACGGTTTCAAGGAGAAACAATAAATGAACATAGAAGAAAGATTATATAACTGCTTTAAAAAGATTTTCGATAAATATAACGGCAAGTTAAAAATTCCATTGGATTGTTCAGGAATTGTATATGATACGGCTGGTCATGAATGCAGTGATGAATTTTTGAGTGAAATGTATCAGCGTTGGTTGAATGAAGGAAATCAAGACAAAGATGAAGCAAATGGTTAGAATTTTCGAAAACGATAATTTTGTTGTAGATTACGACAAAGAAAAGAAGAAGTACAGAGTAAGCACTTTTGAAAATAATCATTATTGTGACGAATGCGAGTTTGATGCTTACGAAGAAGATAAAGAAAACAACTAAGAATGGAGAAGATAATTATGAGCAACGAAACAGTAAAAAGATTTGATATCACAATTAAATTAAGAGGAGACAATGTATATGATTTATACATAAATGACAAGCATACTTCTTCTCGTGGTATCTGTGATGCGCTTTTAGATGATGCTAAAGTTGCAATTAAAAAAGAATTACTTGGAGAATAAATTATGGATTTAATTGATAGAAATGAATTGATTAAAAAACTTACAGACAGGCATAGTAAGCATTATGTAAATTGGAAAGCATTTGAAAATTACATGGGTGAAAGAAAAGTAATTCACCATACAGAAATGGATGAATGCAAGAAAATTATAGATATTATCGTAGAACAACCAACTGTCGAAGCTGTTCCAGTGGTGCATTTGGATGTAGAAAAATCTGAAATATTAGATACTTTAGATAAAATGCAGTTTTTCCTAGGACAAAGAGCAGGACGTGAATTATGGAATGACAAACCAGAAGATATTCAAGAGAAAGATTTAGAAAACTTTAACAGAGATATTCAAAAGATTAAAGAATATCTGTTTAATGTTAAACCTGTTAAACGTGGAGAATGGCTCGGAGACAAATCGTGGAGAGAATGTTCAGAATGTGGAAACGTCGTTTCATCTTCCAAAACAACTAAGTTTTGTATTGAATGCGGTGCCGATATGCGAAAGAAGGTGTGATATGACAAAAGAAGTGTGTGATGAATGTTACAAATGTCATTGGTATTGGTTAAATAATGATACAGGAAATGAATGTTTTGGATACAAAATGACTTGTATTGATTTTAATAGGAAGGTGGAAGTAAATGAGTAATTTAAATACTTATTGCCCATTCTGTGGTGGCGAATTAACAATTAGAAAATGGATTGCATTTGATGGAGAGTCTTTTTCATTAAAATGTAACACTGATGGTTGTGTATTAAACGTTGATTCATTTAGAAACAAAGAAGAATTAATTAGAAAAGCAAATACTCGTAAACCAATGCAGAATATTATGAAAAAGTTAGAGGCAGAAGATTATAAAAAAGACGGTGGAGAATTATTTCTAAATCATAATCTTGAAGATTGTATTCCGTTGAGAAGAGTTTATGAAATCATAAAAGGAGAAAATGGATTATATGAAACTGAAACTATGTGATGCTATTGTAGTGGTTCAGAATTTACAATCTGAAAAATTGACAGATGAAACAAAAGGTCTTGCAATCTTGAGAATATTAGAAGCAAATACGTTAAACTCAGTAACGAAAAATGACATGAAAAATATTATAAAATGGCTTTTTGAAAAGTGTTATGAGGTAAGAGAGTAATGATAACACCTAATGAACAGATTTTAATATATGCCGTACGATATGCGCTTGGAAGAATGAGTTATATAGTTGGTGATGTCGCCAGATATGTAAAATCAAAAAACAACACATTGTCTAGTCAATGCAAAAACATTATCATTCGTGATATTGAAGAAAAAATGGAAAGATACCATTCAGTCGGACAAACATTAGGTATGGAATGTGATGAAAGAACTTGGGAAAATTTATTAAAACTTTTGAAATTTGAAAGGAGAAGTAAATGAGTAAATGGAAAATGTGTTCAATTAAACATAGTGGCACTTGTGGAGAACGTGGAACAGAACGACAAGAACCATATTATTTAGAAAGAAATTGAGTGAAATCCCACTATGTCTTTAGCGTAGTGGATGAAAGCGAATATTATGAGAAAGAAAAGACAAAACAAAAATTATACTTCTGTCAATCACAGTAAGTTCATTCTTACATACCATATTATATTTACCTGTAAGTATAGAAAGAAACTTCTCATAAAATATGGAGAAGATATAAAGCAGATGATTTATGATATAAGCAAGAAATACGACTTTGAAATTAAGGAAATGGAAGTTGATAAAGACCATATACATATGATGGTTTCTTCTATACCGAAAATATCACCACTTCAAATAGTGAGGATACTGAAACAACAGTCTGCAATGGAAATATGGAAAATGTATCCAAAGGAACTGAAAAAACATTATTGGAAAGAACATACATTTTGGACAGACGGATATTTCGTTTCAACAATTGGAGAAGTAAGTAATAAGACATTAAAACATTATATACAAAATCAAGGATAGGAGGTGAGACGGATGAAAGTTGTTAATCGTGGTTATAAGTTTAAAATCATTCCGACACAAGAACAAAAAGACTTCTTTTTGCAGTCATTCGGCTGTGCAAGAAAAATCTATAATCTTTATGTGAACGAATTGTATGAAAAACTTGAAAAGTCAGGTTATCAGAATGGACTGATAAAGAAATCTGATTTGCATTTGAGCAAATACACTGATTTTGTAAAAGAATATGAATTTATGAAAAAAGTGGATTCGCAATGTTTATCAAGTGCAAAGATGGATTTTAATAATGCAATTCAGAAATTTAATACTGAATATGATAGGAAGACTTATACAAAAAGAAGTAGAAAAAGAGAAAAGACATTAGGCATTAAACCCACTTTTAAGGACTTGAAGGGTATGCCGAATTTTAAAAGCATAAAGAAAAATAATTTTTCGTACAGAACATACAATCAGTCTTGTGGCGGGAAATGGAATTTAATCACGCTTGTCGATTTAATGTTGAAAATCCCAAAAGTAAAAACCATGATTAAAGTCAAACAACACCGACCACTTCCTGATGGCTGTATTATTAAAAACTGTACTATTTCAATGGACGGCAAAGGTATATTTTATGCAAGCCTCTGTGTTGAATATGAAATAGAGGAAAAACAGACACCATCCAATAAGGTTCTCGGACTTGATTATTCCCAGCATGATTTTTATGTGGACAGCAATGGTAAGAAAGCCAATTACCCACATTACTACAGAAAATCAGAAGAAAAACTGAAGAAACTGCAAAAAGAATTATCAAGAAAAGAATTAAAATCAAACAATTGGATAAAACACAAGAAGAAAATCACGAATCTTCAAAGGCACATTGCAAACCAGCGAATCGACTGGTTACATAAAGAATCAAGAAAAATTACAAATGGTTATGATGTAGTCATTGTGGAGGATATTGACCTGCGAAATATGGCACAGTGTCTTAAACTTGGCAAAAATGTTCATGACAACGGATTCGGTATGTTCAGAACATTCCTGAAATACAAACTTGAAGAACAAGGCAAACAATTCATTAAAATAGATAAATGGTTTCCAAGTTCAAAAATGTGTCATTGTTGTGGAACAGTTAAAGAGGACTTGCAATTATCAGACAGATGGTATGTATGCGATTGCGGTTATGAAAACGACAGGGATTACAATGCAGCATTGAATATAAGAGACTGTGGAACACGGTTGCTAGCTTGGTAATGAAGTATTCAATGGAATACAGTCCCAAGAAGCCACGAAGTCTTCAGCTTCGTGGTAGTTCACCCAGAAATAATTGCAGCGTAGAATTTCTTGAAAGTGATTTGAGTATTGGCAAACATGTGAAATTATATTATTCACCATTAGAAGAAAATCATGGCAATGGAATTCTAACATCCCCTGTAGTTAACTGGAAATTACATGAAGAAAATGGAGAAGATATGTATATACTTGAAACACAAAACAGTATTTTCAGTATGAAACTTTTGGAATAGGTGGTGAAATTTATAGTAAGGGCAATCATAACAAAAGAAATAGAAGATAGTAAAAATCGAATTAAAGAATTAGAAGAAGAAAAAGTTTCAAAAATAGAAAAAAAGACTAATTTATTTAATAATAAAGAAAAATTTGAAAAAGAATTAGAAGAAAAACAAAAAACTTTAGAAGAAATAACAAAAAAATTATCATCAAAAGAACTAGAAATTGAAAGTAAAAAAGCACAGGTAGAAAAAAATGTAGACTTAAAATATGAAA
>CALBXN010000011.1 GCA_937890485.1 uncultured Treponema sp.
CTTTCGACGAAAAATGTCCCAGTTCGTTAGTGCTGCGCTTCGCTTGCAAGACTTCACTGTGCCATTTTCCGTCTACGCGTTGGCTACAATTTTGCGTTTGCGACATTGTTTCTTGCTTTGTTTTGGGCAAGTGGGGAGATGGGGCGAAAATATCACATGCTACGCATTTGCTTCGGAATGACAATTATGTTTATTTGGACGCTTTATACTCGTTTTTCTTCAAAATTTATATTTGTGAAATCTTCATCATTTTTAAAAACTGCTGTTAATATTTCTGTTACAATTTTAAATAAATTTACTTTGACGTTTTTAAGGGATTTTAATACAGAAACAATCCCTTCTATTGTTTGTTTTGATTTAGCTTTTTCAATTTCTGTATGTATTTCTTGAATTGTGTCAGCATTAGTTTCTTTTATTTCAAAATAATCTTTAACATTTGCTTTTATACCTGATAAAACACTTTTTATTTTTGCTGATAAAGTATTTTTAGTTCCTGTTAATTCTAAAAAGGAGTCTGCTGTAATAGTTACGATGTCTTTAGAAAATGATGTATCTGAAAAAATTCCCAAAATATTAAAGATTTTTTGTAACTCACTTTGCACAATAGGATTTAGTATTTTAAATTTAACTGACAAATTATCTGATAAACAAAAATTAGAAAAAGCATTTTTATTTACTAAATCTTTGAATACTTCAATATATTCTTCTTTATTTTTAATTTGTGATTTTTCATTATTTTGCAAACGCTTACATTTTCTTATAATATTTGCCATCTGATTAAAATCGATATTAAAAGTATCTGCTATGTTGTAAAGATCTTCTACACTTAGAGAGGATAAATCAGAACTATAATTTGCTTTTATCCAAGTATACATAAATAATTGTTCCCACTCAGATTTGGTCATATAACTAATATTATGACTTTTTACGTGATTTACAATATATTCCCATGATTCTGATTTATCCATAATAAATTATCCTTATTTTTATCTTTATTCTACTACTGCTGAACGCACAACACGGAAACCAACATCATCTACACAACCATCAGACTGTGGTTGTGTAGATAAACCACCTTCTAGGTAAGTACGGCGTGTAACATACAAATATGTGTTACTTTGTTTATAACTACCTCCACGGACTACGCGTGTAGTACCAGAAGAAGGACCAGTTGGGTCAGTTCCACCTTCTGTAGCTTCATCATATTCATTTTCTGAATCGATATAAAAGTTCCAACACATTTCTTTTACATTTCCACTCATATCATATAAGCCAAAAGCGTTTGGTTGCTTTTTACCTACTTCGTGAGTTTTAGCACTTGAATTATCATTATACCAAGCATATTGATCTAAATAATTTATATCACTTGTTCCACTGTATGTTAAACTATCTACAGTATTATCTCCTGCACGGGCAGCATATTCCCATTCTGCTTCTGTAGGTAGGCGATATCCATTTGCTTCCCAATTACATATAAAATTGACAACATACGCACTTTTAATCATATCGTCAATACCCCATTTATCTGGATTACTTTTTCCTTTTACACTATAACAGGGAATTAAACCTTCTGCTATAGAGCGTTTATTACAATACTCAATTGCTTGAATCCAATATACATAATACACTGGGAAATTATCTCCATATCCCAAAGCTGGTTTTACTATGTAATCACTATGCGGTGGTCTGTAATCACAATATTTTTCAAATTCTCCTTGGGTTACTTCGTATTTTCCCATATAAAATGATTTTGTTATTGTTACTTCGTGTACTGGTTTGTTAGAACTATTTCCTTGCTCACTTCCCATTTCGAAGTTACCAGCAGTAATTAATACCATTTCTCGCATACCACATACACATATTCCGTTTATATATGTATGTTCCCCTTTCTCTCTAACTTCTGTTGTGTGTCCACATGTTGCGGCGTACCAGTGGTGAGTTGCATCACTTGTCCATGAGTCTGCAAAGGTGTGTTGGTGAACTTCGATATTAATTTCTAAATCTGTGTTTGCTCTTTTTAAAACTAAGTGGACTTTGTTATTAGTTGCTTTGATTTTTATAACTTCACTTTTTCCAGCGTAAAGAGGTTTTTCGGATTTTCCTTGGTAAAGTTTTGCAACAAAAATTACATTTAAGCCGATTTCAACATCTAAACTTGCTTTTACATTTCCGTTTATGTCAACTTTGTTTTCAGTTTGCGTTAATAACGGAAGATTTTGAATTTCAGCCTCAGGTTTATAAGTGGCTGCATTATAGGCAAAAACTTTTAAGATATAATCTGTGGTACTTGAAGTTGTTTCATTTCTAGAAGTTTTTAGGATTTTTGACAAATCCAAATTGATGTTAATTGTCGTCTTATTTTTGGCGTTTAGAAAATTATCGCAACTTGTAATTACAAATAAAAATACAACTAAAATTAAAGTTGTAAAAATAAAAATCTTTGATTTCATAAAACACTCCAATGCTTAAACTTTCCTATGTATTTTAGTATAAGGGAATTACCCCCCCCCGTCAACTAAGAAATATATTTTGACAATATAAACATGCGAAATACCAAAAAAAAATTTTAGTGTGTCGTTATTTGCGACACTTGGTATGATAAAATTATCTAATTTACTCATTTTAGGAGGCAGTTTATGTTTAGTTTTTTGTGTGTTTTATTAATAATTCTTGCAATACAAGAGTGTCATGATGAAGCAATGAATAATGAAGCAAAATATCGTAAAAAAGAACTTGCTGAATTAGAAAAATTAAGGAAAGAAGTTGCAGAACTAAAAAACAGAGAAAAACGGTTGACTATGCGACGAAGAACAATAGATAACGGAAAAATAGTACTCAAGGAAGAATTGTTAAAAGATGAAGAATATTATCCTAAATGATATGTCTATAAATCTTTTATAAAAAAATAATCCATTGTAGAGTGTTCAGAACCGGGCAAAGCTGTTTGTAAAAGTGTATAATTCAGTTTCTCATAAAGTTGTTTTGCAACAGGCAAATTATGATGAGTTTCTAAATAAATTTTGTCATATCCAGATTTTTTTGCTTCATCTTCAACTAGAGAAATTAGTTTATAGCTAAAGCCTTTGCCTCGAGCTTCTTTTGAAATATATAATTTTTGAAGTTCACAAACTTTGATGTCATTACCTTTTTTGCTAAGAGATTTATCGTATGTTCCAAATTCTGCAAAGCCACAACCACCTAAAGCATTGTCATTTTGGTCTGTGATTACAAAATAATTTCTTCCTTCTTGATTGATATAAAATTCACTCATTTTTTTTATTGATTCATCAAAGTAAGCTGTTCCGGGAATATTTAATTTTGCTTCTTCAAGACAACATCTTATAAGAGAAAAAATAAATTCATCATCTTTTGCTTGAATTTGTCGAATGTTCATTTATGAAATTTCCTTAGAAAGATTTTTGTACTCAAAATATTCTTTTCCAACTTGGTCATTTTCCCATTTGCAAAGAATTCTATATCCTAATTTTGAAAAAATTACTTCACAAAATAATTCAAAGGTTGCTGCTACAATCGAACATAATAAAACTTGTGTCCAAGTCCAACCAAAAAATAATTTTGAAACCATGGTGGCAAAAATAAAATTATCTGCAAATTGTGCAACAAAAGTTGATACATAAGAACGAATTGCAAAAGTAGTAAAATTATCTTTTTGTAATTTTTTTTCTACAAAAGTTCCAACAGTTTTATTTATTAGTGCATTTATAATAGAAGAAATTAGAGATGCAGTTGCTGAACCTAAAACGATGTACCAAGAACCTCCAAAGGTTTTGTTAAGAGAAACATTTATTACTTCATTTTGGTGTGTGTAAAATTCTCCCCAGTTTCCTGGAATTTTAGAAAGAAGAAAAAAAGATGCACATACAAACAAATTTATTCCCAATGCAAAAATTGAAACTTTTACAGAAGCTTTTGCTCCATATCGTTTACAAATTATGTCCATACATAAAAACATAATCCAACTAAAAGCAAATCCACAATCTAAGGCAAGATATTTAAAATTGATAAGTTCTTTATTTGCCATTAAATTTGCACAAACAACAGAAAGTGTAAAAAATAAAATTGTGGGTGATGGAATGTTTCGTAAAAGGATTTTGTAGTCAGTAAGTTCTTGTTTTAAGAACTTTGAAAGTGTTTTCATTTTGGTTCTCCTTAAGGATTTTAATTTATATTGCGCAGGAGTTTTTGAGATTCATAAACTGCGCATTTTGCAAAATAATTGCCTTAGGTGAATAATATAATTTTATGATTTTTTTTACAAGAGATGAATGTAAAATTAATATTGAAATATAAAATGAATTATGTTTATAATTCACTCATGTCTGATATTTGTTTTTCAACTGATTCATCTTGGTTTCGTTATCGAACAGGTGCAATAATTTTAAAAGATGGAAAAATGCTTTTTGTAAAATCAAAAATCTCTGATTATTATTACATGATTGGAGGAGCAGTTAATTTTGGAGAAACCTCTGTAAATTGTATCGAAAGAGAAGTTTTAGAAGAAACAGGCATTATTGCAAAAGTTGATAGACTTGCTGTTGTTGTAGAAAATTTTTTTAAAGGATATGGCGGAAAAATTGAAGGACTTAACTGTCATACAATTGAATTTTATTTTTTGATGAAAATTCAAGATGACAGCAATTTATTTTCTAAAACAGATGATGGAGAAGAATTAATTTATATTCCTATTGAAGAAATTAAGACTTCGTACATAAAACCAAATTTTATTACTTGCCACATTGATGAAATTATCAATAGTAAGAAAATCATCCACATAATAGAAGAAAGTGATAGATAAATTTTTGGCGATACATCAAATAAAAAGTTGTATCGCCTTTTTTTTATTTTACAAAGTCTAAAATTGGTTGGATATGTCTTTTATCAGAAATATCATAAGAACCAGAAATCATTTTTATCATTACTTCATCTTTTTCAGTTTTGTTTTTATTGGATTCTAACATTTTGATAAACATCTTCATTGCAATCTTTGATGGAGTATTCATTTTTTCATAATTAAAACCACCTGGGCAATAAAAAACTTTTAAGTTTTCAAGTTGCTTTCCAATTTTTGAAAAAAATGTATTTGTAATTTTTTCTAAAGATTGTGCTACATCAGGATTTTCGATTGGACTTGCTCCAACTCCAAAAATTACGATTTTTTTATTTTCTTTTTCAGGAAGTTTTGCAATTTTTGAATTAAACCAATTTAATCCGTTAATGCTTCCTGCACAACACCAACCACCGTAAATGATTGTATCGTATTCTGATAAATTTATATTTTTAGCTTTTTTTATTGAAATACAATCTGCTTGTAAATCTTTAGCAATCCAATTTGAATATTTTTCTGTAAATCCAGTTTGTGAACTGTAAATAATTAATGCTTTCATGTTATAAATTCTACACTAAAGTTATTTTATTTACAATCTTAAAAAGAAATATTTACAAATTTACTTGTTTAATGTATAGTAATAATATGCACTTTGTAAAAGTTAAATCTATTTTATCTTCTTCCAACGGAATGAATATTTACAGAGGATGTTCTCATGGTTGCATTTATTGCGATTCTCGTTCTCTTTGTTATCATACTCCAATTCCATTTGAAGATATTGAAGTAAAAGAAAATTGTCTTGAACTTTTAGAAACTTCCCTTAAATCAAAACGGAAAAAATGTATGATTGGCACAGGCTCAATGTGTGATCCTTATATGCATTGCGAAAAATCCCTTGAACTTTCTAAAAAATGCCTTGAAATAATTTACAAATATGGATTTGGAGTTGCAATTTTAACAAAGTCTGATTTAATTTTGCGTGACATTGATATAATAGAACAAATAAACAAAAAGTCAAAAGCTGTAGTACAAATGACATTAACAACTTATGATGATGAACTATGTAAAATTATCGAGCCAAATGTTTGTACAACATCTAAACGAGTTGAAGTTTTACAAGAATGTTATAAAAGAAACATTCCAACTGTGGTGTGGTTAGATCCTTTTCTTCCATATATAAACGATACTTTTGAAAATCTATGTGGTTTGTTAGATTATTGTTTATCCGTAAATGTAAAAGGAATAATAAATTTTGGAATTGGATTAACTTTAAGAGAAGGAAACCGAGAATACTTTTATTCAAACTTAGATAAATATTTTCCTAATTTGAAAAATCGTTATATTAGTGAATTTGGAAACAGCTACGAAATTTCTAGTTCTAAAAATAATGAACTAATGTCTTATTTTTATTCTGTCTGTAAAAAACATAAAATTATGTGTAATATCAACGATGTTTTTTCATATCTAAAAGAATTTCCTACACAAGAAAATTTACAAGGAAGTTTATTTTAACATTTGCGTAAAACAGTATACTATGATAAAATTGAAACCATGAAAGCAAAAAACTTTTTTAGAAACAAAATTATCGTAATTCTCTTAATGGTGCAAATTTTTGCAAGTGGAGTATTATTTGCTATGGCAAAAAATCAGTCAATTACTGGATATGTAAATGTTTATGGAAATGAACCTCATACTTATTTAGGTTTGAAAAGCCAGGATGGAACTGTTTTTACTTTAAAAGCTGATAAAGAAACCTTAGATGAAATTCAAAAAAAACAAGGTGAACTTTTACAACTTAGCGGAAAAATTATTGAAAATAAAAAACCTTTGTTCATGGGCAAATATCAATTTGAAATTGCAGAATGGTCAATCGTATCAGATGCTCAATAATTCCATTTAAAGAATAAATCTTTATATAAAATAAGACTTGTTATAAAAAACTTGCCTTATACACAGTTATTTTGTAAAATTAAACTATGAGTAAAGATAACTTAGAACTTCACAAAGTAAACATTGAACACATGGAACAGTATAATCAACTTTTAAAGTATGTTTTTCAAGTTACAAAACATACAATGCAACAAGTTGGTTGGGAAGAAAAAGAATTTATAAATGCCGAAGAAGAAAAAGCAAAGCAGTTAGGTCAAGGATATGATAAGCCTAAATATAAAATCGAAAAATATATTGTGTTACTTTCAAATCTTCGTGATATGATGTATGCAAGCAGTGATAAAACCCGTATTGATCCAGTTAATGCAGAAAACTTATCTTATACACAGATTGAGGATTTACAAAAACAGGTTAATGAAGGTCATTATCCGTGGAGACTTGAATATGAGCAGGTAATAAAATCTTTTATTTCAGGCTTGGGTGAAAATGTAGAAAATGGAGAACTGGTATCATTCTCAGGCGATCTTACGATGTGCAGCGGAACATTCG
>CALBXN010000012.1 GCA_937890485.1 uncultured Treponema sp.
TGATGAAATGAATCCTTGCCCAAACCCAAATGAACGTTCTCGTCGTTTCAATTTGACAATGCAAGATATTGCACATTGGTCAGGGCTCCCTATCGACCAAGTAAAAGATGAAATGAACAAATTTGTAGAAAAACATAAAATCGAAATTTTTACAAATTACATAATTGTAAATAACATCATCGATATGAAGCGTTTTGTAGATTCTCGTTGTCAACAAAGATAATTTTTCATTAAATTACATTTTGCCAACTTAGCTCACCAGGTAGAGCAGCACCCTCGTAACGTGCAGGTAGTCGGTTCAAGTCCGACAGTTGGCTTTTTTTGTTTTTTAAAATTTCCTGCATTATCCTTAGAATAGACTTTTTTATTCGAGGATAATCATGTTTCAAAATATACATTTTTCTATAAAATTATACAAAGCAATTTTTCTTTCCATCACAATCTTTTTTACTTTTTCTTCTTGTTTTGCAAGTAAACCTTTAAATAAAGTAACAATAGATTATGAAAAGAATAATAAAAACCTAAATATTTTTAGAGAAGAACTTTTTTATATTCAAATGCAAAATGTTGCTCAACCTTTTTTAGATTCTTACATCAAAACTGGATTTATAAAAACTCCTGACCAAAATCAAATTTATTACGAAACTTTTTTTCTTCCAGAAACCAAAGGAACGATTTTATTGATTCACGGCTTTACTGGTTTTACAAAAAAATTTGATGAGATTACTTATTATTTTTTAACACAAGGATATAATGTTGTTCGTTACGACCAACGAGGGCATGGTTTTTCTTCAAGAGAAATAAAAGATAGTTTATCAAAAGTTCATATTGACAATTTTGAAACTTACATCGATGATGCTTCTTTAATTTACAAAGAAATTCTTGTTCCAAATTCTGAAAATAAACCTATTTTTCTTTTTGCACATTCTATGGGCGGATGTGTTGCATCTCTTTTAATTGAATCTTATCCAGAATATTTTGATGGAGCAATTTTGAATGCCCCAATGATGGGAATAAATCTTTTAGGAATTCCAAAACCTATAATAAAAGCATTTGTAAATACAGCCATCGGATTTAACAAAGGAGCTTCATTTGCTTTTGACCACCAAGAATTTATCCCAAATGAAAAAGTTGATATTAAAAAAACTTCTACAAAATCCAAAGCAAGATACCAGTATGTTTCAGATTTACGAAATGAAAATATTTATTATCAAACAAACGGAGCAACATTTTCTTGGGTAGATGCAGCCCTCCAAGCCACAAGCGATATTTTTAAACCAAAACAACTAAAAAAAGTAAACATTCCAATATTAATTTTTCAGGCAGAAAAAGATAATTTAGTAAGTCCAAAAGAACAAGAAAGATTTGCAAAACGAACAGGAAATACAAAAATAATTTTTATGCCTCACCTAGAACATGATGTCTTTAATAGCAAAGATACTTTTTTAGAAGCATACTATTCTGAAATCTTTTCTTTTTTGGAGGAAAATCTGTAAAGACTCTCTGTCATAAAAAACATTAATCCAAGAATAATAAATAAAATCACTGGGAAAAGTTTTGGAGTAATATTATCTACAAAAAAACCTATTATAGGAGGCATAAAAGTTGAACCTACATAAGCGGCTGCCATTTGTTTTCCCATAATTGATTGTGAAACATCTTTCCCAAAGTTTTCTGGAGTAGAATGAAGCATACTTGGATAAATTGGAGCACATCCCAACCCAATTAGAAAAAATCCAATTGGTAAAAGATATTTTTGCAAAGGTAAAATAACAGTGACAATTCCACAAAGCAAAACAAATTGCCCCAAACGAACCATATTTTTTGAAGAAAGTTTCATCGTTATAAATCCACTGAGAAATCTTCCAAAAGTAATTCCAAAATAAAACAATGAAATCCACTTTGCTGCAATTTCTGGTTCAACCTGTCTTTGAAGAACCATGTAACTTGCTCCCCATAATCCAGTTGAAAATTCTAATCCACAGTAGCAAAAAAATCCGATTAAAGCAGATTTTGCCTTAGGTAATTTTAACAATTCTATAAATGATAAAGTTTTATGATTTTCTTGCTTATCTTTATTATCTGAATCAAATTTTTTCCATAGGAATAAAGTACAAAAAAGAATTACAGTCAATCCTATTTGTAAAAAGCCTACAATTTCGTATCCAGTTGTCCAATGTTTGCCATTTACTAAACATTGCCCCATTATTACAGGTCCTAAAGTTGCACCAATCCCCCAAAAACAATGAAGCCAACTCATATGATGTGCTTTATAGTGCAATGCAACAAAGTTGTTCAAAGCAGCATCAACAGAACCTGCACCTAATCCAAAAGGAATACTCAAAAGACAAAGCATCCAAAATTTTGAAGAAATGGAAAATCCTAAAATTGCAAAAGCAGTCATTGCAACACTTATTGCAGTAACTAATCCTGTCCCAAATTTTCTAATTACTTTATCGCTAAAAAAGCTAGAAACAATTGTTCCAGCAGTAATAATCATAGAAATTATTCCAGCATAAGAAATTGGAACATTTAATTCTTCGTGGATAATTGGCCAAGCAGAACCTAACAAGGCATCTGGTAAACCTAAACTAATAAAAGATAGATAAATTAAAGCAAGTAGAAGTCCAAACATAATGAATTTAAATATCTTATATTCATTTTTTTGTCAATTATAACAAAAGCAATTATATTTTTATTATGAACTTATTTTTAACATTAGCATTTTTATTTTCTGTTGGTAGCATTATAGGATGGATAATAGAACTTTTTTTTAGAAAATATTTTTCATCTTCTAATCCTAATCATAAATGGATAAATCCTGGATTTTTGCGAGGTCCATATCTACCCTTGTATGGATTTGTACTTTGCATTCTATATTTTTTATCAAAAATTAATCTTAATTTTATCCCAAATTTGATAATACAGCATTTTGTTTTGTTTGGAATTATGGCTATAATTATTACCTTTGTAGAATATATAGCAGGAATAATTTTTATAAAAGGTATGAAGGTAAAACTTTGGGATTATTCAAAACTAAAAGGCAATATTCAAGGTATAATTTGTCCACAATTTACTTTTTTTTGGTTTTTATTAAGTGTTTTTTATTATATTTTTATAGAACCCTACATAAATGATGCAGTATCCTGGCTTTCTAAAAATTTGAGTTTTACTTTTTTAGTAGGCTTTTATTACGGAATTTTTACAATTGATTTGTTTTATTCAATACACATTTTATCAAAAATCAAAAAATTTGCTGATGAACATAAAATCGTTATAAAATATGAAGCATTAAAAAATTCTATAAGAAATCGAAACGAAGAAATAAAAGATAGAATAAATTTTTTCTTTTTTCTAAAGTCTGAAAAAACACCTTTAACAGAAAATCTTAAAAAATATATTGAAAAAGAGAGAGAAAAACTTAAAGATATGCTAGAATGATAAAGACAAAAAAAAAGAGCCGCAAAAGGAGGAGAAAAAAGCGGCTCTTTGTAATACAATATTGTTATGGTTATACTAACAAAAAGTGATAATAATGTCAATAAAAAATGTTGCATTTAATGTATTTTTTTTGCAAATATTGACATAGTTTACATTTATATGAAAAATTAAGCGTATAGGAGAAAATCATGAATCAAAACAAAGTAAAATTCGGTATAATTGGAGCAATGGATATAGAAATTCAAAATCTTTGCTCTTTAATGAAAAATAAAAAAGAAACAGAATTTTCACATCTAATCTTTTTTGAAGGAAGCATAAATGGCAAAGACTGTGTTGTTGTGCAAAGCGGAATTGGAAAAGTAAATGCTGCCCTTTGTGCACAACTTTTGATTGTTAAATTTGATGTTACTCATATTATCAATACAGGAATTGCAGGAGCCATGGCAAAAGAATTAAAACCTCTCGATATAGTAATTTCTACAGATTGCGTTTATCACGATGCTGACGCAAGTTCTTTTGGAGATCCTATCTGTACAATTCCTGGAATGCCAACTTTCTTTAATGCTGATGAAAATTTAATCAATCTAGCAGAAAAATCTTTTGTTTCAGAAAATAATTCTAATGTTTTCAAAGGAAGAGTTGCTTCTGGGGACGTTTTTGTTTCTGATAAAACCGTAAAACAAAAAATTATTTCAAACTGTAATCCATTTTGCGTTGAAATGGAAGGAACAGCTATTGCACACACTTGTTTTTTACACAAAATACCATTTGTAATAATTCGTTCAATTTCAGATTCTGCTGATGACGGCGTAGAAGGTGAATATTTTTTTAACAAAGAAACTGCTGCAAAAATCAGTGGACAAACAGTTTTCAATATGTTAGAAAATTTTTAATACAATAATTCAAGGATGGAAATTATGGAAAATCAAAAATACAATGTAGAAAGCTTTAATCTTGACCACACAAAAGTTACAGCACCTTATGTAAGACAAGCCGCAAAAAAAACTGGAACAAAGGGAGATATCGTTTCTAAATATGACATTCGCTTTTGTCAACCAAACGAAGAATTTATGCCAATAGCAGGAATTCATACCCTAGAACATTTAGTTGCTGAATATATCCGTAATGAATTAGACGGCATAATTGATTTTTCTCCAATGGGATGTAGAACAGGTTTTTATCTAACAATTTTTGGAGAACATACAGAAGAAGAAATTGCAAATAAAATGATGAATGTTCTAAAACAAGTTGCTTCTTGGCAAGATGATAAAGAAATTCCAGGAAGAGACCCTAAAGAATGTGGAAATTATAAAGAACACGATTTACCAGCTGCAAAACTTTGGGCAAAAAAATGGGTTGACGGAATTGAACAACATGGATTTAACTGCTATAAATAAATTCTTTTATGAACAAACGGATTCTACAAATACACGAGCAAAAGAATTCCTTTGTTCAAAAACTGAACCTCAAAATGAGCAAAATCCAAAAAATGATTTACCCATATCAGCAATATTTGTGGCAAATTCACAAACAAATGGTAAAGGAAGATTAGGAAGAAGTTTTTTTTCGCCAAAAAATTGTGGAATTTATCTTTCGATAGTTTATAACACAGATTTTTTAGAATACGAAAATGATGTTACACTTATCACGCCAAAAGTTGCAGTCAGTGTTTGTAAAACCCTAGAAAAATTTGGTTGTAAAAACTGCAAAATCAAATGGGTAAATGACATCTTTATTGAAGAAAAAAAAGTTTGTGGAATTTTAACAGAAGGAATTTTATCCAAAACACAAAAAAATAAAATAAATCCTGCAATAATTGGAATTGGAATAAATCTACAAGAAGACAAAAATGGATTTCCAGAAGAGCTTTCTAAAATTGCAACAAGTGCAAATATCAATTTTGAAAAAAAAGATGAAGTTATAAATTTCCTATTGCAAGAAATTTTGTTGGATTTGAAAAATGAAAATCATAATTTAGTTATGGACGAATACAAAAATCGTTCAAACCTTATTGGAAAAGTTGTAAATGTAATCGAAAACACTTTTACAGGTGAAACCTACCAAGCAAAAGTAATTGATATTACAAATAAAGGCCATCTACTTGTAAAGAAAAAACTACAAAATACCTTTGAAGAAAAAATAACAGAAATCTTTTGGATTACTATGTCAAAATTAGAAAAAAGCAGATTTTAAGACGGAAAGGAGTTGGAATGAGAATATTTCGTGGGGTTCCACCATAATAGAAACACACTTAAAAATTTTAAGTATTTATACAAGGGCAGGTTATTTATGCGAAAATACCAACTTGGACGCAAACAAATAATCCACCATTGCAGAGCAGACAAGTTGTCTGCGTTCATGAGCAAGTAGCAAAAGCGGATTGCGAATGTCTGTTTTACTAAAATTTTAGGAAAGGAGGAACGAAACCTATGGAAAATGAAGAAATGACTGTACTTGAAGATACAGAAGAAAATGGGAATGAGAAAAAGAAAAAACAGAAAAAGTG
>CALBXN010000013.1 GCA_937890485.1 uncultured Treponema sp.
AAAACTCTTCGGTGTAGCCGAGCCGGAGAACGTGATTTTCACCCACAACGCCACCCACGGGCTCAACATCGCCATCCATTCGCTGGTGAAACCATGCAGCCGCGTGATTATCTCCGGCTACGAGCACAACGCCGTCACCCGACCCCTCCACGCCATCCCCAACGTGGAGCTGACCATCCTCGATACGCCGCCATTTCAGCCCGAGTGCATGGTGGAGGAGGCGAAAAAGGCGCTGGAGAAGGGCGCGGATGTCTTTATCTGCAACCATGTTTCCAACGTGTTCGGCAATGTCCAGCCGGTGGATTAAGATTGCCACTTGTTGAAGTTACTGATAACGCAAAAAAAATAATTGAAGACGCACTAAAACAGTGTAATTTATAAAAATAGGAGAATTTGAATTTATGGAAAAGAAAATATCAGTTGGTGTGCTTGGTGCAACAGGAATGGTAGGTCAACGCTATATCTACCTTTTAGCAGATCATCCTTGGTTTGAAGTAACTTATGTTGCTGCTTCTCCTCGTTCTGCTGGAAAAAAATATTGTGAAGCAGTTGATTCTCGTTGGTTAATCGGAAGTGATATACCAGAAGGTGTAAAAAATCTTGTTGTACAAGATGCAAATGATGTAGATGCTGCAAAAGGAAAATGTCAATTTGTATTTAGTGCTTTAGAAATGGATAAAGATAAAATCAAAGAACTTGAAGCATCTTATGCTGCTGCAAATATTCCAGTTGTTTCAAATGCAAGTGCAAATCGCTGGACAGATGATGTTCCAATGTTGATTCCTGAAATCAATCCTGACCACACTGATATCATCGCTGCTCAGAAAAAACATCACGGTTGGGACAAAGGATTTGTTGCTGTAAAACCAAACTGTTCTTTGCAATCATATATGGCTCCAATTTACGCTTTACAAAAAGCAGGTTATCCAATCAAAAGAATGATTGTTACAACAATGCAAGCTACAAGTGGAGCAGGATATCCTGGTGTTCCTTCATTCGATATGATTGATAATGTTGTTCCATTTATCGGTGGTGAAGAAGAAAAAACTGAAAAAGAATGCTTAAAAATTCTTGGTAAAGTTGCAGGTGATAAAATTGAAAATGCTACAAGTCCTTTAGTAGCTGCACATTGTAATCGTGTTCCTGTAATTGATGGACATACAGCTTGTGTAAGTCTTGAATTTGACTTGCCAGAAGATAAAAAACCTTCACTTGAAGAAATTGAAAAAGTTTGGCTTTCATTTAAAGGAGTTCCTCAAGAATTGGATTTACCTTCAGCTCCTGTTCAACCAATTCATGTTCGCCACGAAAACAATCGTCCACAACCACGCCGAGACAGAGAAACTGATAAAGGTATGGCTGTAACAGTTGGTCGTTTAAGAGAATGTCCTGTATTTGATGTTCGTTTTGTTGCTTTAAGCCACAACACAAAACGTGGGGCAGCAATGGGTGGTATTCTTAATGCAGAACTTCTTAAAGCAAAAGGATTTTTTGACAATCTTTAAGATTGATTAAATACAATTTATTGTAAATAAAAAAGACTACTTGGAAATTTTAACTTTCTAAGTAGTCTTTTTTTCAGGGCTTTTTTATAATTCACCCATAATCAATTTCCATGCAACAGACCCTGGTTTTGGTATTGGAGGAAGATTATCGCGTTTAAACCACATTGCTTCCTCAATTTCTTCTTCTTGAGGAGTAATTTTACCTTTTTTATAATCTGCTTTGAAAGCTAACATAAGTTGGTCAGGAAAAGGCCATGCTTGACTTGTAATGTAGCGTACATTTTCAACTTCGATACCAACTTCTTCTCTGATTTCTCTTACAACTGCTTGTTCTGCTGATTCACCTGCTTCGATAAAACCTGCAAGACAAGTGTAAACATCATTGTTTCGATGCTTGTGGCGAGCAAGAAGAATTTCACCATCTTTTTCAACTAAAACTATCATTGCTGGAGTTACAGTTGGATAAATATGAGTTTGACAATCTGGACAAGTTCGCGCTGTTTCAAATTTATCGTCTTGCATTTGTGTACCACAATGAGGACAATATCTGTATTTTTTGCGCCATTTCAAAATTGAATGTGCTCTGGCGGCTCTTGTTATTGCTTCGTTTTTAGAATTTTGTTTTACAAAAAGAGAACGTATTGGAACCCATTTACAACCAGTAGGTGCTGGACAATCATCTTCAAGTGCGATGGCGGTGTATTGATATTCAGGTTCTCCAAACCAATCAATTACAACTTGGTGATCAAAACATTTCTGAACGATTTTATCGGAAGGTAGTTCCAATTTGTCAGAATCAACAACTAAAACAGAGTGGTTACAAAAAATATAGTGCAGACTCATTAATTCATTCTGCAAATTTGTTATCATTGGCATGAGTATAGGATAACACGACTTTTTAAATTTAGCAAAGAAAAAGTTATAAAATATTCTTGATAAAAGTTTCTCGTTAAGATTAGTAGTTTGAATTATTTTGTAAGGTCTTTTATTTCATTATTCGTAAGACCTGTACATTCTGAAATAACGTCGATAGGAATATTTTTTACTAACATATTCTTAGCTGTCTCGATTTTTGCTTGTTGAGCACCGTCATTTTTAGCTTTGAAATATATGTCTTGGTCGTGGATGTTCACGCTGGAATACTCCTTTTTGTTAGACTATTTTGATTTTATGTCCTTGATGAAGGCTTCGATTCTGTCTGTAAAATCGTCAGATGTCTCTCTAGAAATAATATACTTCAAAATTTTTTTTGTAGTAAATCCATTGCGAATTATTTTTTTTATTTAAAAGTAAGTTTTTTTATTTACAAAATGGAGATTTTTGACTATTATAGAATTATGACTATAATGTTGTATAAAAGACTAAGTAGCAACTCAACTCAACTCAACTCAACTCAACTCAACTCAACTCAACTCAACTCAACTTAACTTAACTTAACGGATAAATATCACCTACATAAATATATACATTGTAGAAAAGCTAAATTTTTGTACATGCTTAAAAGTATGTGCAAAAATTTAGCTTTTTTATTTTTAAATTTACCTATTTTTTGGAGGATGTATGAAAAAACATTTTTTGTGGATTGCTACTCTGTTAATAGCAATAAGTTTTGTATTCTGTTTTATTGGATGTAAGGATCCAGTTGCTCCTGAAACATCTAATGAAAAGTCGGAAAATAAAACAGAGGTTTTTACTGGTTCAATATCAGGTATTGTAAAGTTTTCAAATGCTACAAATAGTGAAGGAATTATTGTTAGCCTTGAAAAAATTACAGGATTAAAAGCAGTTGAAACTACTGCTAAGAAATCAATAGCTTCATTTAAAGTAAGAGAAGGACAATCAATTGGTTGTAAAGTTACTTTAAGAGGAGAAAATATGTACAACTTTATGGATAAGTTAGTATCTATTGGATTACCTCGTGTTCGTGATTTCAGAGGTGTTTCACCAAAGGCTTTTGATGGACGTGGAAATTATACGTTAGGTATTAAAGAACAATTAATATTCTCTGAAATAGAATATGATAATGTTGTTAAAGTACGTGGAATGGATATCGTATTTGTAACAACTGCAAAATCTAATGAAGAAGCTTATGATTTATTAAAAGAACTTGGAATTCCATTTAGAAAGTAATCGGAGGGTAAATAATGGCAAAAAAAAGTATGATTGTTAAAGCTAATAAAAAGCAAAAATTCAAAGTACGTGAATATACAAGATGTACAAGATGTGGTCGTCCACACGCAGTTATGAGTAAATTCGGAATCTGCCGTATTTGCTTCCGTGAATTAGCTTACAAAGGACAAATACCAGGAATTAAGAAATCAAGCTGGTAATTGGAAAGGAGGAGTTAAAAATGGCAGTAGTAACAGATACAATTGCAGATATGTTAACACGTATTCGTAATGCTAACCAAATGCGTTATGAAGAAGTACAAGTTCCTGCTTCTAATATAAAAGTAGAAATCGCAAGAATTCTAAAAGAAGAAGGATTTATAAATGATTACAAAGTAGTTAAAGATGATGCTCAAGGAACAATCGTTTTAACTTTAAAATATACAGCAAAAAGAGAAAGAGTTATCACAGGTTTAAAGAGAATTTCAAAACCTGGACTACGTGTATATGCTAAGAACGATGAAGTACCTAAAGTACTTAACGGATTAGGAATCGCTATTATTTCTACATCAAAAGGAATAATGACTGATAAAGAAGCTCGTAAACAAAATATAGGTGGAGAAGTTTTAGCTTATATTTGGTAATTAAAGACAAAGATAGTTTGAAACCCATGATTACATGGTGAATTTAAAATGAGATATAGGAGGTGTCAATATGAGCCGTATCGGAAATCGTATAATTACAATTCCTGAAGGAGTAACTGTTGAAAATGTAAATAACGTTGTTACTGTTAAAGGTCCAAAAGGAACATTAACACAATCAATGTTAAAAGATATCACAATGAAACAAGAAGGAAATCAAATTACATTAGAACGTTTAAACGAAAATGCAAAAGCAATGCATGGAACAATGAATGCTTTAATCAATAATATGATTACTGGTGTTACAAACGGATATGCTAAAACATTAGAAATCATTGGTGTTGGATACCGTTTCAATGTTCAAGGAAATAAATTAGTAGTAAGTGCTGGTTATTCACATCCAGTTGAGATGATGATTCCAGAAGGATTAACAGTAGAACTAGTAAGTAATACTGAAATTACAATTTCAGGTATCGATAAGCAAAAAGTTACTGAATTTGCGGCTAACGTTCGTGCTGTAAGAGAACCAGAACCTTATAAAGGTAAAGGTATTCGTTACAAAGGTGAATATGTTCGTCGTAAAGAAGGTAAGAAAGCAGCTAAATAAGGGTAAGGAGTCGAGATATTATGATAGTTAAAGAATCAAAAAATGATTTACGTAAAAAAAGACATGCTCGTGTTCGTAACAAAATAAGTGGAACAGCTGAATGTCCTAGATTAAACGTATTTAGATCAAATACACAAATATTTGCTCAAATTATCGATGATGTTAAGGGCGTTACTCTTGTTAGCTCTTCATCTGTCGAATTAAAAATAAAAAACGGAGGCAATGTTGAAGGCGCAAAAGCTGTTGGTAAAGACATTGCTGAAAAAGCTAAAAAAGCAAAAATCAATAAAGTAGTTTTCGATAGAGGTGGATACCTTTACCACGGACGTGTTCAAGCTTTAGCTGAAGCTGCACGTGAAAATGGACTAGAATTCTAAGAGGGAGGTACAGATTATGCCAAAAACAAAAATGGACTCTAAGAAAAACTTGCTTGAAGAAAAAGTTGTTTCTATAGGCCGTGTAACAAAAGTTACAAAAGGTGGACGTCATTTTAGATTCTCAGCTACAGTAGTAGTTGGTAATAGAAAAGGACTAGTAGGAATCGGAACAGGAAAAGCTAATGAAGTTCCTGAAGCTATTAAAAAAGCTATTCAAGCAGCTAATAAAAACGTAACTAAGGTTGCATTAATTGATAATAGAACAATCCCACATGAAGCTATAGGAAAAGTTGGACGTGCACAAGTTCTTGTTAAACCTGCTAAAGAAGGTACAGGAATCATCGCTGGTGGATCTGCCAGAGTTGTTCTTGAACTTGCTGGTGTTCATGATATAGTTTCTAAATCACTTGGATCAAATACAAAAATTAACGTAGCAAAAGCTACTTTAGAAGCTCTTAAAATGCAAAAAACTCCTGAACATGTTGCTGCATTAAGAGGAAAGAAAGTAGAGGAGCTATAATATGAAGTTACATGAATTAAACGCTTCTCCAGAAGCAAAAACAAGAAAAAGAGTTGGACGTGGACCAGGTAGTGGTTTAGGAAAAACTGCTGGCCGTGGAGAAAACGGACAAAAATCTCGTTCAGGAGCAAGTATTCCAGCTTGGTTCCAAGGTGGACAAACTCCACTATATAGAAGACTTCCTAAACGTGGAT
>CALBXN010000014.1 GCA_937890485.1 uncultured Treponema sp.
CGGGGTCTAACCGCGTCTACCGCGGTGGTGGTTGGAACTACAGTTCGAATGACTGTTCGGTTTCTCGCCGTAACTACTACGAACCGTATTTGAGCCAATACTTCCTTGGGTTGCGCTTGGTTCGTGCCAGTTCTAAGTAAAAAAAAAACTATCTGCTTTAAAGAGCAGTCGTTACAAATTGTCATTCTTGACAATTTGTAACATCAAGTTTTGAGTTGCAAAACTTGATAAATAAATTTATTTACCAGCTATATCGTAAAAAAATCCCAGAGCAGAAAATCCTGTAAATTTACATATCGTTGCAAAAAAGAACGAAAACAAATTCGCTTATTAACGGAATTGATAAAATTTTTGAATGTACATAAAATAGCCGCAAGTTTTGTGAAACAAAACTTGATTGTAAGCCGTAGGCTTACTTAAAGCCTTGCAAGCGTAGCGCAGCACCAGCGAACGAGGGCGATTTTTGGGTGAGAGCCTTTTTTTATGCAAATCAGTCAATAAACAACATTTCTTTCGTTCTTTTTTTGCCACATATATTTAAAACTTACAATATTTTCTGGCTGGGATTTTTATGCAAATAAGTTGTAAATATTTTCCAGATGTTTTATAATAGTAAATATAATTTTTCAGAGGTGAATTTTTTATGTCAGATACTTATCAAGCTGCTGTAGAAACTAGCAAAAAAATAGAAGCAGATTTACAAGTAAATCCAAAAAAATATAGAGTTCTTACTGGGGATAGACCTACAGGTAGATTACATATTGGGCATTATTTTGGTTCTTTGCAAAATCGTGTTCGCTTATCAAAAATGGGTGTTCCTACAAGTATTTTGATTGCAGATTATCAAGTTTTAACTGATCATGATGCTTTTTCTGAAATTTCACAAAACACAAAACAACTTGTAATCGATTATCTTGCTGCTGGAATTGAACCTAATGATGATGTTATTATTTATCCACATAGTTATGTTCCAGAAGCAAACCAACTTATGATTCCTTTTTTAACTTTGGTTTCAAATGCAGAATTAAATCGTAATCCAACTGTAAAAGAAGAAATTCAAGCTGCTGGATTAAAAAGTGTAAATGCAGGAATGTATACTTATCCCGTACATCAAGCAGTTGATATTCTATATTGCAAAGGAAATGTTGTTCCTGTAGGTAAAGATCAACTTCCTCATCTTGAATTAACAAGATTGATTGCCCGTCGTTTTAACGAAAAATTTTCGCCAGACAATCCAGTTTTTCCGGAACCACAAGCATTATTAAGCAAAACTCCTCATATTATGGGATTAGATGGAACTCAGAAAATGAGTAAAAGTCGTGGAAATGCAATTATGCTTTGTGCTACAGAGGATGAAACAGCAAAACTTATAAAAAAGGCAAAAACTGACGGAGAGCGATTTATCACTTATGATCCAGAAAATCGTCCTGAAGTTGCAAATCTTCTTATGTTGATTTCTCTTTGTACTGATGAAACTCCAGAAGCAATCGCTGCAAAAATTGGTGATGGTGGCGGTGGAATGCTAAAAAATATGCTTACTGAAAGTTTGAACGAAAAACTTAGACCTTTACGTGAAGAACGCAAACGCTTAGAAGCTGCTCCTGATTATATTAAACAAGTTCTATTAAATGGTGCAGAAAAAGCTAGAGAAATGGCTGTTGAAACTTTAAAAGAAGTTCGCCATGTTATGAACATGGAAATTTAAATTTAATTTTTTTGATATTAAACTGTTTCAAGATTTCGTAAGATTTTTTGGAACAGTTTTTTTTAGTTTGTAATCCTTATTTTATCGTATTATTTTTAGAATATGATGTTAAAAGGATTCAAAAAAAAATTCTTTTTTTTGTTGCTGATTTTATATTTAGTTCAAAATGTGTTTGCAGAAAAAAATTCATTTTCAATTTCTATAAAAATAAATCCTAAAAAAGATTTTACTTCTCAGTTGTTAACAAATATGAATGATATTTTATTTTGGAATATTTTTTTTCAAGATGAAAGTTTTGGATTAAATGAATTTTTAGGAAAGTCATTTTCTTCTGTAATTTTTGGTCAAATGTCAAATCAAGTTATAAATAATTTTGATAAAATTTATTCACTTGATTTTATTTTTTCGGTGAATGGTTTATCAAATTTATATTTAAGTAATTCTTTTGATTTTGATTTTTCTTATGGTGATGAATTTAGTGAATCAAAATTTCCATTTAATAATTTTAAAATTGATTTTAATTCAATATTTATGAAAAAAAATTTTTTATTTAATTTATTTTCTGATGGTGTTTTATATAGAATAAATAAATTTGAAGAAAATAATTCAGAATGTGTTGTTGGAATAAATTTAAATTTTGATTTATTTTTTAATGTGATTTCTGATGATTATTTATTTTTTAATGAATCAAATAATTTAACAAATTGCAATATGACATCTATTGGTTTCAATTATAGATACAATTATTCTTCAAAACAATTTTGGAATTTTTATTTTAATACAAATTTAAATTTTATTATTTTATCAAGTGTAAATTTTGATTTTGCTAATTCTTCAGGATTAGGTTGTGGAGAAGGTGTAAAATTAAATTTTGAAATTTCAAATAATAATTTTGGTTTACTTAGATTTAATTTATTTTTTGCTGGCATTCATTCATTAAAAAATTTACCAAATTATAACATATTAAATTTGAATGAGCTTCTTTATGAAAAAAAATTAAATTCTGTTTTATCTGTTGGAGTAAAAAATTCATTGTTTTTACGTTATGGACTTATTTCTAATGTTCAAGAAAATTCCATGTTAGATGTAAAATTAAAAACATCAATTTATTTACGAGTTAATATTTTTAGCAATTTCTAATAATTTTTCTTTTGTATTATCAGAAGGACTTTCTAAAACATCTTGAAGTAATTCATTTAATGTCCAACCGATTTGTTTTCCTGTTATTCCGATGTTGATTAAATCATTCCCATTGATTGCTAAATCTTTTAATGAAAGAGGAGTATTTTCATTTATACATTGATTTATTCTATCTTTAAATTCAATTAAGTTTTCAGACCATCTTCCATCTTTTAAAATAGGTGGAGTATTTGTCATTCCAGTTACATCAGCAATTCTTAAATCAAATAAATCTTCGATTGTTTCTGATGTTGTATATTTTTGTAGACTAATTCTAGTGATAAATCTTCTTATAGCTGCGTCTGTCCAAGATGATTCATAAAAAAACATGTGTTCTTTAATTAAATGACAAACATAATCAATTTCGTTATTTGAAAATTTTAATCTTGTCATAATTTCTTTACAAATTTCTGCTGATTTTTTTTCATGTCCAAAAAAAGTGATGATAGGTTTTTCACTTCCGTCTATTTCTGTGCGAATATCTTCTTTTTTTGTACATGGTTTTCCTACATCATGAAAAAGAGAGGCAATTCTTACAAGTAATTTTTCTTTTGGAGCTCCGTCACAAGCGTAAAACAAATGATTTAGAACATCAAATTTATGTATTCCTCTAAAGTCTGATTGAGTAACATTTTTGCATTTAATCAATTCTGGAATAAAAAATTCTAAAATTCCAGTTTGTTCTAACAAATTCAAAGCGATTGAAGGTTTATCCGTTGTCATCATTTTACAAAATTCATCTCTGAATCGTTCAATGGAAATTGTTTTTGTTTTTTCGATAGTTTGTGGAATTGCGTTTAATGTTTCTTCATCAATTTTAAAATGTAATTTTGCAGCAAATCGTATAGCTCTTATTGGTCTTAATCCGTCTTCTGAAAATCTTTCAAACGGAGAACCTACTGTACGGATAATTTTATTTTTTAAATCTTTTTGTCCGTCAAATGGATCAACTATTTTTCCGTCCTGTAATGAGGCAGCAATTGCGTTAATTGTAAAATCTCTTCTTGATAAATCTTCTGTGATGTCGTCTGTAAATGAAATTTTGTCAGGATGTCTTGAATCTGAATATCCTTGTTCAATTCTAAAAGTGGTTACTTCAATTGGAGTTCCCATAAATAAAACAGTAACGGTACCATGTTCAATTCCTGTAGGAATTACTTTTTTGAAAATTGACATTACTTGTTCAGGAGTTGCATTAGTTGTTAAGTCAAAATCTGAGACCTTTTGCCCTAAAAGCATATCTCTAACGGCACCACCAACGAGGTATGCTTTAAATCCTGCCTTTTCAAAATAAGAATTCATTTTTTTTAGTATAGAAGGAATGTGTACATGTTTCATATTTTTATAGTATAATGTAAATAAATGAGTTGCGTCTATCAAAATAAAAAAAATATTTTAATATTTGCTGGTGGAATTTCTCCTTCAAAAAAAGATGTTGAATCTTTTATGATAAATCATGATATTGATTTAAATTCCTCTTTTATAATTGCTGTGGATTCTGGAATGGAAACAGTTATTAAATTTGATTTAAAAGCTGATTTATTAATTGGTGATATGGATAGCATTGATAAGGAAACTTTGTGTAAATTTGAAAATTCAGTTTGTAAAAAAGTGTTTCCTAAAGATAAGGATTTTTCGGATACAGAATTGGCATTTATTGAAGCTAAAAAAATTCCACATAAAAATGTAATTTTAATTGGTGCTAGTGGTGGACGAATTGAACATTTTGTGTCATTGCTTTCTTTATTTAATTTTGAAAAATACAATAAATCTACAATGAGTTTGCCAAATTTTTGGTTAACGGAAGAAAATATAATAGTTTTTTGTAATAAAAAAAATCATTTACAGATTAATTCTTTGTTAGAAACTGATAATGTTTCTGTTTTTTCTTTAGGCAAAAATTTTTTTAATGGTAAAATAATTAGCAAGGGATTAAAGTGGAATTTAGATAAATTAAATTGGAAAAAACAAATAAGTTTATCTAATAGAATTGACTCTGGATATAATTCCGTTGAGCTTTCTATCAAAAGGGGAAGTTTTATATTTGTTTTACCATTAAAAAATAATATTAAAATTGTGCTAAAAGATTAAATTTAATCCTTTTTGCTTCGATTGTTTAATGAATCTAATGCACCAATTGCTTTTGAAGCGTCATCTCGTGAAACTGCTAAAAAATCAATTAGGATAGGGTATTCTTGTAAAATTTTTCCCCAGCGAGCAAATCTTTCAATTTGTAAATAATCATTTGCTGTAATTGTACTTTGGTTTTTAGTTAATTCTGCTAAGGATTGTTTTACTTTTGCTTGAAATTCTGCATAAGAGGCTTTTGCAATATTGTATAATTCTGTATCTGGCATTTGTGCTGTTTTTACTGTTATGTTAGAAATTTCTAAGTCTTTGAATTTTGAATCAGCATTAATTCCTGTTTTTAATTCTTCAGTATCTGTTGCAAGTAACATTAAGTTATTTGCGTTATCTAATGATTTTGATAAAATATACTGAATTACTTCTTGTGCAATTAAATCTCCTTGTTGATTTAAATATTCTTGTAATTGTTCGTTTTCTTTTGCATCAGTTCTACGAACAAAATTTGGTAAATAATTGCTTTTCATCATTAGTTCTGTTTGAACTGAAAATTTATATGAAAAATTTGGTGAGCCTTCTAGCATTGGACTATAAATATCTGCTGAAGGAAGTTCTCCTGAAATTGTGGTTGTTCTTGTTACAGGAATAATTGAAAAAATTCGCATTGATGTATTTGTAGGTAAAAGTCTTTCCCAAAACCAACAAAATTCTCCTGGTACTATTGTTTTTTGACTGATTCCACTTGTTTTTGAAACCATAACTCCATAAGAGCCTGCTGGAACTGCAAATTGTCCCCAACCAATAAAAAATACTGCACCTGCAAAAATTATTATTAGAAGTAGTGAAATTAAAAATTTTTTCATAATAAAAACATTCCTATCAAATACTAGACTTCTGATTGTAGTTTACATTATACTAAACTATACAGATAGATATTATACAATTTATTTGGAGTAAAGCAATATTTATGAAGCAAAAAATT
>CALBXN010000015.1 GCA_937890485.1 uncultured Treponema sp.
GCAGAAGGTAGCAAAGAACGTGTTTGTACTGTTTGTAACTATAAAGAAGTTGTTGATATTGCTAAAATCCCAAAAGGATTTGTATTAATCCCAGCAGGTACATTCCAAATGGGAAGTACCGCTGGTGAATTTGACGAAATACCAGTACACGAAGTAACCATAACAAAAGATTTTTACATGGGAAAATACGAAGTAACCCAAGCAGAATATGAAAAATACTGTAATTACACAGGAAGTAATAGTCCAAGTTCAGATTATGGAGATGGAAACAATTATCCAGCATATTATGTAAGTTGGTATGATGCTCTTGTGTATTGTAATAAAAGGTCAATAGCAGAAGGATTAACCCCATGTTACAGTATTAGTGGCAATACAGACCCAAGTAAATGGGGAACTGTACCTACATCAAATGACAGTACATGGAATGCAGTACAATGTGATTGGAATGCAAATGGCTATCGCTTACCAACAGAAGCAGAGTGGGAATATGCAGCCCGAGCAGGAGACAATACAGTATCATCAAAAACATACGCTGGTACAAATAGTTCAAGTAAATTAGGCGAATATGCATGGTATTATGATAATTCAGGTAGTAAAACCCACCCTATAGGAACAAAGAAATCAAATGCCTTTGGCTTATATGACATGAGTGGAAATGTATATGAATGGTGCTGGAACTGGTATAAAAGTAGTTATAATACAGGCACAGAAGGAGGCAGTGACCCAACTGGCGCCTCGTCGGGCTCGTACCGCGTCGGCCGCGGTGGTTATTGGGACTTCAATTCGCTTTTCTGTACTGTTTCTGATCGTAACTACTACGGCCCGGACTACCGCAACCGCGGCCTTGGTTTTCGTGTGGTGCGTTCAGCAGTAGCACAATAATTTATTCTTGTCATAAAATCTTTATTCCCCGACGAAGTTTAAAAAAAATCTTCGACGGGGATTTTTTTTCTAAAAAGTGCAAATTATGTCATGCTGAACTCGTTTCAGTACCGTCATGCTGAATTTATTTCAGCATCTCATTACAAAGATTCCGAATCAAGTTCGGAATGACAATCTGTTTTTGACATTTCGCTTTTACCCAATCTCCGCCCATCTTTCTTGCGTAAGAAAATAAACTTTGCAAAATCTACAATAAGTGCAGAAGAAAACTTGCGTAGACGAAAAAGAACCAAACGAAGTATTGCAAGCGCTAGCGCAGCACTAACGAGTTTGGGGATTTTTCGGTGAGAGCAAGTTTTCTTCGGATGCTCATTTTTCAATTTTGCAAAATTTAATTTTCGGTATATTTTTCCATTCTTATTGGCATTGCAGAGCCTTCGATTATACAACTACTTGTAGTTACAGTTACTGGAATAAAATCTATTCTGTCTTCATTTATTTTGTACATAAAAAATCCATTCAAAAGGCAATTTTCATTATCGGCTCTAAATTGAATTAAATCTGTATTAAATAAAGTTGTTGTTGTGTATACTCCAGTGAATTTTGTTGTATTTTGGGTAAGTGTAAAAAAATTCTCTGCAAAAGCAATTGTGTTTTCTTGAAACTTCCATTTTCCTGCACCTTCTTCCATTACGCTTATTATAGAAGTTTTTTCAGAATGTTTTGTTTTTACAGAATTCATATTTTGAGATGTTTTTTTATAAACACCGTCCCAAAGAGTATCTGTTCCAATAACCATTCTAACATCATCTCTAACGCGAATTCGAATTTCATCTACAGAAACTAATGTGATATCAAAATATCTTACAAGGTTTGAAATAGATTTATTTGATGCTGTAATATGAATTCCGTTTCGTCTTAAAGTGTTGTTAAGCCAGTCATAAACTTCCTGAATTTTTTGGTCAAAAAAGATAATTTCTTCTGATTTTGGATCAAAAAATAAATATCTAGGGTTTTCCGTATTGCTTGTTCTATACCACATTCCATCAAGAAAATTCCTAAAAGTAGGAACAGTTCCGTCTAGAATTCTTGCTAATTCTTTTGCGGCAATTTTTTTACTAGAAAGTCTTGTTGTTGCAGTTGGCTCGTAAACTGATGTTCTTTTATTCCATTCGTATGTTGTTTGAACTTGTTCATAGTCAGTTCCACCAGGAGTTTCTTCTGTACTGTACATTATGATTGGAAAGCAATCTGCATTCATATTGTATATTGAGTAGTTATCATTTCTTTGAGCCTGTTGTACAAAAATAGTTCCATCAGTTTGCAAATCTATGATTTTTGAAAATGAAATTCTGTTTTTGTCTATAACTGGGTTGTATGCTTGTAAAATTGAATCATTGTCAGAAGTAAATCCTGTGCAAACTAAAGTATTTGTGTGATTTCCCGCTAAATCCATAACCATAAGGCTAAAAGATTTTACTTGAAAGATAGGTGTTTGTAATTCAGTAAATCGCTGATATTCCGATGATTTTGAATCATATAGTCCAATAATCAAAATAATATCTGGATTATTGGCTTTTTTTACAGCAACCACCTGATCTTCGTATGTATCAGAATTTATATCAACACTGAGAGTTGTAATCAATGTTTCATCAAAATTTAATTGAACTAATGATGTATTTTCAACTTCTATAGAAGAATAAGATTCTGTAGAGTCTGTTTGTTCAGTTTTATTCGTTGTTACTGGAATTACTACTTTTGCTCTAACATTTTCTGTGCTGGAATCTTTAGCAAATGTTTTGTACACAAGAAAACCAATCAAACTAATTGAAAAAAGAAAAAAAACAACAAATGTAAATCGCTTCATAGTTTCTTATTGTACAGAATAAATTCTAGAGTTTCCAGATGCTACGATATTATTGTAAATTTTTTTAGCTAAATCTGCTACGCTTTGGTCAGAAGCGGTTCTAACTGCAATTTCGTACCAGCTTCCAATTCCTTGTGTTGAATCACCTTCGTGATACATAATTCTATCTGTAGAAAGATATTTATCAGCAAAGTCGTAGTAAGTTCCAGCATATTTTGAACTGTAAGATGCTTCTTGAATAAGGTCTGTAAAGAGAAGTGTAACTCGCATTCTTGAAGATGGTGTTAAATCTAAGCGCTTTTTTGCATTATCTAAAACACTTCCGATGTCTGTAAAAGGACCATCGGCTTTTTGCTCTTGAATTACTGCAATTAAGTTATCTATATCTTCTGGAGTTTTAATTGTTTCTGAGTAAATTACTTTAGATTCTCCATAAAAAATGAATACTGTAATAAAATCTTCCATTGCTACACATCTTTTTAGGAATTTATTACATATCCAATCTTTCATAGAATCAAAGGAATTTGTTTCATCCATGGAAATAGATTTATCAATTATGATATATAAGTCTACAGGTTCTGTGCGTTCTAATGCAAATATAAACTGAGTAGAGAACAACATTACTAAAAAAAATACAAATTTCTGAAAAAATTTCATAAAAATCCGTCCTTACTGTGTTTAAAATAGTCAAAATATGTTTATTTGTTAACTATTATATAATAACTATATCATATTTTAAAGAAATTTAACACAAAAAAAAAAAAATGCTTTACATTCTGTTGAGTATGTTTATAATCTTAGATATAAGACTTAGCAAAAATAGGCGCATCGCTATTCGCTTTTAGGCATTGGCGAGGCGGTGTATTAAAAGGAGATATTATGGCTAGTTTAGACATGAAAAAAAGCCCTAACGTATTTGATCCTACCACACCTAGTGCAGTTGGTTCAAGAAACTCTCTTGCACAGGAATATCGTGATCAACAGGCTGAAGTAAACAAACTTCTTGAAGAAGAAGCAAATAAGGTTTTAAACCACATCACAGCAAAACTTCCTAATGAAGTTCTTACACAATTGGATGTTATGGGTGGTTTGAAAGAAAAACTTTATAACTATTTCAACCAAAACTATCAAAACATGTTCAACCGTTATGTTGTAACATCAGAAGATGAAATGGTTAAAAAGGTAAGAAACTTCATTGATAAAGAAGAAATGAAGGTACTTAACCGCTATACACCAAAAGAAATCGCAGCTCTTCTTGAAGATGTTGGTGGTGCAGATAAATTTAATACAGGTGAAATTGAAAAATCTGTAGTAAACATGTACGGACACTTACAGGGACACATTCAACGTGGTGTAAACGATTTGGAAACACTTACAAACTCACTTCTTCGTCAAAAAACAGATGTTGGTGCTTTCGTTCGTGGTGAAAACGCTTACTCAATCGTAAAATGTGCTTTCAAAGATAATATTCTTAAACCAAAAACAGTTTCTGATGTAAAACTTTCTATTAACATCCTTGATTCAGAACTTATCAGTCCTATTTTCCATTATCAAGTAACTGTTGAATATCTTATCAAAGACTTGCTTTCAAAACACATCACTGAAGAACTCGACAAAGTTGTAGAAAATATGAAAAACGACAGAATCGAGCAAGGTCTTGATGAAATGACTGATGGTGAGCTTATTTTTGCTAAGATGAACCATGTAACAGATTTTACAGATGACAATATTGATAGTCCAAAGAGCCGTCGTTACAGTATTGTTGCAAAAGATTTAATGGACAGAATTCAAGACTTAAGAGCTGAAATCGATCCAGAAACTTTTGACCAATTAAATATCCGTGAAAACTTAAAAAATATCATTGATATTGAAAATATTCGTAACCGTGGATTTAACACAGCAATTAACTCACTTACATCAATTCTTGATACTTCAAAAATGGGTTATCAATATATTGAAAACCTTAAAAATGCTCGTGAACTTATCCTTCGTGAATATGAAGATACAGATGCAGCACATCTTCCAGATGAACGCTATCAAATTCGCTTAAAATACTATGATAATGCTCAACTTCTTAACGAACGAGAAGCATATCGTGTACAACTTGCAAGTTTTGCAACAGAAGTAGAACACTTATGGGATGTTCTTCATACAGATTACGATGATTCAAAACGTTGGAAGAGAGTTGCAGACTTTGAAGACTTGGCTGCTCTTTACAAGAAAAAGATTGTTAGTCGCTACAAGTCAAAAACTGGCGATCCTGTATACGAAGACACAGCAAAAGTTTGGGATGAAGTTTCTTTTGTAAAAGCACAAGAAACAGATGTTGAAAAAATGAACCAAACATTCTTGTACGAAAAAGATAAGATTCGTAGCAAACTTATTATCATGAGAGATAAACTTGCTTCTATGTACGATTATCAATATCCAATTGAACGTCGTGTAATGGAAGAAAGATTGAATTTCCTTGAAACAGAATTTAACAAGTTCGATTACATGATTAACCCTTTCCATATTCAACCTGGTCTTTTGATGGATATCGATATTACATCTATCAAACGTAAGAAGGCAACTTTAGACGGAATGGCAAACGTGTTGAACGAATTCTTGCACAGCGTATCAAAAGGATTCCAAGATGCAGCATTCGCTTCATTCTCACGCCGTCGTTCAACTGTTCGTGTTGACCTTTCACAATCTTTTGCTCCACCAGAAGCAGATGATAAAAATGATGCAGGAAAATCAAGTTCTCCAGCAAAAGAACTTTTAGCAGAAATTAATTCTGATGCATTACCTGAACCAAAAGCAGAAAAAGCTCCTGCAAAAAAATCAACAAAATCATCAAAAACTGGTGTAGTTGATTCTGGAAAATCACGCCGAGGACGAAAATAATTCGTCTAAATAAGTAAATTCTTGGAGAAATATTTTATTTCTCCAAGAATTTTACGCATAAAAGACGCAATCAGTCTTTCTCTTACGATTTGGAGGGTTCTATGGGCGTAGCAGCTCGTTCATACAATGATACTGTAGATAAATTAATGACATGTCCTGCACAAAAAGTGCATATCGCAGATGCAGTAACTGATCTTGTTATAAAAAAAGAAATCACCGTAGCTGATGTTCCAGCTATTATGTATAAAATACTTATTGAAAATTGGAAATATTCCGTTAATTCATATAATTTTGAATCCAATGCCTTTAATGCGGATCAAATTGTTTCAGATTTTGCAAAATGGAAGGCTTTAGATATAGTTTTTATGTATCATCATCCTGATTTAGGTGCAATTGTTATAAATCCAAAAAATCCTGCTCACAAAGAATATATTTCTGACTTTAGAAAAAATGAAATGTTGGTTGTATTCACTGGTTATACAGGAAAGAAAAATGCTGACGAACTTTGTGAATTAGCAAATAAAAAATCAATGGATGTAATTTACGGTAGAAAATGTTCAGGAATTGAAAAATTACTAAAAGGTTCTTACAGTTTTAAAAAAGATGCAAAGTTTGAATATGAAACATCTGAAGCTATTTCTTCAGGAACTGTAATTTCTGGTAAATCAAGAAGTTCTTCTAAATCTGAGCGTAACGTAATAGTAAAACCTGGAAAAATTGTAGAAAGAAGTTATGAACAAAAACAATCTTTCTTCATTGGTGGAAAAACTAACACAGAAAATCCTAAATGGTCATACGCAAAATATTGTGCAGATGTAAAAAATCAACCAAAAGATGCAAAAACACCTGTTGCTGCAATTCCTCAAAGTACAGGAACTTTCTCTTTTGCAAAACAAAATCAGGCTGTACAAAATGCTTTACCAGCTCCAGAAATCTCTGTGTCTGAAGTTCCAGCAGTACAAAATGAAGTGGTTGCAGAACCTCAAACTTCTGTACCAGAAACTTCAAATACAAATCCTAATTCTATTAAGAAAATGTCTCCAATGCTTTCAGTTGTTGTTACAAACGAACTTTTCCACAACGGAAATGTTGAAGCATGGAAAAGAATTATGGCAAGTTATACAGCAAAATATCCAGATTTGCAAATTTGGGTTTACTACGATGGAGAAAAAATTACTGATATAAATGCTCTTTTCAAATGGGGAAAGGTAAAACATGGTAGTTGTATTCAATTTGTTGTAGTTGGTGAAGATATAAAAGATGTAGCAAAATTGAAACGCTACTTTACACAGGGAGCAAGTCCAATGTTCGAAGCATTTTTACAAGGCGCTCCAGGAACAGTCCTCAATCTGTTCTAAAAATTTGTTTTATCAGGAAGGGATATTATGATTCTTGACAAAAAAAATATACATTACATTTCACGAAACAGTAAACTTGCAAAAGGTGTAAATAAAGATTGCTTTGGTGTTAGAGCAAGACTTGCTTTAGAACTTGCAGAAATGGATTTGCCTGTTTTGCCAGGTTTGCTTTTTGATGGAAATATTGCTGGAAATTTAAAAGAAATTTCATTTTCAGAAAATCTTTCTGATTATTTAGACAGATTCAAAGCTGAAGTTGGAAAATCTTTTGCAAATCCAGAACATCCTCTTTTAGTAAAGATTGTAGTTTCATCAAATATGGCGATTGCTCAATATCCTTTGTTGCACAACATTGGTTTAGCTCGTGACACAATAGAAGGTTTTGCTAACAAAGTAGGTGAAGAATTTACATCAAGAGAAGTTCTTTTCCTTATGCTTGGTTCTTTAAAAATCGAAAAAATGATTGCAGAAAAAGAAGGAAAGATTGATCGCTACAATACTCTTTCTGAGCATCTTGCAGAAATCGAAGATATTTTTCAAAACAGACCAAGTGAACTTTCACCAATGGAAATTGTTAGAAAGTACGAAGGCATTTTGCCAGATTCATTCTTTGAATCAGCAACTCGCCAGTTAGAAGTAATGATTTCTAGAGTAAGCCATCTTATCAAAATTGATGACCAGATTGAAAATGATACTTCGATCCTTATTCAGCCAATGGTTTACGGAAACTACACAAAAAATTCATCTGCTGGTAGATGTACAACTAGAGATGTTGTTTCTGGGGATAAAAAACTTAAAGGTGAATTTTGGGAAAGAACATTTAATATCATTTTTACTCCAGGAAAAGATATTTCCAAACTAGATGAAAAATATTATAAACAACTTTCAAAAATTGCATCAAAATTAGAAGATACTTTCAAAGATGTTCGAGAAATTCGTTTTACTATCGAAAATGGCAAATTATGGATTATCGAACAGCGAGATATTGACCAAAAAAGTACTGCTTCTCAAATCAAGTTGTATTTTGATTTATTAAAACGCAAATTAGTTACAGAAAAAGAATTAATAAATGCTTTCAAACCAGAACAACTTAGCGAACTTCTTCATCCAGTTATTGATGATTCTTCAGTTAAGAGTTTCGATAAAGTTGTAGGTGGTATTTCTGGAGCTCCAGGAGCTGCTGTTGGTAGAGTATATTTTTCTACAGATGATTTGCTTGAAGCTAAAAAAATTGCAAAGCAAAAAAATGAAGATACAAGATGTATTCTTTTGATGTGTGCAACTTATGCTGGGGATGTAAAAGCTATCGAAGAAGCAACTGGTGTTCTTTCAAATGAGGGTGGATATTCTGCTCATGCTTCTGTAGTTGCTCGTCAATACGGAAAAATTTCTCTTGTTAGACCTGATATGGTTATTACAGGAAAAAAAGCAAAAATCGGAGATATGGTAATTAATTCAGGTGATTATATTACTTTGAATGTTCCATATTACGGGGCTCCTGTTATTTACAAAGGTGCTGCTGACCTTGTACAACCAAATCCTGACAAATTAGGTTTATTTGATATTGTAAATGTTTGTAAGAAATACTGCGACGGATTTTATGTTCGAGCAAATGCTGATAGTCCAAAAGATGCTGAATTAGCATTGAAATTTGGTGCAGAAGGTGTTGGACTTTGTAGAACAGAACATATGTTCTTTAATGAAGATAGAATCAATCTTTTTAGAAGTATGATTTTATCCGAAAGTGCTGAAGAAAGAAGTCAGTATCTTGAAAAATTAAAGAAATATCAAACAAAGGATTTCTATGGAATCTTAAAAGTAATGGCAGGAAAACAAGTAACAATCAGATTGTTAGATGCTCCATTACACGAATTTTTACCTCACAATTCTCAAGAAATGGAAGCTTTCCTTACTTTTATGAAGGATAATGGGGTAAAAATTTCAAAAGCAGAATTACAAGCTAGAATTGATTCACTTTCAGAAAACAATCCAATGTTGGGTCATCGTGGTTGCCGAATTGCAGTTTCTTATCCAGAAATTTATGAAATGCAAGTTTCTGCAATTTTTGAAGCTGCTTGTAAATTACGAAAGGAAAAATACAAGGTTGAACCAGAAGTTATGATTCCTCTTGTAATGAACTCAACAGAATTAAAATTAATTTTACACGGAAAGAAAATTGAAGGTTATACTTACAAAGGACTAAAAGATGTAGCTGATGAAGTTTGCGAAAAGGCAAATGTAAAAGATTTGTCTTACAAGGTTGGAACAATGATTGAACTTCCTTGTGCAGCACTAACAGCAGGAGAAATTGCTCGTTACGCACAATTCTTCTCTTTTGGAACAAACGACTTAACTCAAACTACACTTGGACTTTCTAGAGATGACTTTAATTCATTTATGCCTGATTACACAATGTATGACTTATTGGAAGGAAATCCATTTGCAACATTGGATCCTCGTGTAAAAGAATTAATTTCAATTGCAACAGAAAGAGGAAAGTCTATTCGTCCTGATTTAAGTGCAGGTTTGTGTGGTGAACACGGAGCAAGACCAGAAAATATTAAATTCTGTATGAATGCTGGAATCAATTATGTTTCATGTTCAGCTTATTCTGTTCCAATTGCTCTTTTAGCTATTGCACAAATAAAAACTGCTGAAAAATAATTTAACTTTTCGGTTACACTATTGACACTGATTGTAACCGATTTTACTATAGAGGAACTATGACTGCTAATGAATTACGCTCAAAATATATTGAGTTTTTTAAAAGTAAGGGACATACTGAAATTTCAGGACAATCCTTAATTCCAGAAAATGATCCTTCTGTTCTTTTTACAACTGCCGGTATGCATCCTTTGGTACCATATTTGTTAGGAGAAAAGCATCCTTCTGGAACTCGCTTAACTGATTACCAAAAATGTGTACGCACAGGTGATATTGATGCTGTAGGAGACCCAAGTCATCTTACTTGTTTTGAAATGCTTGGAAACTGGTCTTTAGGAGACTATTTCAAAAAAGATTCTATTGCATTTAGTTATGAATTTTTAACAAGCCCAAAATGGCTTGGTTTGGATCCTAGATTTATTTCAGTAACAGTTTTTGAGGGGGATGAAAATGCTCCTCGAGATGAAGAAGCTGCACAGTACTGGAAAGATGTAGGTATGAGCGAGGATAAAATCGCTTATCTTCCTGCCAGCGATAACTGGTGGGCTGCAGGTCCTACAGGACCTTGTGGACCAGATACAGAAATCTTTTATTGGGTTGGTGAAGGAATTCCACCTGTAGGCTCAAATAAAGCAACTGATTCTGATAATTGGATGGAAATTTGGAACAATGTTTTTATGCAATTTAACAGAATTGACGAAAAAACACTTGTTAAATTAGAAAAACAAAATGTAGACACAGGTATGGGGCTTGAAAGAACAAACTGTATCTTGCAAGGAAAAACAAGTGTGTACCTTACAGAAGTTTTTCAGCCTATTATCAATAAAATAGAAGAACTTTCTAATTACAAATATGGTGATGACGAAGAAAAAGATAAAAGTGTTCGTATTATTGCAGACCACTCAAGAGCATCTGTTTTTATTTTAGGTGATCAAAAAGGTGTAACTCCTTCAAATTTAGGAGCTGGATATGTTTTGCGTCGTCTTATTCGTCGTGCAGTTCGCCATGGAAGAAAATTAGGTATAGAAGATTCTTTCTTAGCAAAAATTGCAGAAACTGTTGTAGAAAACTTTAAATGTGCTTATCCAGAACTAGAACAAAATAAAGAAAAAATTTACAATGAATTAACTGCTGAAGAAAATAAATTCCGCGAAACTTTGCGTAAAGGTGAAGTAGAATTTCAAAAACTTCTTCCTAATTTGATGAAGAATCCACAAAAAGTAATTCCAGGGCGTGTTGCTTTCCGTTTATATGATACTTTTGGATTCCCAATTGAGTTGACTCAAGAGTTAGCTGATGAAAACGGATTTACTGTTGATGTTGAAGGTTTTAAAGAAGCAGAGAAAAAACATCAGGAACTTTCTCGTTCTCAAAGTGCAGGTACTTTTAAAGGTGGTTTAGCAGAACAATCTGAAATTACAACTAAGTACCACACAGCTACACACCTTTTACAACAAGCTTTGGTAAATGTTTTAGGTGACCATGTTGCTCAAAAAGGTTCTAATATCACAGCTGAGAGAATGCGTTTTGACTTTACTCATCCTCAGCCAATGACAAAGGAAGAAATCCAACAAGTTGAAGATATTGTAAACGAACAAATTAAAAGAGATTTGCCTGTTACAATGGAAATTATGGATTTGGAAGAAGCAAAAAATAGTGGAGCAAGAGCTTTATTTGGTGAAAAATACGAAACAAAAGTAAAAGTTTATACTATTGGGGATTTTTCAAAAGAAGTTTGTGGTGGTCCACATGTTGAACATACTGGTTTAATTGGTACGTTCAAAATTGCAAAAGAGCAGTCATCTTCTGCTGGAGTTAGAAGAATTAGGGCTGTTATTAGCTAGAAATTTGTAACAAAACTGGATTTTCAGTGTTATTATTTTGTATACTTAAATAAATGATATATGATGGAGTAGAAAACAAATGAAACGTATTATTATTGCTACATTACTTGTGTTATTTTTCTGTGCAGGAGTTTTTGCTCAGGCAGATTTACAGGTTTTAGCTGTTGTTAAATTAAAAGGTTCTGAACCAATTACTCTTGGTGCTTTAAAAGCTCGTGTTAATATGTTTGAGAAGCAACGTGGTGGTGTAAAACTTTCAATTGAAGAAAAGAAAGAAGTTTTAGATAGTATTATTGACGAAAAATTAGTTCTTCAAGCCGCTGATAAGGCAGGAATTACAGTTACTGATTCTCAAGTTGATCAGGCTTTCCAAAATTACTTGTCAAATATGGCTGGAGCTCCTATTACAGAAGCTCAGTTTAACGAATTGATGCAAAAACAATACAATATGACTTTGGAAACTTATTTATCAACTCAAACTGGAATGAGTTTAGCTGAATACAAAAAGCAATTAAAACAACAACTTGTTGCACAACAATATATTGTTGGTCAAAAACGCAATGAATTACAATCATTAGCACAAGTTAGCCATGATGAAATTACAAGATTCTATAACAACAATCAGACAAAATTTGTTCAACCAGAACTTGCAACTCTTTTTATGGTTTTAGTTCCAAAAGGAAGTGATGAAGCTGCTGCAAAAAAATCCGCTGATGACTTGTTGGCATCTGTAAAAAGTGGAAAACTTAAAAAAGATGCAATGATTGAAAACACAAAAAAAGGTGAAAAAAAATATCAAGCTGGTTATGTTTATGCTGCAAGAGGTGAAGGTATTGCACAACAGTTAAACATGTCACAAAAAGAATTTGATGATTTGTTCTCTTCAAAACTTGATGTATTTTCAGCTGTTCAAGATCAACCAGATCACTATAGATTCTATGCAGTAACTAAAAAAGATGCTACAAAATTTTTGACACTAAACGATATTGTTCAACCAAATACAACAATTACAGTTTACAAATATATCGAAAATCAACTTGCATTACAAAAACAAAACGAAGCTTTATTGCAAGTTACAAAAGATCTTACAACAGAACTTAGAGCTGGTGGAAATCTTCAGATTAACAAAACTGGAGATGCTCTCGATAAACTTTTGAATTGGTAGGATTTTGTGGCTAGACGAAAAGGAAGAATCCTAGCGTTTCAAGCCTTGTACTCATGGGATTTAGGAAATGTTGATGTTGACAATATCCTAGATTTCTCATGGGTGGAGAAAGAAACTCTAGATAAAATGGGTGAAGATAGTTTATCATTTTCTAGACTTTTGGTTTCTGGAACAATTGAGCATATTGATGAAATTGATTCAATCATCAAAGAGAATTTAAATAATTGGGATTTTGATAGATTGAGCAAAGTTGATTTAGCTATTCTTCGTATAAGTATATATCCTCTTTTATATCAAAAAGATTTACATTCTTCGATTGTTATTGATGAAGCGATAGATATTTCAAAACAATTTGGGGCAGATGATTCGTTTAAATTCATTAATGCAATTTTAGATAGTGTTAGAAAATCCCAATCAAGTTAATCGGAGAAACTGTCATGATTTCTGCCGTAAAAAAAATATTACTACTTTGCGTTCCCTTGTTAATTTTTTCTTGTGGAATGACTGTAGAAGATGCTTCTTTTACGGCGAAACTCGATACCATCGATAAATTAATTTTTCAAGCACAATATGATGATGCTTATTCAATTTTAAAATCAATAGAAGGTAAATCATATTCACCTTTCCAATATATTGCTGTTTCTAAGCGGTATATCAGTATGCAAAAATTTGAAAATGCAGAGAAATTATTATCAAAAGCCTATAAAAAGCATTCAAGTAGTAATGAAGTATGTGCAGTGTATACATGGGTGTTGCTTAAACTACAAAAATTTGATTTAGCATGTAAAATTTCAGAAAAATTAAAAAATACTTCCTATGCAGGTCTTTTTGCAGAAAGTAGGATAAAACAAATTTCAGTTTTAGAACAAGATTTTTTAGAAACAGATTTACAACAAGAATATTTGATTTCCTATAATACAACTGGAAATATAAAATTTTTACAAAATGCTGCAATTTTTGAATGTTACAATGGAAATTATGAAAATGCTTTTTCATATCATCCTGTAAAACTTACAAATTATTCAAATGCTGAATTATGGGCATATATTTCTTACGATTCTGGAAATTATTTACAAGCGATAAATGATGTTGCTTTTATTCCCAAAAAAAATGAAATTAAAGCCTTGATGATTTCTGCTGATTCTTATTTAAAAATGCGAGAGACAAAACTTGCAAAACAAATCTGGGATAAAATAGTTGTTCTAAATGAAAAAGCAAATCCTAATATTTTGATGAATTGTGCTTATGCTTCTTTTGAAAACGGAAATACAGATGAAGCTTTTGAATATGTTAAAAATTGTGTACAATTTTTTCCTGATTATATTCCAGGGTTAGTTCTTTACGGAAAATTTCTTTTGCATTTTGATACCCAAAACAGCGAAAGTGAACTGACTTTAGCTTTGCGAAAAAAAGGATTAAAATCAATTGATATGGAACTTTCTGATTCTAAACCACGAATACCTGTTTCTGATTGTCTTTACAGAATGGAAGAAAGTTTGAAGCGTCGTCAAAGTTTGGATAAAGAAAAAGCGACTTTGCAAATTGAGTTCCTAAAATTGAAATGGCTTGCTGATAAAACAATTTCATCTGAACAAATGGCCTTAGATGTTTGGGAAATGATAGAAAAAAATTCTATTATGGCAGGAACTAATAATTCAATAATCACTGATTTTATAGTTAGTTTTTTTATTAAACAAAATCAGTTTGAACAAGCAAATCAAATATTAACTTCTGTTTTAAATGAAAAATATGGACAAAGTAATTTTATGGATATAAAATCTCCAATTTTAAAGCAAATGTCTTTTTCTGAATTGCAAAATTCTGCGTCTTTATGTTTTGAAAAAGGGGTGTTTTTTTCTGCAAAAACTTTATTGAAGGAATCATTAAAATATAAAAATGCTGTAACTACAGATGTATATCTTAACTTAGGAAATTTTGAAGAATCTCAAGGAAATTTAAAAGATGCTCTTGAATATTATAGTAATTCGATAAATACAACAAAAGATGATTATCTAAAATCTGAAATTTATTATAGAATTGCAAATATTAGCACCTCAAAAAATGATTTAAAAAATGCTAACTTATATTTAGATTATTCTCTTACACTAAATCCAGGACATGTAAAGTCAAATCTTTTAAAAAAACAAATCCGCAACTAACTTATATCAACTAAGTATAATTGCGGATTTAATTTTTCAGTAAAAATCTTATTCAATTACAGCAATTACATCAGCTGCTTTTAAGATGAGGTGTTCTTCTCCATCAATTTTTACAGATGTTCCAGAATATTTGTCATACATAACTTTCTGACCTGGTGTAACTTTGATTTTTTCCTTATCGTCACCAATCGCTATAACTGTTGCAATTTGTGTTTTTTCTTGTGCTGTGTCTGGAATGATAATTCCACTTGCTGTTTTTGATTCTGTTTTTTCTGTTTTTACCAAAACGCGATCTGCCAATGGTTTAACTGTCATATTTATTCCTCCAAAATATTTGCTAAACAATTACCCTTATAATATACGAAAAGTTTTTTACAATGGCAACTAAAATTAAAAAAAAAGTGCAAAAAAGTACAATTTTCTACATCAATGAATTATATTGTAACATTTTGATACAGAATTTTGTGTCAAAAATTTGTATGTGTCAAAATGATACAATGGAAAAAAGTTCAAGATGAAAATGTTTTATATAAATTTGTAATTTCTTATATTATAAAGAAATAGAAAATATTAATTTATTAGAAACTTGGCACGAAAATTGCAGTATTATTTATATATAAACTTTAATTTTGGGGATAAAATGACAAACACAATTAATGTAAAAGATGATAATAACTTAGCTTTTTATTTCAAAGAATTAGAATCTATTCCTTTAATGTCCAGAGAAGAAGAGTACGAACTTGCCTTAAAAGCTCAAAAGGGTGATAAAATCGCTCGGGATAAAATAGTGACTTCAAATTTACGATTTGTTGTAAGTGTTGCAAAGAAATATCAAAATCGAGGAATTGAATTTATAGATTTAATAAGCGAAGGAAATATCGGTTTGTTAACAGCTATTGAAAAGTTTGATCCTGAAAAAGGATATCATTTTATTTCTTATGCTGTTTGGTGGATTAGACAATCAATTCTTAAAGCAATTTATGAAAAATCTAGAATGATTAGATTACCATCAAACAAAACAAATGAACTTATACAAATTGAAGCAGCCCGTAGAGCTATAAAGAAAACAATGTCTGAAGAAGAAGAATTGATACTTGTTGCCCAAATGTTAAATATGACACCTGCACATATTAAAGATATGATTATGATTTCACGAGAAGTTACTTCTTTGGATTCTATTGTTTGTACAGAAAAATCAGATTCTTCAACTTTGTCAGATTTATTACAAGATGAAACATCAGTGAGTCCTGAGGAATATGCAATAAATCAAAATCTTAAAGAAGAAATAGATAATATGCTTGATACTTTGTCAGAAAAAGAAGCTGAAGTTCTTCGTTATAGATTTGGCCTCAACGGAAGAAAAGCTATGTCTTTAAAAGAAGTTGGAAAGATTTTTAATTTAACAAAAGAAAGAATCCGTCAAATTGAAAAAAAAGCAATTAAACGATTGCAACACCCAAGTAGAGCTATAAAACTGAAATCTTTTGTTGCATAGATTAATTTCTAAAATTTATTCTAAACTTGCAAGAACTTCTTTTCTTGCTATTTCTAAAAGTTCTTTATCTTGAACTGGATCTGAAAGTCCAAGTGTAAGGTTTCCTGATTGTTGGATTCCTGCAACTTCTCCAGGCCCACGTAGTTTTAGGTCCAGTTCTGCAAGTTCAAATCCATCTGTTGTTTCATACATTGCCTTTAATCTTGATTTTGCTAAATCAGTTAATTTTTCACCATAAACTAAAAAACAATATGATTGCTTTGAACTTCGTCCAACACGACCTCTAAGTTGGTGTAAAGCGGCAAGTCCAAATCTTTCTGCCTGTTCAATTATCATACAAGTTGCATTAGGAACATCAACTCCAACCTCAACTACTGTTGTTGCAACAATAATTTGAATCTTTCCATTCTTAAAATCTTTTAAAATTCTGTTTTGTTCTTCTTCATCAATTTTTGAATGAATTAAACCACAAGAAAATTCAGGGTAAACTTTTTGTGAAAGAAATTCATACATTTCAACTGCATTTTTTATTTTTTTTGTATTAGTTTCAATTTCATCCTCATCGTTTAGATTTTCAATTAATGGATAAACAAAATAAGCTTGATTTCCATTTTGAAGTTCTTTTCTAACTGTTTCGTAAACATTACTTTCGTTGCCTGCTTTTGTAAGGTGAGTTTTTATTGGCAGACGACCTTGTGGCATAGTTTTTATTGTAGAAATATCTAAATCGCCATAAACTGTTAAGGCTAAAGTTTGAGGAATAGGAGTAGCACTCATCATCAAAATATTTGGAATAGAACATTTTTCTTTTATAGTATTTCTTTGAATTACACCAAAGCGATGTTGCTCATCAATTATCGCAAGTTGTAAATCATTATACTGAACATTTTTAGAAAATAGTGCGTGAGTTCCAATTATTAATTGGGTTTTTCCTTCTTTAATGGATTGTAATAAAGTATTTCTACCTTTTGCTTTTATATTGCCTGTTAAAAAACTTGGATTTATTCCTAAGGGGGAAAGTAGTTTTGCTGCGTTTTCCGCATGTTGTCTTGCTAAAAGTTCAGTAGGGCAGAGAATTACACATTGTCCTCCCCAATCAATAATACGAAGAACTGCAAAGAAAGCAACTAAAGTTTTTCCTGAACCTACATCACCTTGAATAAGGCGTGAAAGTGTAAAGGGCTTTGATTTTTCAGAAAAACTTTCTGGATTTTTAAAATACTTTGCTGCATCTTTACATGATGAATCAATTTCTGTATTTATTGTTGCAATTATCTTTTTTTGATCCTCTGTTAATTCAAAAGGAAGGGATTTTTCAAGTTCAATTTGTCTTGGTGATAAATCTGTAAAATCATCAGATGCTTTTGAACAATTTTTGCGTTCTGCAACTCGTTTTAAAATTGCTTCTTGAAAAAAGTAAAGTTCTTCAAATTTAATAGTTTTAATTGCTTTTTCTAATTGCTCTAAAGTTTCAGGAGTGTGAATTGCATGAATTGCCTGTTGTTTTGAAAATAAATCTTGTCTTTGAATTATTTTTTCTGGTAATTCTGAAGAAATGCCGTTCCCGTACATTTTTAAGGCTTGCTGTACAGTTTTTCTATATTGATTTTGTGTTAATCCACTTGTAAGATGATATAAACTTAAAATTTTGGAAGTTGGGTTAATTTTTCCAATGAAATTATTTAATTCTCCTGATTTTGCCACAAGTTGTGCATCAAAAACTGATGTTTGAATTTCGCCGTATTTGAAAGAAAAAGGTGCTGTAACAGAAATAATAGAACCTATAGGTAGTGTTTTTTCCATGAAAGGACGATTATAACAAACTAAAGTTCCTCGAGTTTCTCCATCAAATATGATTATTTTTAGAGTTTTCATTTTTCCAAATCCAAACCATTGATGGTCTAATACTTTTGCAAAACAATGAACTTTTGCAACTTTAGAAAACTCTTTTATGGGAATTGTTTTAGTTCTGTCTTCGTAGCCTTTAGGATAGGTTGTAAGCAAATCTGATATTTTGAAAATATTTAATTTAGAAAAAGCACTTGCTAAACTTGGACCAATCCCTGAGATAGTTGAAATTGGAGTTTCAATATTACTTAATTTCAAAATGGAAGACCTTGTAGAATTTTGAAAATAAGGTTAATAAGGAAACTTCCTACTATACGTAAAATAATTGTTGTTATAAGTGCAATTATTATCGTTGTTTGTAAGGATACAAATTTGTCTTTATAAATTAATTTGGTTACAGGGCGTGCAATTTTATAAATCATAGAATCAAAAGTCCCCCAAAATCCAATACTATCTTTGTTTAATAATAAAACTACAAGTCTTACAACTAAAATAATTATTAATAATAACAAGATTGAAGAAATTGCTGTCCAAACAATTTGAAATATAATAGCTAAAATTACACCCAACGAAAATTTTCCTGTTGCAACGATGGATTGTAAAATACTAGAAAGTCCAGAAAGGACTATTAGTGCAATAATCGGAGAAAAATCTAAGTGGGAAAATTGTAATGGAATTTTTCTAAATAAATTTAGATATGGATCACAAATTTTTGCAAGAATTTGAGTAACTTTGCTATAACTTAAAGATGGAATCCATGATAATAAAATTCTTATAAAACAAAGCAAAGAATAAATTGAAACAAAGCTAGCTAAAAGTTTAATCAAATTAAACATATTATTTCTCCCTTAAAAATCAAGCTTTTATGTAAACTTGATTTTAAATGTTCAGCAAAATTTTTGTTGAACATTTAATGATTAATCTTTCCATACTTCATCAACTGAAGGAATTTTAGAAAGCTCTGAAATAAAATCATCACTTGAAGGTACTTTTAAAGAAGTAGATGTTTGTATTGTGTAATTTTTTTCATCTCTTTCTATATGTAAGTATACTGAACAATTGCCTGGATGGGCAACAAGAAAATCTTTTAATTCCATAGATGAGCGTTTATTTTGAGTTGAAAAAAGTTTTATATGTATAGATTTTACAGATTGTGATTGTAAATTATTGATATCTAAAAGTTCATCAACTTGGAAAGAATCTCCATATTGTTCAGAGTGATCTACCTTTCCTTTGAAGGCTAGAACCTTATCTTCTTGAACAAAGGAATCTAATCTTTCCCATACTTTAGGGAAGAAAGTAAATTTAACTTCACCATCAAAATCTTTACCTGTTACAATTCCCATTATTGTACCTTTTTTGGTAGTGATTCTTCTAACTTCGGTAATGAGAACTGCAATTGTATATTCAGTTTCAGGCAAAGCAGATGGAATTTTTGCGGAATTCATATTTGTACAACGTTCGATAACTTTTTTGTAATTATCAAGGGGATGTCCTGAAATATAAAATCCGATAAGTTCTTTTTCGATTCTAAGTTTTTCAAGTTGTGGCCAATCTTCAACTTCTGTATATTTAAAATCAACAAATTCTTGAATATCTGTATCTTCAAAAAGACTAACTTGACCATATCTTGTTGATTCTTTTTTTGCTTCTGCATATTCTACAGCAGCTTCTACATTTACTAAAAGTTTGTTTCGGTTTTCTTCAATTTTATCAAATGATCCAGTTTTTATGAGAACTTCTAAAGCACGCTTATTTACAGAACGCAAATCAACTCTGTCTAAGAACTCCATAAAATTTTTGTAAGGTCCATTTTTCACTCTTTCTTGAATAATTGCATCTGCGGCACTTTCACCAAGATTTTTGATTCCAAGCAATCCGTAAACGATTTTTCCGTCAACAACATCAAATATTTTGTCAGAACGATTTATGTCTGGTGGGTCAATTTCAAGCCCCATACGACGACCTTCTGCAATATACATTGGAAGTTTATCGGTACTTGTAATTTCGTTTGTAAGGTTGGCTGCGATAAATTCCGCTGGGAAGTTTGCTTTTAGATATGCAGTTTTGTAGGCTACAACTGAGTAGGCAGCAGCATGACTTTTGTTAAATCCGTAGCCTGCAAAAGGAACCATGATTTCAAAAATATCACCTGCGTGTTCCGCTGTAAATCCATTTTTTACAGCACCATCGATAAATTCCTTCTTTTTTGCCATAAGAACTTCAAGTTTCTTTTTTCCCATGGCACGACGAAGCATATCGGCTCCACCAAGGGAGAATCCTGCAATTCGCTGAGCAACTTGCATAACTTGTTCTTGGTAAACCATAACTCCGTAGGTTTCTTTCAAAATATCTTCAAGACAAGGGTCTGGATAGTGAATTGTTTCTGGATGCCACTTTCCTTCGATGTATTGAGGAATGTAATCCATTGGGCCTGGACGATAAAGAGCATTCAAGGCAACTAACTCTTCGATACAACGCGGTTGAAGTTGCTTCATAATTTTTTGCATTCCAGGACTTTCAAACTGGAAAACTGCAACGGCTTCCCCACGACAGAACATGTCAAATGTTTTTTCATCATCATCTGGAACATTGTCTGTGGTAAAGTTTTCAAACCCTGGTCTTTTTCTGATAATTCGTTCTGCGTATTTTATCAAGGTGAGAGTTTTTAGACCAAGATAATCCATTTTTACAAGACCACATGGCTCGATAATGTCCATTGTGTATTGAACTGCAACTTTTCCGGTTTTACCGTCTTTGTAAACTGGAGCCCAGTTTGGTAATTGAGATTTTCCAATAACAATTCCAGAAGCATGAAGACCTGTTTGTCTATTTACATTTTCAAGTTTAAAACATAATTCAAAAAGTTCTTTGTATTTAGGATCGTCTTTAAATTCAATTAACTGACCATTGTCTGGATGCTCTTCGTCTGGTGGAGTAAAGGCGTCTTTTAATTTTGCCTTTGGATTATCCGGAATGCGTTTTTTTAGCATGTTTACATCAGGAAGAGGAATTCCTAAAACTCGTCCAACGTCTGCAATTACAGCTTTGGCTTTAAGTGTTCCAAATGTTACAATATGTCCTACATGATCATCTTTGTATTTATCTCTAGTATATTGAATTACTTTTTGGCGACCTTCGAAGCACATGTCAACATCAAAGTCGGGCATAGAAATTCGTTCTGGATTTAAGAATCGCTCAAAAATCAATTTGTATCTAAAAGGGTCGATATCTGTAATTGTCATTGCATAAGCAACAAGAGAGCCTGCACCTGAACCACGACCTGGTCCGATAGGAACATCATTGTTTTTTGCCCAGTTG
>CALBXN010000016.1 GCA_937890485.1 uncultured Treponema sp.
ATGCTACAGGAACTATGGCATATGTTCAGTTTGAAACAATTGGACTTCCACGAGTAAAAACATAAGTTTCTGTTTCATATATCGATCATAACACACTTCAAACTGACTTTAGAAATATGGATGACCACAGATACTTACAAAGTATTGCTGCAAAATACGGAATTTATTTTTCTCGTCCAGGAAACGGAATTTGTCACCAAGTTCACTTAGAAAGATTTGGAGTACCAGGAAAAACTCTTTTAGGTTCAGATTCACACACTCCAACAGGCGGTGGAATTGGTATGATTGCTATCGGAGCTGGTGGTCTTGATGTTGCTGTTGCTATGGGTGGAGGTGCTTTTCACTTGGCAATGCCAAAAGTTTTCGGTGTAAAACTTACAGGAAAATTAAATAAAGGAATCAGTGCAAAAGACATCATTTTAGCAGTTCTTGAAAAAGAAACTGTAAAAGGTGGAGTTGGTGCTGTTTACGAATATTTTGGCGAAGGTGTACAATCTCTAACAGTTCCACAAAGAGCAACTATTACAAACATGGGAGCTGAACTTGGTGCAACATGTAGTATCTTCCCTTCAGACCTAACTACAAAAGCTTTCTTAGACTCAATGGGTCGTGGGGAACTTTGGACAGAACTTTGTGCCGACGAAGGTGCTGAATACGACAAAATTATCGAAATTGATTTGTCAACTCTAAAAGCAAAAGCAGCACAACCACACTCCCCTGACGCAGTTACAGATATTGAAAAAATTGCTGGTAAAAAAATTACTCAAGTTGCAATTGGTTCTTGTACAAACAGTTCTTTAGACGACTTAGCAGCAGTAGCAGCAATCGTAAAAGGAAAACACATAGCACCAGGAGTTGAAGCAGGAATTGCACCTGGAAGCCGAACAACTCTTATGATGGCTGAAAAAGCTGGAATTTTAGGAGAACTCATTAGAGCTGGATTCAGAATCCTAGAAAGTGCTTGTGGACCATGTATCGGAATGGGATTTGCACCAAACTCAGAAGGAATTACTTTAAGAACATTTAATCGTAACTTCAAAGGACGAAGTGGAACAGCAGATGCAAGTGTTTATCTTGTTTCACCAGAAACTGCAGCAGCTTCAGCAATCACAGGTTACATTACAGATGCATCAACTTTAAAAGATATCGAAACTTATGTACCTCAAGGAACAAGTATGCTTTCTGGTAAAGTAAAAAATCTTGATTCAGAAAATATTAAAAACTTTGCAAAAGACGACGGAATGTTAATTGCTCCACTTTCACCAGAAGAAAGTGCAAAAGTAGAAATTATCCGTGGTCCAAACATAAAAGAATGTCCTGCAAGTCCTGCAATGCAAGATAACTTAAAATTACCAGTATTGTTAAAAGCAAATGACAATGTTTCTACAGATGATATTATGCCAGCAGGAGCAAAAGTATTGCCACTTCGCTCAAATATTCCAGAAATTTCTAAGTTCACATTTGAACGCTTAGATACTGAATTTTACAACAGAGCCACATCTTTAAGCCAAAAAGGATGTTTTGTAGTTGGTGGTGAAAATTACGGTCAAGGTTCTTCTCGAGAACATGCTGCCCTTGCACCAATGTATTTAGGAGTTCGGGCAGTCATTGTAAAATCATTTGCTAGAATCCACAAAGCAAACCTTATCAATTACGGAATTATTCCTATTACTTTTGCAAATCCAAGTGATTACGATTTAATTTCACAAGATGATATAATGGAAATTTCAAATATCAATTCTTCATTAGAAAATGGTACAGATTTTGAAATTACAGTAACTGGCAAAAATGGAACAAAATCAATTGTTGGAACAAACTCGCTTGATGAAAGAAGCCGTGCAATCTTAAAAGCTGGTGGACTTGCTTCTTACACAAGAATGGGCGGACAGTAAGATTAATATAATGGGTGAAACTTTTGCAAATTGTTCGTGATTCACTTTGGAAAAATATAGAAATCTCACAAGAATTGCTTGATATTACAAACACAAGAGAATTTACTAGAATAGCAAATATCAAGCAACTTGGTCCTACACATTTTGTGTATCCTGGTGCAACTCATACTCGATTTGCACATTCTCTGGGAGTTTATCATATTGCTTCAAAATTAATCCAACATTTACAAAAAAAGGGAGCTTCTGAATGGACAACAAAAGAAGGAATTTTGGCTTTTCAGATTGCTTCCCTTTGCCACGATTTGGGACATTTTCCTTACACACACGCATTAAAAGAACTTCCTTTAAAAGCACTAACAGTTAAAGGTTGGACTTTTGAAGGTTGGTATTTAAAAGTTGGTAGTACTTATAAAAAGAGACAAAACGGAACTGTATTTAATTATAGTTTAATAAATAGTGAC
>CALBXN010000017.1 GCA_937890485.1 uncultured Treponema sp.
TAAACTTGCTAATGTTAAATTACTCTCCATTACCTGTTTCTACCTCTTTAACTAAATTAGAGTATGGTATTTTCTCTCCATTCCTAATTACATACACATTTTCACTATCGTTAGTATCTTCAACATATCTTCTTAAAATAACTGATGCATATTTTTCATCAAGTTCCATTGTGTAACAAATTCTATTCATTTGTTCACAAGCCATAAGTGTTGAACCACTACCTCCAAATGTATCTATAACTATTGCATTAGCTTGAGTTGAATTATTAATTGGATAAGCAAGTAAATCTAATGGTTTAGAAGTTGGATGGTTTGAGTTTTTCTTTGGTTTATCAAAGTTCCAGATTGTTGTTTGTTTTCTATCTGAATACCATGGGTGTTTCCCATTTTGCATAAAGCCATATAATACAGGTTCATGTTGCCATTGATAGTCTGAACGTCCAAGAACTAGACTATCTTTTACCCAAATACAACATCCTGCTAAATGAAATCCAGCATCTATAAATGCTTTTCTAAAATTTAAACCTTCAGTATCTGCATGGAATATATAAGCAGCTCCACCATTTTCTAAATGCTCTGCCATATTCTTAAATGATGCAAATAAGAACTCATAGAAATCATTATTTTTCATACTATCATTTTGAATAGTCAACCCATCAGAACTTTTAAATGCTACATTGTAGGGTGGGTCTGTTAGGATTAAATTTGCTTTTTTATCCTCCATAAGTTTGGATACATCTTCACTTGAAGTTGCATCACCACACATTAATTTGTGTTTACCTACATACCAAATATCTCCTCGTTCTACAAAACTTGCTTTTTCAAGTGCAGCTGTTAAATCAAAATCATCGTCTTTTACTTCTTTATCATCTATTCCAAATAATTCTTCCAGTTCTTTTTCATCAAATCCTGTATAACCTAAATCGTACCCTAGATTTTGTAGTTCTTCCATTTCTATTTTTAGTAACTCTTCATCCCATCCTGCATCCATTGCCATACGGTTGTCTGCTAAAATATATGCTTTCTTTTGAGCATCAGTTAAGTAATCAACAAATACACAAGGTACTTCATTTATTCCTTCTTCTTTCGCTGCCATCAATCTTCCATGACCAGCTATAATATTGAATTCTCTATCTATAATTATTGGATTAACAAAACCGAACTCTCTTAATGATGAGCGAAGTTTTACAATTTGTTCTGCAGAATGTGTTCTTGCATTATTCACATAAGGAACTAATTTATCGATTGAAACAAGCTGCATTTCAGTTGTTGTTTTAGACATTTTCTTTACCTCCTAAAAAAGACCCCATTCAGCAAATTTTTCAAATCCACCGATAGACTCAATATATTCTTTAGCAATGTTTACTATCTCTTCATAAGGTCTTCCATCTACTTCTTTATCACCAATAGCACAGCATACTTTTATAACTTCATTAGTTTCTTGGGCTTTCAAGAATGCATAAATATTTACTGACACATCTGCTTTTGATAGATCCTTACCATGAAGTCCTCCACCAGTTACACCATCTGCCATATCAGAACCTAATTTTCTATTTGTAGCACCTGTATCAACATCAGTGCCTCCAGTCCAATCTCCTAATGGATTGATTATTGCATCTTGATACAATTCTTTTAATTCTTCAGTCTTGCAATTGCTTTGACAAATTATTAATTTTTCTTTATCTAATATGTACTTACCATCACTTGGATATTTTTCATAAATAAAACGAGCAATTTCTGATAACTTCTTTTGCTCGTCTGTTAAAGGTACTCCCTTAAATATTCCATTATCCCCACATCTTATCTCTTTCTCTTGGTTTTTAGATAAGTGTATATCTTGTGGTACTAATACGATATCTTTCGACATATCACCCGCTATTCTTGTGATGATATTCTCTATATCTTCCTTATTAAAATCTACTGATGTTTCAACAATCACATGGCAAACTCCATGTCCTATTAAAACTTCAACTGCTATTTTAGGATTTTCTTGTAACTTATATCCTAAATCTACTATTGCTCCTGCAATTCTATCAGCAACCTTGTCTGGATGCTTTGGATTTACTTTTTCTATCATTATCTTCTTTCCTCCCTTGCTCTTAACAATCTCTCCATCAAATCGTTTTGTGGTGCAGCATCTTCATAAGATGTACTGCAATTTTCTTTTACTATTTGGAATATTTCGTTCCATAATCTAACTGCTTGATTCATATAATTTATACCAATATTAATAAATGGAGATGGTATTGGTTTTTGTGTAGTTGGATGTTTTGATAAAAGACCTAATTTATTTGTTAGTTCTTCGCATTGTATCCATCTGGCACTACACATTGAATATCTTTCTAAAAGTTGTGGCGAGATTTTTTGAGCACAACCTATTTTTTTAAGCCACTCCCAAGTTTCTTCATATATTTCTTTTGCTTGAAGTTCATTTCCATCTCGCTGTTTCTCTGATAAAAAATCGTGTGGCTTTGGCATCTCTGCTCCTTCAATTTCTGGTATGTCTAACATCTCTAAAGTTCTTCCACCAGGATTACCATTTGCAGCTTTTTCTTTTACTGCCGTTTTCTTTCTTCCTGCACCTGGTCTTGCACCACCTCGACCACCAATGTTATTGGATTTTGTTGGCATTTTTTCTCACCTTCCTTTAATACCCTTTTGATTTCGCCTTTTTTACACATAAGACCCCACGCCCGTTGCAAAGCCTATACTTCCTGGAGATTTGAATCCCCCCTACCCCTAGTTGTAATTTCTAGGTTTAGCTTTCCATCTATCTCCTCTTTCAGCATGGATTGTTGCATGACACGACTTACAAAGTGAAATCAAATTCTTTCTATCATGTGTTCCACCTTCTGCTAGTGGTAGTCTATGGTGTACTTCATCCATAGCTCTGTAGATACCTTGTTCCAAACACTTCTCACACAATGGATGTTCCTTTGCATAGCTATCACGGATTCGTTTCCAAACTCGTCCATATCTTTTTCTAATCTCTGGACTTCTATCGTATCGTTCATACCTTTTGTTTTCTTGTTTCTCATGTTCTATACAAAACCTACCGTCTGTTAGTAATGGACAACCAGGGTAAGAACATGGACGCTTTGGTTTCTTTGGCATCTCTTTGCTTCCTTTCTTGCATAACAAAAGCCCTACAGGTTTCCCCATAAGGCTTTTATCATTTTATATTTTCTCCATTATAATAATATCACAAGACTATACTCTCATACTATCACATTTAATCTCATCTTAATTTGGAACTACAATTTCTTTCAAAGCTGAACTATGCATACGATGTATGTGCTGTATTGAGTAGTTCATATCAACGGATATTTGTTCCCAAGTATTAAAGCATAAGTACCTCTTTTCAAGAAGTGTTTGGTATTCAATGTTAGGAACTGCTTTTATAACTTCCATTATTTCCTTCTTCAAATTTATCAACTTTTCTATGTCGTTATTTAGCTTTTCTTCCAGGTCTATTATTTTTATAATGCAATCTTCCATTCTTGATCCACCACGATTTGGACTTTTAGGCATATCAGAAATGGTAGATGTGCATTTTGTTGCTAATTCATTTAAAGCAGCTATCTGTTGTGTCTTTGAAGTAATTCGCTCATCAAGATAATGAGCCTGTAACAAATATTCTTTTGCTGTCATTTTTTATACCTCCGATTCTTTAGTTTTTAACCCTCGGATTGACTCTGATTTGCTTAAATTTACTTTTACTGCACTAATCAAGGAATCTTGAACTTTGTGTTTTCCTTCTAGTGCTTTTACAATTTGTTCATCAATGGTGTCTTTTGCAATTATGTGTTCTATTACCACCGTTTTAGATTTTTGACCTTGTCTCCATAGTCTTGCATTTGTTTGTTCATATAATTCCAAAGACCAAGTAAGTCCAAACCATATAATTGTAGAACCACCTTCTTGAAGATTTAATCCATGTCCACTTGATGCAGGATGAATTAATGCAACTG
>CALBXN010000018.1 GCA_937890485.1 uncultured Treponema sp.
AAAAAGATTTTTATCAAAATGTGATAAAATGTCAAATGTAAAATTGATTGTGCCAAATTACAATACAAATGAATTTTTAGAATCAATCGATTTACAGAATTTTCCAGAACGAAAATTTGAAAAAGAATGTGGCACTAGATGTTCACAGTGTTACAAATTGCGTCTTAGTGCTACAGCAAATTTTGCTTGTAAAAATAATTTTGATTATTGGACAACAACTTTAACAGTTAGTCCTCATAAAGATGCAAAATTAATTAATGAACTTTCAAATGAAATTTCAAAAAAAATGTTTAACGATAATGTAAAATATTTGCCAAGTGATTTTAAAAAGAAAAATGGTTATCAACGTTCTATTCAATTATCAAAAGAATATGAACTTTATAGACAAAATTATTGTGGTTGTATCTTTGGTAAGATTGCAGATGAAAATTTTATAAAAAGCAAAGAGGGGAATAATTATGGCAATTCATAAATCCGGTGAAGATTATTTAGAAGCTGTAATGATGATTCATAAAGAAAAAGGAAAAGTACGTTCTTCAGATTTAGTAAAGAAAATGGGATTTTCTAAACCAAGTATTTGTAATGCTGTTGCTTTGTTAGAAAAAGATGGTTATTTAATTATGAATGAAGATAAAACTTTGGAACTTACTAAGAAAGGAAAATCCGTAGCAGATAAAATGTATGAGCGACATTCTTTTTTTGTGCGTTGGTTAGAATCTCTTGGGGTTTCTCCTGAAGTTGCAGAGGAAGAAGGTTGTGCAATCGAACATAATGTTAGTGATGATACATTTGAAAAAATAAAAAAAGCATACGAAAGTCAAATTTAGATTTTTATATTTTCTTTGTACCCAATCGTAAAGCGTTTAGTACAACACAAATTGAACTTAATGCCATTGAAGCACCTGCAATCATTGGGTTTAACAAAATTCCAAAACTTGAATACAAAACACCTGCTGCTAGAGGAATACTCATTGAATTATAGAAAAAAGCCCAGAATAAATTTTGTTTAATATTTCTTAAAGTTAATCTACTTAAATTTATTGCACTGTCAACATCGGCAATTCCATCTTTCATTAAAACAATATCAGCAGATTCAATTGCGATGTCAGTTCCGTTTCCAACTGCAATTCCAACTTCTGCTTGGACAAGAGCAGGTGCATCATTTATTCCATCGCCAACCATCAAAACAGTTTTGTTTTCTTTTTGAAATTCTTGAATAATCGATGCTTTTTGTTCTGGCATGGTTCTAGCAAAAATTTTATCTATACCAACTTTGTCTGCAATGATTTTTGCAGTTTTAAAACTGTCGCCTGTAATCATTGCAACTTCAATTCCTTTTTTATGAAGATTTTTAATTACTTCAAAACTTTCAGTTCTAATTTCATCTCGTATTCCAATTATCAATTCGATATTGAAATTTTGATTTTCTTTTATAGCAAGACAAATAACAGTGTCTCCATCATTTTCAAAATTATTTATGGTTTCTGTAATTTCATCTGATATAAAATAACTTTTACTTTGCGAAAGTCCAAGTTCTTCCATAAAATTTTTACTTCCGATATAAACTTGTAAATTATCATCATGATTAGGAACTATTACTTCTGCTTTAACACCTTTGCCTAAAATATTTTCAAAGTCAGTAACAAAAAAATCTGAAAAGTCAATTTTTAATTCACTTGCTTTTTCAATTATTGCTTTTGCTAAAGGATGATCTGATGCTTGTTCTACACTTGCCAAAATTGAAAACAGAAAATCAATTTTTGAATTTTGATTTTTATCATTGCAATCATAAATTGCAGTAACTTGTGGTTTACCTTTTGTTATTGTTCCTGTTTTATCAAATACAACTGTGTTAATTTTTCCACATTGTTCTAAGGCTTCACCAGAGCGAACCAAAATTCCTTTTTTTGCACCAAGTCCAGTCCCCGTCATAATTGCAGTAGGAGTTGCTAATCCCAAAGCACAAGGACAAGCAATTACTAAAACTGATGTAAAAATTCTTAAAACAAAATTTATATCCTTTCCTAATATTGCCCAGATTATTGAAGAAACTATTGCAATTATAATTACAGTCGGCACAAAAATACCAGCAATCTTATCTGCAATTTTACTTATAGGTGCTTTCTTTCCTTGGGCTTCTTCAACAAAAGAAATTATTTTTGCTAAAGTTGTATCATTCCCTATGGCAGAAACTTTTATTACAATCAATCCATTTCCATTTAGACTTCCACCTATAACTAGAGAGTCTTCTTTTTTTTCAATTGGTAAACTTTCTCCAGTTAGCATAGATTCGTCAACGGTTGTTTTCCCAAAAATAATTTTTCCGTCAAGTGGAATGCGTTGTCCTGGTTTTACAATTAGTAATGAATCAAGTGTTACTTTTTCAACTAGAATTTCACTTGCATCTTGTAATGAATCTCCAGATTTCCAACTTGAAGGAAGAATTAAACATTTATCAGGAGTTAATGATATTAAAGCGGAAATTGCACTTTTTGTTTTTTCAGTACTTTGTCCCTCTAGAAATTTTCCAGTCATGATAAAAGTCAAAATCATTGCACTAGATTCAAAATAAAGGTTATGAACTTCATTATTATCAATAGGAATTAAAAAAGTTAAAACTAAAGAATAAATGAATGAAGAAAGAGAACCAACTGCAACTAAAGTATTCATATTTGGATTTTTATGAATAGCAGCTGAAATTCCATTGATTAAAATTTTTCTTCCAAAAAATAAAGCTATAGAAGATAATATCAATTGAATTAAAGCAAAATTTGTTGGATAAAAATTTGGATCAAAAATTTTTGGTAATGGAAGACTTGAGCCATTTATCTTTATCATATGTCCCATTGAAACATACATTAAAAGTAAACTTGTAATCCAAATTAAAATTAATTTTATTTTAGGATTTTCTTTTTTGGAATTATTTTGTGTTGAAGTTTTAGTTTCTGTATTTTTTTCTGTTTTTAATGAAATTTCAAATCCAGCTTTTTGTACAACAGAACAGATTTGTTCCATTGTACAAATTGCTTCATCATACTCAATTGAAAGTTGTTTTGTTGTTAAATTTACATTACTAGATTTTACACCATCTAATTTTCTTGTAACTTTTTCTACCGCACTTGAACATGCAGCACAAACCATACCTTCAACATTATATGTTTGTGTAATCATCTATTTTAAAAATCCTTCGATAATTTTTTGTTCTGCTTCTTCTTCTGTTAAACCTAAGGTTCTAAGTTTTAAAATTTGTTCCCCTGCAATTTTTCCGATGGCAGCTTCATGAATTAAAGATGCATCTTCATTTGCAGCAGTTAATTCTGGGGATGCACTTACAATTCCGTGGTCAGCTAAAATTGCATCACATTCAGAATGTCCTGTACAACGAGCATTCCCCACAATGTTTGAACGGTAAGTTTGTTTTGAATTTCCTTTAGCAACCGAACGAGAAATTAAATTTACAGAAGAATCATCTCCGTTCATTTCTACATAGAAGTCTGTTTCTACAACATCGTTTCCATCTGTAAGTAAATGTTCTTTGATTATTAAAGTTGCTTCTTTTCCGACTGTAACTTTTGTTTTTCTCTTTGTTGAATCAACACCACCAAGTTGACTTGTGTCCATTTCAAGATATGAACCTTCTTCTAAAAAAGCTTCTGTTACAGGGTCGATAGAACGTTGACTATTTTTTGCACCTGTTCCCACATGTTTTTCAACATAAAGTGCTTTAGCATTCTTTCCAACAAAGAAACGATGAATACCGTTGTGTCGTGCAGGTTCTCCTGTTTCTGTGTGAATGCCACAACCTGCAATAATTGTAACATCAGAATCTTCTCCGATGAAAAAATCATTGTAAACTAAATCATCAACTTTTGCGTGAGTAACACAGGCTGGAATAAAAACTTGTTCTCCCTTAGTTCCTGGTTTTATGTGAACTTCTAGCCCTGGATTATCGGTTTTAGATTCAATCTTGATGTTTTCAGTTGATTTTCTAGCAGCACTAGAACAATTTACTCTTATGTTGTAAGCTCCTTTAAATTCTTCTCCGTTCCAATCGGAAATTTCTTTTAAAAGTGCATTTGTTTGTTCATCTATTTGTGGTTTGTTATCAGCCATATTTTCCTACCTTATTTCGCGTCCTTTGGGACAACCATATTTACCAACTGAAGAATTTTGCAATATTTCTGGCAAAAGCATAATACCAGGACCTTGCTTTGTAACTTTTCCGTTTCCAATAACGATGATGACATCTGCAATTGATAAAATTCGTTCTTGATGTGAAATTACGATTATAGAGCCATTTTTTTCAGAGCGAAGATTTTTGAAAACATCAATTAAATTGTTAAAACTCCATAAGTCAATTCCTGCTTCTGGTTCATCAAAAACTGAAATTCGTGTTTTTCTTGCAAGTACAGTTGCAATTTCAATTCGCTTGATTTCGCCACCTGATAAAGCAGAATTTATTTCTCTATCAAGATAATCTCTTGCACAAAGTCCAACCTTGTGTAAAAGTTCTGAAATTTCTTTTTCAGTAAGAGGTGTAGGGGATGCGAGAGAAATTAAATCTCTAACAGTAATTCCTTTAAATCTTACAGGCTGTTGGAAGGCAAAACTAATTCCTTTTTTTGCTCGTTCTGTTATATCTAAATTAGTTATATCTTCATCGTCAAGGAGGATTTTTCCACTTTGTGGATTTTCTATTCCTGCGATAATTTTTGCAGTTGTAGTTTTTCCTCCACCATTTGGACCTGTAATTACTACAAGTTTATTATCTGGAAAAGTTGCATCAATTCCATTTAAGATTTTATCTCCTGATGGTGTTGACCATTCTATTTTTTCAAGTCTTAACATAAAGTTTCCTATTTACAAAACAAAATTTGAATACAAACTAAATATAACAATTTTATGTATAAAAAACAAGGTTAGAATAAAATATACTTAATTTTGAAAAAAAAGTTTGGTAGATAAAATTATTTTTTTTGCGTAAAAAAATATTTTCCTGTATTTGACTGTTAGAAAAAATAAGGATACACTATTGATTGTTTATGGGAGAAATTATGAAGAAAATTTGTATTATTACTGGTGGTAGTTCTGGAATGGGAGTTTGTTTTGCTCAACAACTTTTGCATTTTCGTGAATTTGATGAAATGTGGTTGATTGCAAGACGAATCGAAAAACTTCAAAAAGTTTCTGATAAATTAAATGAATCTATAAAAATAAATAATTCTTCCGTAAAAATTCGCTGTATACAAGGGGATTTATCAGGAAAAGATGGAGTAGAATTTGTCAAAAATTTATTGAAAGAAGAAAAACTGCATCAAGATTTTATTATTGACACTCTTGTAAACAACGCAGGTTATGGAACCTACGGAACTTTTGAAAATACAAGTTTAGAAAGACAACTTGGCATGGTGGATTTGAATGTTTATTCTCTTACAGGAATTTGTTATGAAGCCTTACCTTTTTTAACAAAAGGCTCTTTAGTAATAAATGTTGCTTCCCTTGCTTCTTTTGCACCTTTAGGAAATTTTGCAGTTTATGGTGCAACAAAGGCTTATGTTTACAGTTTTTCACTTGCACTTGCTGCTGAACTTGAACCTAAGGGAATTTTTGTAGAAACTTTATGTCCAGGACCAGTTGATACAGAATTTGCAAATGTTGCTTCTTTGGGAGCAAGAAAAGTAGTAAAAGATGGAAAATCTCCTGACAAAGTTGTAGCTCATTGTTTAAAATCTATTTCGAGAAGAAAATACATTTCTATAATGGCTCTAAAATGGAAATTCAAAGCATTTATGAGTAGATTTATTAGTAAAATATGGTTTGCTCGTTATACTTTTAAGCACGAAAAACGCCCATCAAACTAAATTTGTAAAAACTAAAAAGCCCAACCAAATGCTGCGGATATTGAAGGAATCCAGAAAAAGTTTGTTTTTGAAGGATAAAAAGCAAAATCCGCTCCAAAGGACATTACAAATTTATCTTTTGTAACAATTTGATAGCCCAACCCTAGTTGTGTTGTAAAATTAAAAAACATTCCCAAAGTTCCACCGGCAAGACCTTTGATGAACATTCCTTCTGGAGCGGTTCCAAAAGGGTAATATGTCATTCCACCTAAAATTCCCACCGCTGTAGGAAAATAAATTGCGTTTATGCTTTCCACACTTAAAACTAAACCGAATTTTTTTTCTAAGAAAAATTCCCAATAAAGTGGAGTTCTAACATTTTCAGTAAAAGCGTCTTCAGAATTAAAACCAGTCATAGCAGAAACTGCAATTCCAAAAATTGGTGAAAAAACATCAGCTTTGATAAGAAATTTTATTGGTTCGCTTTCTTCAGGGAATTCAAATTCTTCAAATTCTTCGTCATGGAATTTTTCATTTTTTAAAACTTCTCTTTGAAGTTCTTCTGGAGTTTTTATATCAGATTGAGAATTTTCAGTTTGTTCTTGTGCAAATGAAAATCCCATCATCGTTAAAATCAAAAAAAAGCAAATAAATCTTGTTTTCATATTTTTATCTTATCAAGGGATTTGAATTTTGTCCATAATTCCTGTCATGTATGCGATGGCGATTCCGTAGTTTGTCATGGGAATTTTGCTTAATTCTGCCTGATTTTGTCTTGAAAGAACATAAGAACGATTGAACATGCAAGCACCACAGTGAATTATTAAATCAAACTGGGATAAATCCTTAGGAAAGTCGTTTCCATTTACATGAGTGATAGAAATTTCACTTCCTACAAATTTTTTTAACATATTAGGAATTTTTACTGTCCCAATATCTTCTGTTAATGGGGCATGAGTACAAGCCTCTGCAATTAAAATTTTCGATTTTTCTGTTAATTTTGAAATTTGCTTTGCACCTTCTACAAACTGATTTATATCACCTTTGTTTGCTGCAAGTAAAACTGAAAAAGAAGTTAATTTTGATTCACTTGGTTTATTTTCATATACAAATTTGAAAACTTGAGAATCTGTAATAATCAAAGTTGGTGGATTTTTAAGAAGGTTCAAAGTGTGAACAAATTTATCTGTGGTACAACTTATTACACTACATTTTTTATCTAATAATTCCCGGATGATTTGAACTTGTGGCAAAATAAGTCTGCCTTTAGGAGCTTGAATATCTTGTGGCATAACTAAAAGTACAACATCATCTTCTTTACATAAATTTTGTGTTAGGGTAAGTTTTTGAAAATCCTCTGGAACTTTTCTTAATAATTCTTGCTTAATTTGTTCCATTCCAATTTTTTCTTTTGCACTAATTTGAATTGGTTTTTCATTTTTGCGTAATTGTTCTTCATCCACTTGTAGTCCAATGCTAAAATTTTGTCGTTCGGATTTTCTTCAGACATTTTTTGCAGATCGTCTAAGACGAACCAAAAGTAGATATCAAAGAATTCATCTTTTTCTTTGCGTGACATTCCAATACTCGAAAGGCCGATTTTATGTAACTTGATGTTGTTAAGCTCGGTATCGCTTAAAAATTTATTTATAGCTCTTCCCGAATGTCTAAATCCTGAATATTCTGTTTTAAAGCAAAGCTGGATTGCTTTGTCGAACATTCCTTGCGGATCGGGATATGCGATGTTAAAACCGTCATCAATGTCTAATATGATTAACTTTCCGTTTTCTGAAAGATGGCTTGAAAGTACATCTATTAAGATAGCCGGATTTTTAGTGTGGAGAAGAAGCATAGATACGTTTATAACGTCAAACCCCGAAATGTTAAGCTCTTCTTCTATTTCGTACAATTTATCAGAAAAATCTTCGGCTTCGCAATCGCAAAGATACATATGACCGTCAGGGAAGGTAAGCTTTGCTTGCTCGAGGGCTTCCTGTTCTCTATCAATACCGATATAGTGTTTTACCGTCTTGTCCCAAAGAAACATTTTTGATTGAACACCCGTGTTACAACCAATGTCTAAAAAGCTTGAGGAGGAGAGGTCGGGCAACAGCTTGTCATATTCATCTTTAGCGAATTTGTAAACAAATTGATGCTGCACGTCAATGCGTACACGTTCTCCTTCGTCACCGAAAAATTTTAATTCGTTTGTATCCCACGAAGGCTTGTATTTTGTATCCTCAGAACCCTTGTATTCGGCAAAGCGCTTGTCGTTTTCTTTAAACCATTCCATAATATTATCGCAAATTTTTTGAACGAGAATAGAACGATTAGATTCGTTAATCGTCGCTACTTGTGAAGCAGCAGAGCTTATATATACTATTGAGTTGTCTTCTAACGAACAGTCGTCTAAGCGGATTATCATTATGGGAGTTTTTGTGCTTGCAATATTAGCTTCACGCATTACTTGATTTGAATTCATTGAAAATTTGTTTAATAGTAATACAAAAAGTTTACATTCTTTGATTGCTTGCGGTATAACGGCAGTGTAATTTTGCGTGGCTTTGATATCGCGTTTTGCATACCAACAGCTTATGTTGATGTCGGGAGATTCTAACGTAGTTGCAAGTTCCTGAACGAGATCAGCACAACTATCTGTATGATAGCTGAAAAATACGTCAATTGGATTATTCATAAAGCAGTTCTCCTAATCTGATAAAATAATTATATAAGCCAACGGTTTGTTGTAAAATCATTATAACAAATTTCGACAAAAAAAGCAAGTGTAAATTTGATTATAACAATGTTTATATGCTTATTTCG
>CALBXN010000019.1 GCA_937890485.1 uncultured Treponema sp.
AACGCCGAAAGAGAATACTCTTGCAGCGAAGAAAGATGTAATTTCCTTAACCAGCACCTTCGTATTCCAAGAACGGCTCTCGAAAACCCAGATTTTATTGGTAATATATGCGAATACTACCGATACAAACCACGCAATAACATTTGAAACGAGGTAAAGCTCCTCGCCCAAAAGCATATTGAAAGCCTTAAATGTAATGAGGTTTACGAGAGTTGTCGCTGCACCGAAAACGACATAAATAATCAGCTCTTTATATTTTTTTAGTAAATCTAAATACTTCTGAATTTTTTGATTATCTGGTTCTAAATTTTTTGCATCAACATAATATTCTATAGCTTGAGATATTTTACCTTTTTTCAAGAAAATAGCTGCTTGTCCTAAGATTAATTTTACATCATTCATTTTTATTCGGCGAGCACTTTTGAACCAAGTTTCTGCTCCACCTATATCACCTTGATACAAACAAGCAACACCAAGTAAATAATAAAACTGAAAAGAATATTTATAATCTTCTTCAAGAATAAGAGGCTCTAATAATGTTATTACATCAGAAAACTTTCGTTCTCTTAGGTATTTTCGAGCTTTATCAAGAGCATTTTTTGCCATTTATTGTTCCAATATTTCTAAAATTGCATCAAGTTCTGTGTGTAAATACAATATTCTTGAAGCATCATACAACTCTGGATTTTGCTCTAATTGTTCAATTTCTTTTATAAGCTCTTCCACATATTCCAAATTTAATTTTTCAGGTGTTATCTCTACATAAGGAAGATTTTGTTCAAGATTTTCAGTTTCTTCATCTAAAACAGCTTCAGTTTCAGTTGGATTTTCAGAAAGTTCCTCAGAATCAGTATTATCAGATTCTTCTTCAGGAACAGATTCTTCAGGAATAATATTTTCCTCCACAGGTTCAGCAGGATAATCAACCACATCATCTACTTCTTCATTTTCTAAATCTGTTGACAAAACAACATATTCTATAACTTCTTCTGCTTTTAATTTATCAGAATCATAAACGAAAGAAGCAGTTTGTAAAGCTTTGCCACTTGAAAAAAAGAAACAAGTTGTATCTGCAGGTTCTTTTGAATCAGAAGCAGCACTTATATAAAATCTAATACCAAATAATTTTTCAGGAGCAACTTTATATGCATTCCAAGTAATTCCAATAGCTGAATTATTTAGTGAAAATAAAGAATTAAATCCTCTACCTGGCACAATTTTTGGTTCCCAAGAATCAACAGATAAAATATCACGATTAGCAACAACAACACTTTCTGGAACTGTGATTGTTTCTCCATCAAGCAAAAACTTGATTGAATTTTTTCCGTCAGAAGACTTTAACCATTTATCAACAGTCATAGAATTAAATATTGCTTCAGAATTTAATAAATTCAATGTATTTGTTGTAAAATGTATTGGAGATTTTTCACCAAGAAAAGTATCAAACACTCCCCTAAGACTAAATACTCTTGATTTTTTGCTCAAATTTTTTACCAAAACATCAATAACAACCAAATCTGAATTTTCGGTAAAAGTACCTGTTTTAGAATCAACAAATGAAAAAATAAAATTTACTTCAGCTACATTTTTTATACTATAAGTTATTGTAGCACTATTTTCTGACATATTTTGAATTATTGGTACACCACCTAATTTTGAAAGTGGATAAACCTTTGAACCTGCTTTTAAGAACAAAAGAGTACCTGATGAATTATCAAGAGGATTTAATACAGGTCTAAATCTTTCACCTTCGGAATCTAACATTGATAAAGTAAAGGTTCCAGATTTTTCGTGAAGCTCTAACCTGAACATCCCAAAAACCCCATCAAAATCCTTTGTAAAAGAAAAAGAACAGGCTAGAAAACTAACCAAAACACATAAAAAGATTTTTTTAATTATTTTCATTTTCATCCCCTATATTAGAATCTTTATTTACTTCAACATTAGAATCTTGACTTTCTTCAACAGTAGCAACTTCTTCATTTTTCTGAAGTTCTAAATCTAAGGCATCTTGAACAAGTTGAGCTTTTTTCTTCAATTCTTCTATATCAGCCAAATATTTTGCATTTTTTTCTTCTTTTTCTGCATTAAGTTGCTCAACAACAAGTTGTAATTCAGAATAAGAGTTCTCTAATTCAGAAAATTTTTCTACCAAGGAATTATTCTCAGTTTTTATGATTTCTAGTTCAGCTTGTGCTTTTTTAAGATTTTCATTTGCAATTCTAAGTTGATTTCTCAAACCAATAGATTCTTCTGTATTGTACTGCTTAATCTGTCTATCATAATTTTCTTTTGAGGAAATATATTCTTCGCCAGTTACTTTAAGTAAGTATAAAAGTTTTTCTTCTTTTTCTCTTTGAACAATTAAATCTAATCGATACAAAGCTTCTACATATTTTGCTGAATTTGGAAAATCAGTAACAACTCTTTCATAAAGACCTTTTGCTTCATCAAAATAATATGAAGCATAAAAAGATTCAGCCATCCAAAATAAAGCTGATGAAAAAAGTTCATTTTCTTCATTTTCTGCACAAAATTTTTGCAAAAGAGAAATTGATTCTACATATTTACCCTTATAATGCAAGGCTCTTCCCATTTGATAATCAACATAAATTTTATATTCACTATCAGGATATAAATCACAGAAGGTTTGTCCATCTTTTAGTACATCATCATAGTTTCCGTTAAACATTTCGGACATTACTAAAACATACAAAACTTCTGGAGTTGAAGATTCAGGTAAAGAAACAGCATTCTTTAATAATAAAATTGCAGATTCCCAATTACCATCTTTGTAGGCTTGTAATCCTTGAGCAAGATAATCATTTGTAGTTGCTTGTGCTGATAAAAAAGAACAAGCGAATAAAAAAGTTATAAAAAAAAGAACTATATTTTTTTTCATTTATTACTCCACACATCAGCACAGAATTTTCCATTCCAGTTTAAACTTCCAGAAAAGAAAGATGAACCCGAAACTATCACTTCTGCACCTGCATCAATTACAGAGGCTAGAGTTTTATCGTTAACTCCACCATCAACTGATATTATATACCCAAAATCATTTTCTTGGCGAATTTTTTTTAATTGAATTATCTTTTTTAAACATTCTGGAATAAGTTTTTGTCCACCATAACCAGGATTTACTGTCATAACCAAAACTAAATCCACATAAGGTAAAATTTCCTTAATTGTTTCTACTGAAGTTGAAGGCACTATACTAATTCCAGCTTTTATTCCAGATTCCTTTATCTTTTGAACTATCCTGTGATGATGAACACTAGCTTCATAATGAAATGTTATACAATTTGCCCCTGCTTCAACAAAAGTATCTATTTGGTTTTCAGGATGTTCAATCATTAGATGTACATCAAAAGGTAAATTTGTACACTTTCTTATAGAACTTACAACAGGTTGTCCAAAAGAAATTTGAGGCACAAAAATTCCATCCATAACATCAATATGAACTAAAGATGCTCCAGACTCTTCAATTTTCTTTATATCTGCACCTAAATTTGCAAAATTTGCAGACAATAATGATGGCGCTAAAACAGGAAAATCTAACATTATTATATAGTAACAAACAAGAGGAATATTGTACAGTATAAATATAAAAAATTATTTTAAAAAAATTCAGCAAAAAACATATTGACTAAAAAATAAAAAAACAGTATATATATTGCCCTTTTTTACCTATTTTTTATAACTTAATTGACTAAACCTTATATTTCAGTATAATAGTATGTACGATTATGAGTTCACCATCAGAGAACGAGATAAAACAAGCTTATAATTTACTCAAAAATGCAGATCCTTTATCAGCAAAAGAAATTTTGAGTACTGCGCTTATAGGAGATCTTGAAAATCCAGAAATTTTGTTCAGTTTAAAATGTACAAGTTTTTGGTGTGAAAGATTTAATCACATCTCAGGAATAACAAGTTTATTTCAAAAAGGTGAACAATTAATTCTATATTGGAAGGATTTTTTATCACTATTTGGAGAAGAAAAATCAAAATATGAACAATGTGTCTATTCTATAAAAAAAGGAATTTTTACACAGGTTCTAAATATTTTTCAACAACTTTCAGAAGAGAATGCTACTATTGATAAAGGTCTTATCTTTAGCAGAATAGGTTTATGTCACAAACTTCTAGGTGATTATGAAAAAGCCTTAAATTCTCTTAGCAAAGCAAATTTAGTAAATCCAGAAAAAGCTTCAATTTTGGCAGAAATGGCAGATTGTTATGCTCTTTGTGGAGAAGAAAGAACTTCCAAAGTGCTATTCAGAGAGGCATTTTTTATAAATCCTCAAGATATTGATATTTCTTTTTTGGAATCAGAACTTTTTTGCAGTCTTTATGCTGAAATTCTAAAAACCGGAAAAAAAGGAGAAATTGCTGCAGAATGGTTTCCTGTAGAAGGAGTTTTACTAGGAGTTCTTAATGTAAAAAGAGAACTAAGAGCTCTTGAGGCAGGAAAATTAAAGCAAAACATCTATGCACTTGAAACAGAATTGAAAGATACGGGCGTCGATCCGTTATTAATCATTCCTAGACTAATAAATAATTATTTTTGGCTTATTGATCACTATGTAACAATACATGAAGATCGAGCTAAAATAAACGAAATTTTGCTAAAAATAAAACTACTGAATATAGACATTTACGAAAGGTATACAGTTTAGGTTCAGTGATAGGAGAATTTATGTCAGAAACATTGATAAAATCTGTACAAGAAATGCTAAATGAAGAAAAATGGACAAGAGCCACTATTTCAAACTACACAAAAAACAACTTAATAGAACTAGCTACAAAAGTTGAAGAAGCTGTACAAAGCAACTGTATAGATGAGGTAAAAGCAATTTGTGAAGAACACTTATCTCATACCAAAAACAGTATTATTGCCTTGTATTTATCAGGAATGTTAGGTCTAAAAAAAAGAACACTAGACAATTCTTCAATCATTACTCTTGTAACAATTTTTCAAGATAATCATAAAACACCGATTGTTATTTATCTATGTGAAAACATCCTTGCAGAAGATGAAACAAATAAATTCGCTTTAAGAACTTTAGCAGAATGCTACAAAGAAGAAAATAATGAAAAAATATGGGAAATCTATGAAACAATCGTAAAATTAGATTACGAAGAAGCTGACATAGCAAAACTTCTTGCAGAACACTATGAAGCAGAAGGGAAAACAGAAGAATCAATTGATTATTACAAAAAAGCATTACTTAGATATGTTGCAAAAAAATCAGGAAACCAAATTAAAGAAATTTGGTCAATTCTTGTAAAATTAATCCCAGAAGAAATTGATTTTTTCTATCTTGTTCAAAGAAAAATTGCAAAAACAATTAGTGAAGACAAAAGTGCATTGCTAATGCAAGAACTATATATTTATTATAAAGATAATGAAAAATGGAACATTGCAATCGACATTCTAAAACTTCTTCTAACTATAGATGAAAAAGATACTTGGGCAAGAAAAGAAATTGTAGAATGTTTTAAGGGAAAATACGCAACTCATAGTCAACTTGAAGAATATATTAGAGTGTCAAACTTAAACCAAGGTTGGAGAAACGTATTTGAAGCAATCTCTGATTTTGAAAAACACATTGCCTTTGATGCAAAAAACTTTGTTTTCCATCGCTCTTGGGGAGTTGGAATTATTCGTAAAGTAGAAAATGACAATATTTCGATCAATTTTGGTAAAAAATTTGGTGTAAAAGTAATGTCATTAAAAATGGCAGTTGATGCACTTCAACCACTTGCAAAAGATCATATTTGGGTTTTAAAAGCAACAAAATCAAAAGATGAACTTTCTAAACTCGTAAAAACTGATATTCAATGGGCATTGAAAACAATTATCAAAAGTTTTGGTAATAATTGTGATTTCAAACGAATCAAAGCAGAACTTGTTCCTGCTATTCTTTCTACAGGAGAATGGACAAGTTGGAGCACAAAAGCAAGAAAAATTATCGAAACTAATTCTACTTTTGGTGTAAATCCTAACGATATTACAATGTATAATGTTAGAGAAAGAGCAATCTCAACTGAAGAAAAATTAGCAAACGAATTTAAAGCCCAAAAGAATTTCTTTGCAAGAGTAGATATTTTGATGAAATTTGCAAAAGAAGCTAATACTGAATCAGATTTATTTGCAGATATGTTCAATTACTTTACAGGTTACTTGAAATCATTTAGCGTTGTAGATGAACAAATTATGGCATCATTCTTAGTTGTAAGAAGAATCATGACAGAACATTCACATTTAGCTCAACCACAACAATATACATTTGCACAACTTTTTGAAGTAGTAGAAAATCCACAAAAATTATATCTTGAATTAAAAGATACAAAAAACACACATTTAAGAGAAGATTATCTTAAATGTATTAAAGATCTTCTTCCTAATTGGGCAGAAGTTTACATCAATTTATTCCCAACCGTATTACGCAAAGACATGATTGATGTTTTAATAAAAGAAGGTCATACAGAAGAAGTAAAAAAACTTGCTATTAACTCTTTTGAAAAATACAAAGATTACAGAGAAGCAGCAATATTCTTCTTCAAAGAGTCACAAGATGAACAATGGTTCAAAGACACAAAAATTTCATACGAAAAACAACTTATTGCAATGATTCACATAATTGATGTTACATACAAAGAAATTGAAAATCATCGTGACTCAACAGAAAACAAAAAAATCAACAAGCAAATTCAAAATTTATTGTTCAAAGATGATACATTGTTAAATTATCTTCTTGAAAATGATACAGATACAATTACAAGATTATACACACTTGTTGATGATGTAAAAGATTTAGATCCTGTGATTAAAATGAGAATGAGAAACAAAATTCTTGAAAAGAATCCAGATTTCAAATTCTACGGAACAGAAGAAAAAACTGTTACAACAAAAGGACTTATTGTTACAAACAAAATGTATGTTCTTAAACAACAACAACTTGAACATATTATTTCTGTTGAAATCCCTGAAAATGCAAAAGAAATTGCTGATTCAATAGTTGTTCTCGATGAAAACGGTATTGTAAAAGAGCTTATTGTAAAATCACTCACATACGAAGAGCTTAAACAATTTGTTGAAGGACTTA
>CALBXN010000020.1 GCA_937890485.1 uncultured Treponema sp.
TAGCAATTTCATCTGCACCTTTAGCATTTACAATTGGTGCTTGCATTACATCTTTGTCATACTTTACTGCAACTGCATAATGAGTTGGGTTAGTTATAACAACATCAGCTTCTGAAACTGCTTTTGGTAAATTTTGATAAAGCAAATTGCGCATTTGTTGACGCAAACGACTTTTTACAAGAGGATCTCCTTCCATATCCTTATATTCTTGTTTTACTTCTTGTTTTGTCATTTTCATTGATTCCATGAATTGCTTTTTTTGTACAAAATAATCTGGAATTGCAACACCTAAAAAAACAACTGCTGCAACCAATAAAATCTTTGCAGCCATTTTTGCAATATAACAAATTCCACTCCACAAACTTACATCCATCATTGAAAGCAAAGTTTCTAAATCTGAAGAAATTATTATATACGAAGCAACAAAAAGAATAACAACCTTAAACAAGGATTTAAAAACATTAAAAGCACCTTCCATTGAAAAAATTGTCTTTTTTAAATACTGACCAAATTTAGGAAGGATTTTAGAAAATTTTGGTTCTATAGGTTTTGTTGAAAATAAAAATCCTTTTGTTTGAACGATATTTCCAATCACACCTGCAACCATAGCCGTAAGTCCAATTGGTAAAACTAATTTTATAAAATAATTGTAAAAAGCAGCAACTAAAACTGAATCAGTTAATTCAGCTGATACACATCTATCAAAATAAAATTTGATAATTTCAACGCAAGAGTTAAAAATCCAGGGAGCTAAAATAATTATAGCAATTACTGGCAACAACAAAACCAAAGCACCATTTACCTCGGTGCTTTTTGCAACACGACCTTCTTCTCTTGCTTTGCGTAATTTATGTTCAGAAGGTTCTTCTGTTCTTCCTTCTTCTTCAGCAGAAGCAAACCACTGTAAGTCAAATATTAATTCAGTTTGAGATTCAAGTTGAGTTTCATAAAAAGGTTCTAAACAATAATCATTTTTACTTTTTATTATCATAAAGGATTCCTTTTTACCTGACTCAAAAAGTCTTCAAACTTAAAAAAAGCAATATCAAAAGAACGAGTAAAGAAATCGCACATAACAGGCATCAATAAAAACAAAATTAAAAATGAAGTTAAAATTGTTAAAGGCAATCCTTCAGAAAGAAGATTCATCTGAGGAGCGGCTTTGGATAAAATTCCCATTGTTACAGAAATTAAAAATAAAGTTCCAACAAGAGGAAGTGAAATCATCATTGCGTCAAAAAATAAATCGGTTAATCCTGTAAGCAAAAAAGTAATAAATTCATTTTTATAAAAAACTAAAGAAAAGGCATTTAATGACTCAAAACTTCGTAATATTCCACCTAAAAATAATTCCTGAAATCCATCTACTTGAATAAAAAGCAACATAGCAAGCAAATTCAAATATTGACCCATTAAAGGATTTTCAATTTGTGCCAAAGCATCATAAACTTCAGAAGCAGCAAAGCCCATTTGATATGAAAAAAACTGTCCAGCAGAACTAAAAGCAGCAAAAATCATAGAAATATAAAATCCGGTAATAACTCCGATTAAACCTTCACCAATGAGAAGAAAAATATAATGTAATGAAAAAGCACCAGAAAAAATATCTTTTGCAATATGATATTCTGCTAATTGCCAACTTTGCCCATAAGCAGAAGGCAAAACAATAAAAGCCATATATCCAGCTAAAGCAATTTTTGCAACTCTAGGTACATTTCGCATAGAAAAAAGAGGAAGTGTCATTAATAATGCAAAACAACGAACAGCAACTAATAAAAACAAAGGCGCCCGTTGTACAATTTCATTTAACATTAATTAATTTCCTTACTTTGTACTTACCTTACAAGTTGTGGAATCATTTGAAAAATTTGTACTGTATAATCTCTCATAGAAGAAAACATCCATCCTCCCAAAAGAGCCAATATTGCTAAAATAGCAAAAATCTTTGGAACAGTTGTTAAAGTTTGCTCTTGAATTGAAGTTACTGCTTGAAAAATTGCAATTATCAAACCAACAACCAAAGCAACACCTAAAACTGGAGCAATCATTATTAAAACTTGAAAAATTCCATCTCGCATCAATGTAACTAAATTTCCAATAGTCATAATTTACCACCTTTTACAAGATTGAATTAAACAATTGTTGAGTTAACAATCCCCAACCATCAACAAGAACAAAAATCATCAATTTGAATGGCATAGAAATCTGTACAGGAGGCAACATAATCATACCCATTGCCATCAAAATACTTGCAATAACCATATCAATTACGATAAACGGAATATATAATAAAATACCTATTTTAAATGCAACTGTTAATTCATGCAAAATGTAGGCTGGAATCAAAACATAAGTTGGAACATCTGCTAAAGTTTGAGGTTTTGGTAATTTTGCCATGGACATAAAAAGAGAAATTGAATCTGTATCATTTGCCATTTGCTTAAACATAAAAATTCTTAAAGGAGCTTCTGCTTCTGTGTAAGCTTGTTCTAAAGAAATTTGTCCATCGGCTAAAGGTTTAAATGAATTATCATAGATTTGTGTAAAAGTTGACCACATAATAAAAATTGTCATAAAAAATGCAATTCCATTTAGAACTGTTGTAGGTGGAACTTGCTGTAAAGACAAGGCTCTTTTAATAAAATCAAGAACGATAGAAAACCTTAAAAAACAAGTAACTAAGATTAAAATACTAGGAGCAAGTGAAAGTATTGTTAAAAGCAACAAAGTTTGAACAGAAAATGCAACTTCTTGTCCAGTTTCAGGCTGTCTAATTGATAAATCAACTATAGGTAAATCAATATCATTTACAGTTCCTGACATTTGCATAGTTCCTTCAGTTGAACCTTGAGGAAAACTTTGGGAAAATAAATTTGAAGGAAATAAAATCAAAACAGAAATAGCTAATAAAAAAGCAATTCTACTCTTCATCATTTTTCTCCATAAGAGATGAACGCTTTAATCTATCAGATTGTTCTTTCATATTTTGAACAGAATCTGAAACTGAGTCTTCAAAAGATTTCTTTTTCACACCCATTGCATTTGCAAGCATTGTTGCAAAATCTTTAACTTTTCCTGTTGGTTCCGAATCTGCTTTTAAATTCATTGCATCGATTAAATCTTTATCATCTAATTCACTTATTAACTGAACTGATGAATCAGAAACACCTAAAACATAACAGTGATTTTGAATAGTAACAACTTGAACAGATTTTCCTGGGGCAAGATTTATAGAAGCAACTTTTTTCAAAAATGCATCTGTTTGATTATCTGTGTTTGTATTTTTCTTAACAAAATAAAAAACGCCGTAAATACAGGCTACTACGATTAGTAACACAAGAATCATTCTTACAAAAAGCCATCCTGTGCTTGAACTTTGCTGCTCAAAAGCTTCTTCATCTGTAGAAATTACCATTTCTAATTCTTGTTCTTTACTAGAAACAGCATTTGAAACAGAAGTTTCTTGTGAAAATACAACTCCGCCACAAAATAGGATAAATAATCCTACAAAAATGATTTTGATAGATAAAGTTTTCGTAATAATTCCCCCACCCAAAAGAAATATTATTGAGAATCTGTTAATCGCTCCATGGAAGAAAGAATTTCTGTTACACGAACACCAAAGTTTTCATCGATAACAACAACTTCTCCCTTTGCAATTGGTTTGTGATTTACAAGAATATCTACAGGCTCACCAGCAAGTTTGTCAAGTTCGATAATAGTACCTTCACCCATACCAAGAATATCTTTAATAAGTTTCTTAGTTCGGCCAAGTTCTACAGTCATTTCCATGAAAACATCCATGATAAGACCGATATTTCCTTGTTCCAGTCCAACTGCACCATTTTGCAACATTGGATATTGTACACTTTGAACATTTGGTGTATTCATTGGCATTTGCATTGACATACCCATTTGAGCAGGCATACCCATTTGCATATTAGGCATTCCCATTGGCATACCTTGCATACCCATTGGCATTCCTTGCATTCCCATAGACATTCCACCCATTTGCATATTAGGCATTCCAGCCTGTCCCATACTTGCATTATTAGGCATAGAAGTTTGTTGTGCAAAAGTATTATCAACCTTAGGAGCTTCTGTTTGACCTCCTCCAAAAGCAACAATTAAACTTTTAGCAACTTCTTCTCCCATAATTTCCCATAAAGTATAAACAGAGCCATCTATAGTTAGTGGATAAGAAAAAAGAACAAAGGCTCCTTGTGGGAAATGTACCATTGCTTTTGGTATATGATTAGCTTCAGCAGGATTACAAGCTAAACCAGGAAATTTACCTGTATTACTAATATTTGTAATTTCATTTCCTGTATGTTGAGATACAACTTCAGAAACAACAGAAAGCGACATTCCATCAATTTCAGGAGAATCTTCTTTATTTATTAAACCAGCCAATTTTTGAGTTAGTTCTGGAGCAAGAATAAATAAATGACTACCATACAAACCTTCACTAAAATCAGCTGTAATTGCAACAACCATTTCAGGAATTTTTCTTAAAGTCTGATCTCTATCCACAGTTTCAAGAACAGTTTCATCAACTTTAATTTGAGCACCTGTCATCGTTTCCAAACTAGAAGCCAATGCTTCTGCATTTTTTTCAGCAATATCTTTTAGATAAGAAAGATCCAACTTTGCAGAAGAAGCAGGTGAAGAAATTCCTGTAGAATTTATTCCACCCATATCTACGCCTGCCAACAAAGCATCTATTTCTTCTTGTGAAATTGCACCATCACTCATATGTTTCATCTCCTTCTACAGATAATTCTTCGTATTCTTCAGATTCGGTCTGGTCGATTTTTCCTATAACTTGAACAGCCATCTTTTTTCCGATAACTCCAGGTTGACAAAAAAACTTTTCTTTATTACCAACACTCAATGTTAAAGGATCACCAACCTTCACATTAGATAATCGGATAGTATCCCCAACTCTTAAATTTAAAACATCATAAATAGGTAAATTTATAGAACCAATTTCAGCAACAACATCCATTTCAACAGTAGAAAGTTTTTCTTGCAAAACCCCACTATATTGTGTTGTTGAACTTCTTCGCACAGAGGAAAACCAGAATTGTGAAGAAAGTTTTGAAATAATTGGTTCAATTGTAATATAGGGAATACAGAAGTTCATCATTCCTTCTTCTTCCCCTACTTTTGTTTCTAATGTAACAAGAACAACCATTTCTGATGGAGGTACAATTTGAGCAAACTGAGGGTTTGTCTCGATTTGCCCAAGTCTTGGTCGTAAGTCAATTACCTGAGTCCAAGCTTCTCGCATATTTGCAAGAATACGAACAATAATACCTTCCATTACAGATTGTTCAATATCAGTCAAATCACGCTGAACTTTTGTTCCTTGACCAGTTCCTCCAAAAAGACGATCAATCATAGAAAAAGTAATCGCAGGATCAATTTCCAAAATTGCATTTCCTTTAAGAGGATCCATATTAATAACAGCTAAAGTTGTAGGAGTTGGAATAGAACGAATAAATTCCTCATAAGTTAACTGGTCTACAGAGGCAACATGTACTTGAACCATACTACGAAGTTGTGCCGAAAGACTAGTTGTTGTTAAACGTGCAAAAGTTTCATGCATAATAGACACTGTACGAATCTGTTCTTTTGAGAACTTATCAGGACGTTTAAAATCGTAAATTTTTATCTTTCGAGTATCATTTACGGGAGTATAATCCTCTACTTCCGGCTCACCGGAAGAAATCGCCTGGAGTAACTGATCTATTTCATCTTGTGACAGAACTTCGTTCATTATTCACCCTTAATTTATTGTTCATGTACATCAAGTTGTAAAAATTTTACATCTTTGATGCGTGAAATACTTAAAATATCATCATTAATGGTATTGCGAATTTCCATTTGCAATTTTGCCTCATTATTTGGTCTCAATTCTACAGAAGTTTTCCCTGTAAAATATCGGCGCAAAAAGTCTTTTATTTCAATCTGACGTTGAGTAATTTCTGTTGCTGTTGTTTTATCATCGAGTTTGTACCCTAAAACAACTTCAACATTAACAATCGCAGGAATTTCATCACATGTTTTAGTTCTTATTTGACCAATTGAGTTATACCATGAAAGAGATTCCCTTTTTGTTGTGTATTCAGGAGAAATAGGAACGGCAACTGTTGCTGTATTATTTGTTCCCATAACTTTCATTGTAATAATAACAACTGTTACAATAAGAATTATTGCACCAATAACAATAGCAATCCATTTCAAAAGAGTTGGAAGTAAACCTCCCATTCCCTTTCCTTTCTTTTTGTCATTTGAAGAAGACATCCCAATATCATTGTCATCTAAATCTGTATCTTCATCAGCCATAAAAACCTTCCTTATTTATAAAAAATATAATATCATTAAAAATGACCTTCGTCCAGAATAATTATATCAACTCGACGATTATATGCTCTTCCATCTGGTGTATCGTTAGAATGTCTTGGTTGATTATCTGCGTATCCAGCTACAGAAAATTGACTTTCATCAATTCCAAAATCTGATAGATAATGCAAAACATTCACTGCCCTAGCGGAAGATAATTCCCAGTTACTTGGCCACTTAGTTGAATCCGCAGTTGTAGAATCTGTGTGACCTTCAATTCTAAATTTTCTACCTGCCAATTCAGGCATTGATAGAAATTGTGCAATTCTTAAAAGAGTATCCCGAGTTTCCTCGATATTTAACTCTGCACTATTTTCTGCAAAAAATGCATCTGCCGCTAAAGTTATAACCAATCCACGTTCATCACTCGTAATTGTAATTCTTGTAGATTTTCTATCAGGTGCAAATAAACTTACAGCCTTCTTTTTTGCAGTTCCTAAATTTTTACCTTTTTCAAGAGAAGGTAAACTGTTTATATTATTTCCTAAATCAGCTAAACGACCTGAAGTTGCAGACATACCACCTGAAACAGAATCTGTTTGCAAAGAAGCTGTCATCATAGCCATTTGCACAGGATCTGCTTCTGTCGGATTATAAAGCATAACGAAGAAGCAAAGCATAAGAGTAATCATATCACCGTATGTAGTCAACCATTCCTGTGATGCCTTTTTAGGCTCTTTTTTTCCCATAAATTCCTCAACTTAGTCCTTTAGAACATCAGCTTCAATAGCTTTTCTTGATTTAGGATCAAGATATGTCAAAAGTTTCATTGCCAAAATACGAGGGTTATCACCAGCTTGAATTGATAAAACACCTTCGATAATCATTTCTTTTGTTCTAATCTCTGTGGAGTTATGAGCCGCTAATTTTGTCGCAATAGGAGTCATAATCCAGTTGGCAATAAGCGAACCATACAAGGTTGTAACAAGAGCAACCGCCATGTTTGGACCAAGTGAAGATTTATCTTCCAAGTTACGCAACATACCAATAAGACCAATAACGGTACCCATCATACCATATCCAGGAGCAAGTCCTGCCCAGGCAACAATAATATTAATCCAATCTAAGTGTCTACTTTCAATTTGATTTAATTCACTTTCCATAATACCACGAATAATAACACCATCAGTACCGTCTACAACTAAACGTAGTCCATTCTTCATAAAATCATCAGACAAATCTTCAAGTCCTTCTTCCAAAGCAAGAATACCTTCACGACGAGCTTTTTCTGACAATGTAACCATGTCTTGAACAAGAGTTTTTTCACTAAAATTAGGTATTTTAAAAGAACGTCCCATAATTGGGAAAATACCTAAAACAGCTGACATTGGATAAGCAATAAACAAAGCAAAGAAAGATCCACCAAAAACGAAGATAATTGAAGGAACATCAATAATTCCACCAAGAGTACCACCTGATGTTAAAACTGACATTACAATACAAACGGCTCCACCTATAAGACCCAATATTGTAGCTATATCCACTTGAATTTCCTCCCAAAATCAAATATAAGAAAGTCTACAGTTCGTTTTTAAATCCACCGATACGTTTTCGATACTCAACGATACTGTTAATAATTTCTTCTGGTGAATTGCGTACAATTAATTTTTTCCCAGAAAGCATCACTAGGGTTACATCAGGATTTTGTTCTATACATTCAATCTGATGAGGATTTATCCAGTAATGTTTACCGTCAAGACGAACAACTTCTATCATTCTTCTATTTTCTACGCTAATTCGTTACAAGTCAAGTAGTTTTGCACAATTTATGCACATTTCTACTCATTTATATATCGGAAAATTACTTTGCAAAATTTATAAAAAAAATAAAATTCATAAAAATTATTTTTTTAATAGTTATTTTATCTTTACAATTCAAAAGTTTGAATTTGGCAATTTTCTGCTCTAAAATCTGCAAATTCTTGATTAGAAAAATCTTTAAAATATGTGTTGATAAGCCTAATTGTACCGCCATGACAAACAAATAGAATATGATTGAATTTTGAGTATTTTTTTTTAACTTCATCAATAAAATTGTAAACTCGCTGAGCAACATCCAACATAGATTCGCCTTCTGGATATTTTACAGCAAACTGACTACGAATTGCTAAATATTTTTCATCAAAGCGACTACAACCTTCCATTTTTCCGTAATTTTGTTCGGTAAGTCTTTCTTCAATCTGATAAGTAAGATTTAGTTTTTCTGCAATAATCTGGGCTGTTTGTTGGGCTCGTAACAATGGAGAAGAAAGTATTAAATCAATTTTAGGAAGTTCACCATTTTGAATTTTTTTATAAATATCTTCTGAGGCGTTTTTAGCTTGCTGAACACCAAGTTCAACTAAAGGAATATCTGTAACTCCACAAACTAAATCTTCAACATTCATTTGAGTTCTACCATGTCGTATGCAAGAAAAATACATAAATTATACCTTCAAATTTAAAATAAAAAAAGCGTGATTTTTGTAAGATTATACATAAACCACGCCCTTTTATCAACTTAAGATTTTATTATATTATCGTTTCAAACTCATAACTGTATCTAACAAAGTATCAGCAGTTTGAATTGTTTTTGAACTTGCTTGGAAACCTCGTTGAGTAACAATCATATCTGTAAATTGTTCTGTAAGGTCAACGTTTGACATTTCCAAAGCTCCAGCAAGCATTGAACCTTTTCCAGCAATTCCTGATGTTCCAATATTTGCCATACCAGAGTTATTTGATTCTACATAAGTGTTATCTCCAGCTTTTTCCAAACCACCTTGATTAGCAAATGTTGCTAAAGCAATTTGTCCGATAGTTCTGTTTGTTCCGTTTGAGTAAACACCTGTGATAATTCCACTTGAATCAATTTTGAAATTATCAAGATATCCCATTGTGTATCCATCTTGATAGAAAGCCTTTGTAGAACTTGAAGATGCACTTTGTGTGATTGTATTTTTTTGACTTCCGATAGTTCCAAGATTGATATTTAATGTTTGACGTGTAGGATTTCCATCTTCATCAGGATTTGCACCAATTACATTAAATGATGTTTGCAAAACAATTTGTCCTTCTGGATTTGTAAGATTTCCAGCTGAATCTGTTACAGATTGCAATGTTCCTGTGTTATCAAAATTAATAAAGAATGTATTTTCTTGTCCATCAGTTGTGTTTAGTCCAACACGAGTTTGTGATTCTTCTGCCATATCAGGATCAACAACAACTGTTGCTTGCCATTGATTTGGATTTCCAACTACTCTTGTAAATGAAACATTGAGCATATGTTCGTTTCCAAAACTGTCGTAGATTTTTTGTTCTGTAGACCAAGTTCCACGAGCAATATCTTCAGGACTTGCACCTTCTAAAATTTCTGGAGTGTTTTTATTTAAGTTACAAGCAAAATTTACATTTTCAGTTGCTTTTGCAGGATCTTTTGAACCTACAGGAATGATAAGATCTTCTGTACTTCCAGCAGTTTGTAAAACCATCTGTCCGTTAATTTCATCTGCCATCCAACCTTGAACACGCATACCATTTGCAGGATTTACCAAAGTTCCTTCGCTATCAAGACTAAAAGCACCTGCTCTTGTGTAAAAAGATTCTTCACCATTTTTCATAACGAAAAATCCGTTACCTTGAATTGCAACATCAGTTGAAACACCAGTTGTTTGTAAGTTACCTTGTGTAAAAACTGTGTCGATAGCTGCAACTGTAACACCAAGTCCAACTTCTTTTGGGTTAACACCACCAACTTCAGTTGTAGGACTAGCTGCTCCAGACATTTGTTGAGAAATCATGTCTTGAAAATTAACACGACCTCTTTTAAAACCTGTTGTGTTAACATTAGCAACGTTGTTACCAATTACATCAAGTCTTGTTTGGTGATTTTGCATACCGGAAACACCGGCGTAAAGTGATCTCATCATAATCTATATCCTCTTTTGCTTAGTATACTCTTTGAACTTGAGCCATGTCATACAACATGCCATTTACTTCAACTTGAGGATTAGCTCCTCTTGTTGCACCATCAACTACACCACTTACTAATTGCCCAGAAACATCGATATCTACAGTTTTTCCGATAACAGTTACTGCTTCTGATGAATTTAGCATTGTTGCCAACTTTGTAAATTCATTACTCATATTTGTCATTTGCTCAAGAGATGAGAACTGTGCCATCTGAGCAATAAACTGAGTATTTTCCATAGGACTTGTTGGATCCTGGTTAGCAAGTTGTGCTAATAACAATTTCAAAAAATCATCCTTGCCCAATTCCTGACTTGCTGTACGTCCGTTTACTGCAATACTTTTGTTGAATGAGTTTACAGCGTTTTGTGTTTGTAACTTTTCTGTTGCACTCATTGTAGTATTAATTTCCATAACACACCCTCAAAAATAAAATCTCTTGTACATTACTTATCGACAACCTAAAAAAAAACTTTTGTAAAAAATTTTATTTTTATGCCATCATATTTATTAAAGATGAACCATACATGATGGTATCTCTAACCAGTTCCATTCCATAGGAATCTTCAACAACTTCAGTAAGATTTTTTTCATAATAAAATCCGTAAGAATTTTTAGTTTCATCTTGATTTGATGAAGATTCTTGTCCAGACCAGGATAAATCAAAATTTGAACTTTCAAATCCACTTGCATTAAAGGCTTCTTTCAAAGAATTCAAACTTGAATTGAAAGCCTCGTAAGCTTCTTTTGTTGCAACTACAATTTTTCCTGCAATAAGTTTGTCGGAAAGTTCTAATTGAATCTTAACACTACCCAATTCATCAGGATGTAAAATCAAATTTATAGTTCCACTTTTATTATCTTTTAGAACCATTGAACCTGCTTTTACAAATTCATAAGCATTATTTTGAATTTCTGATGACAACATTGAAGAAAAGTCTGTTTTTTGAGTTGCAGCTTGATTTACAATTCCATCAAACTGAATATTTTGTTGAGCATTAGGTGCAAGATTCATTGACATTTGTGCCGAATTATCACCTGTTTGAGTTATACTTGTAACAAAATTTCCTTGTTCTTTTCCTTCTGAAGTTACAGTTCTTTCATCAATAACAGAAATTACTGGTTGTTTTTTTTCAGTTTTTACAGATTCTGCCTTAGCAAATTCATTTGTTACTTCTGCAGAAACATCCTGTGCCAACACTGAAATATTTTGAATATCAGTTTTTTCTGTTAATTCAGTTTTTCCTGTCAAAATAGAATTCAATAATTCTTGAGTAGACAATTTATCATCTAAAAGTTCTTCTTTTTCTTCATCAATTTTTATTTTTTTATTTGATGAATTTTGAATTATCGCTGATAAATCAATCTCTTTAGTTTCTTTTAGAGATAAATTTTTGTTTTCAAGTTTTTTAGAAGTTTTTTTGAGCATTTCATCAATTTTTGAAACTTCTTCAGAAGAATTTAATTTTTGATTCAACAAAAGATTTAATTCTTCAGATTGCCCTTCTAAATTTTCTGAAATTTCTTCTGAAATTAAATTCAATTCTTCATTTTCTAAAGTCTTTGAATTTTTTACAAACAAAGTTTCAGAATTTTCTACTGAAGGTTGCTCTTCAACTTCTTGAGAAATATTTGTTTTGTTTCCTTCCGTGGTTTTTGTTGTTACATTTTCTTCGGCAGTTTCAGTTTTTTCAGATGATAGTTTTTCATCATCTAATTCTTTTTGAGCCTTTTTTAATGCAACTTCAAATGAAGATTCGTCCTGACTTGAACGACTCGCTCCTTGAGATGTTCTTTGTTCTGTAGCATTGATTTGTGGTGCTACCGGTTCAGGACGAAGGTTCAATGCCTGCATGGCTAACCTCCTGAAATGGAAACACCGTGAAAAAAATTTTTATTGCAAAGTTTTTGGCTTACTAACCATTTTTCGCTGAATTGTAGCAACACGGTCAGCAGGCATTAAGGAAAGCCAATAAGCAACCATAGACATAGTTCCTTCTTCCTGAGCAATTTCTTCTACTTTGCGCAACGTATCAATAACATCTTGATCTTCCATTGCGTTAAGAATTGCAACTGCGTTTTCAGGTGGCATTCCTGTTAAATTTTTTGCATTTTGCACGATGTTTACTTCTCTATCATCGTACTTTTTTACCGTATTGTTGAATGTTTTTTCTCTTTCTTCTTGAGATTTTCTTAAATCATCTAATTCTTGAGAAATTTGTAGATTTTGTTCTTCTAGCTTTTTTAATTCTTCTTCCCGCTTATCCAATTCTTGAGCACGAATTTCTAATGCTTCAAGGCGTTTTTCAATTCTATCGTCATCTAAATTAGACATAAGTTCAGGATTATTTTGTGTTATTGTAGTTGAAGTTTGAGGTGTTAATCCAAAAAGTTTGTACACAGGTGCAAATAGATTTTTTGCATTTATTACTCCAAGATAATCAAACCATAACAAACCAATTAAAATGAGAATAATTACTAAAAATAATAAAAGTATTGTTTTTCCTAAACTTTTAGTACGTGCCACAAAATCTCCTAATTATCAAAGTAAAGATATACTTCTTTTTACAGTATATCTTTACTCTATTTTCAAGTCAATAATTATACAGCAGCAACAGCAGCACCTTTTGTAATAGGTGTATCAATTGCAACAATATCAAAATAAAGGTTTCTTTGAACAGTTAAAACTTCGTTCAAATAGCCCCGTAATCTTGGTTGAAGATTATGAGTTTTAAAGAAAGTTGTTCCATCACAAGAAATACAAACAGGCAATGAAGGTTTTGTGCCTTTTCCGCTTTTAATTACAGCAGCACTAATAATTGCACAAGATAATCTTGCTGAACGTTCAACAAAAGCATCTAAAATCAAGAACAATACATCTCTATCTTCTTGAGTGCCTTTTGTTAAAATTCCACCAAGCAATGTTTCTTCATTAAATGGTCTGTATAAAAACTTATCAATGTCAATAAGTTCTAGTTTTGGTAGTGCAATAATTTGTTCAGCAACTGATTTACCTTGTTCCACATGTATATCTCCAATAGAGATTACAATGTTATCCCATACTGAATCCAAGGTTAAACCTTGAAGAATTAGGTATGAGGAATTAGGAGTTAGGATTTGCCATTTTGATGTAATTAACCGAGTGTGATTAATTGCGAACTGCACTTGTTCCTCAAAGTGCAAAGCTATAACCATTTTTTGAGGGATAAGACGCGACAATAAAGCGATGTTTTTTGCATCATAATCCTTTCGCTTGAGTTGCACGGCAAGCACATAAAACTCCTTGATATTTTCTCCCGGAGCGACTGCCGGAACGGTAGAGGGCGAAACGACAGCCACAATATCTATACGTGCAATGTCTGCATCGAAACTCTCGCGTTGCGAGGGCTTCAACTCAAACTTCGCATAGATTGCCTTCTTGGGCAACTGCTTCCGAACTTCTGTTGTCTGTGGTAGGCCGTACATGGTTATTGTAACTTTGTTGGTTGATTTTCCTTTACTGTTACATTCAAGTTTATCGGCTGCTTGTCAGAGGCATCAGTAACCCTTATGTTGAGGGTATCGGGGATTATATCAGGGAACTTATCTATAGAGATAGATTTTTGTTCCTTGATGGCAGAAATTACTTGCTCTAAACGTTCTTTATCTGATTTTTCAGCGATACATTTACTTATGAAAGGAGAAGCTATACCAATAAGAATAGATACAACAATTGCAGCAACACTAATACGGGTAGTGCAACTATGCCTACGTTGTTCAACAGTCTTAAAATCTTTTGCAAAATCAATAAGACTATTTGTAACATAATAATAGCTGTTAAGCATGTTCCACAAATCGTAACTATAGTAGTTCATCAATGTGGTTTCAACATAACGTGTTTTATTTGAAATATGGTTCATTTTAGGAAGACCGCAATCTGTTTTTTTCTCTCCTATAATGTTATCTGCATAGAATTCTTTTGCTATCAAATAATCCTTCTTTATAAGTAAGTCGATAATATTTATTGCTTCAAGAATCTTAGATGACGATGTGTTATTATAATCATAAGAAATTTCAAGGGCATGTCTATAAAAATCACCTTCTTTATCAGACGGCTTAATGTATTCAATTGGATAAAGTTTTAGCAGGACTTCGCCCAATTTAATACTTTGCCCATTTGATTGCCATTCAATGAGTTTTTTTATAACTTTTTGCTCTTCCTCTGTAATACTTCTCATACTCCTATTTTATAACCAAAAAACATATCAATTCAAAATCATCAAGCCCCTTAATCTCCTCAGTAAAGAGTGAGCCTGTGGCACCACCAAGGAAAGAATCGATGTCGCTTTCTTCCTTTGTAGTGATGATAGAAGCGATAGCTTCGCCAAGCAAGTCGGAATAATGACACATATTCTTTCCGTCGCGAGTTATGCGATTGAACTCCTTGCAGAGTTCTTTATCGTGCGATGATTTTCCTTTACAAAGGAAACGCAAACGGTCAAGCAGTTCCTTTGGAGCAAGATGATTAACCACCACTTCGCTATCATCGGAGATATAGACCATATAGAATGGGTGCAGACGATTTTTGCGGTCGATATTCACATTGTTATTTCTGTTCTTCAACACATAGACCACACCGGGAGGGCAGTCAGGCGAAGTAGGAACAACAGCATGCAGACCGAAAGGAGTATGCTCGATATTGGGGTTATCCTGCATATAAGCGAGCAAGTCAAGACGAAACTCATTAAGTCCCAAATCCATTATCGAGATACCTGTGTTCATTTCCTCAATATCCACCACTTCCTCTTGCAAGCGTTTGAGTTGTGAGCGACGATATTCAAGGTCACCTTTTTCTTCGGGTGATATAGGGTTGTCATCTCCTGTCGATGTCATAACCGACACTTTCATACGAGCCTCGACACGCCCTTTGAGGTCGATATATTCGTCGAGGTCCATATCCGGCCAATAGTTTACAAGCTGGATAACCTCGTTGCGTGAACCGATACGGTCGATACGCCCGAAGCGTTGGATAATACGAACAGGATTCCAGTGAATATCGTAGTTGATAAGGAAGTCGCAGTCTTGCAAGTTTTGCCCCTCACTGATACAGTCGGTAGCGATAAGCACATCAATCTCTTCGCTCACAGTAGGCAATAAAGCCTCTTTCTCTTTTGATACTGGAGAGAAGAGGGTGAGCAGAGTATTGAAGTCGAGTTTTTGACGATTGCGAAGTCGCACCGTACTTTTCGCGTCGGAACTACCTGTAATGAGAGCTGTGTGAAGATTGCATTTCTCCTTAATGCGGTCGGCAAGGTTTTCGTAAAGATATTCGGCAGTATCGGAGAACGCTGTGAATATGATTACCTTTTTATTGTCGCCGTTTATAGGATTTGCAAACTTATGACGCAAGTCGTCGATAAGTTGCAAGAGTTTGCTATCGTGTTCGGGGGTAATATCAGCAAGCATAAGGAGAAGCAAACGGAGTGTTTCGATATCCTTGTCAAGATATTTCTTCCAAGCGATATAGTCCATATCCTCGAGGGCAATTTGTGTTTTCTTGCCACCGATGAAAATGTCTTCTTGCTCGTCAAGGTCAAGCCCCTCGAAGTCGTGTTCATCAACATAGATATTACCACCATTACGGCTCATAGTGTCGATTTTAGCGACAGTAGCCGAAATGAAGCCGAGAATGCGATTTAGCGACAAACGGAAAGAGTTTACCGAACTTTCAAGTCATTTGAGCAGATTGATACTCATCAATTTGCGAATACCACGCTCACGACCTTTCATTGTAAGGTTGGAGTAATCTTCTTCACTTGTGATGTTCACATACTTTTCAAGTCGGCTCGGAAGAATGAAGTCCGACGGAGTATAGATAGCGAGATTAAGTTCCCGGAGTTGGGTGTAAATTTCGTTATAGTTGATAGCCGTATTCAAGTCGGTCAAATGTGGGCGACGAGAGATAGGCGTTAGCCGTGTCGGAAACTTACCGATGTCGGCAGTGTCGTAATATTGCTCTATATGCTTTCGGCTTCGGGCAATAGTGACGCTATCAAGCACCTCGAAGAAGTCGAAACTTAGGCGTTCAAGCAAT
>CALBXN010000021.1 GCA_937890485.1 uncultured Treponema sp.
AACGGCTGCAATAATAAAAACTGCAATACGGCTAATATTTAAAACTTCTTTTGTTGTTGCATCTTTTTTGATTAAGCCTTTGAAAATATCTTGGCTAAATGCAGATGAAGCAACTAAAAGTTGTGAGTCCGCTGTACTCATAGCAGCAGCTAAAATTGCACACAAGAAAATTCCACCGATAAATGGAGGGAACATTTTTTGAATTGTTGCACTAAATACAGTTTCAGCAGCGTTTGGAGATAAAATGTTTGGCAAATATACAGTTCCTAAAGAGCCAACAATTAAAGTTCCAATAAAAGCAATAACAACCCAAATAGTTGCAATTCTTCTTGACAATGCTACTTCTTTATTAGAACGAATTCCCATAAAGCGAATCAAAATATGTGGCATACCAAAATATCCTAATCCCCAAGCCAAAGCAGAGATAATTGGTACAATTCCATAATTTTGATTTGCAATGAATTTTTGTTGCATTGCGTCTCCAAATTCACCAGAAATTGCTCTTTGACTAAAGGCGGCAACACTTTCTATAGCATTTGATGGTCCACCAAGAACTACAACCATAACAATTGCAGCAACAATACAAGCAATAAACATCAATGAACCTTGAATAAAGTCAGTTGCACAAACAGCTAAATATCCACCCATAATTGTGTAAAGTAAAATTACAGCTACACCAATTATCAAACCAGTGTGATATGATAAACCGAAAACGCTGTTAAATAATTTTGCACAAGCAACAAATCCACTGGCTGTGTAAATAGTGAAAAATATAATAATGAAAATTACAGAAACAGTTGAAAGTACTCTGGATTTATCCTTAAATCTGTTAGTTAAAAATTCAGGAATTGTAATTGAGTCCCCAAAAGCAATAGTACATTTTCTTAAGGGTTTTGCTACGATTAACCAATTCAAATATGTTCCAATTACCAAACCTAATGCTGTCCAAAACGCTTCTTTCATTCCACCAAGATATGCAAGTCCTGGCAATCCCATCAAAAGCCAACCAGACATATCTGAGGCTTCTGCACTTAAAGCAGTCATCCAAGGTCCAACTTTTCTACCACCTAAGAAAAAGTCGCTGGATGAATTGTTCTTTTTAGCATACATAACCCCAATCATAATCATGAAACCAAGATAGATTACAAAGGCTAAAATATGCGAAATCATTGTAGAATCCACTTTTATCTACCATCCTATAAAAAAATTACTTTACTTAGATTATATCAGTGATAAAATATACAGTCAACATAAGATTTTAACTGAAAAATTTAGTAAAACGACAAGACAAAATTGCAATAATCTAAATATTTTTTTGCAAAATTAAGATATAACTCTTTAACATAAAACCTAGCATTTAATAAATCATATTTATTTAATAATTCATTTTTATACATCGATTCATAAGAAGATAAAAGTTCATTTTCTTGTATATACACTTTTTTAACATTTTGTAATTGTGCAAAATAATATTCTTTTTGTTCTATTCGTCTTTCAATTTCTTCTATTTTTCTTTTTGATAGCATGGATATATTATATTGGTATTTTTGTTTTTCAAGTTCAAACTTAGTTTTATTTATATAAACATCATCATATTCCATTAGATGCACTTTAAAAGACAAAGACAAATTTAATACACAAGAATCAATAGTTCCCCAATAACTTATAAAATTCTCAATACCAGAAGAATTGTTTTTACTATTATAATTTTGTTTACTAATTGGAACTGTAGAAATCGTAAAATTCAAATTTGGGAAAAACTGTGTAAAATTTTTTATTGTATTTATCCATTGATTTTGTAATTGATAATATTCGTAGTCGAAAGATAAAAAAATATTCAAAGAATTATTTTCTAATGATTCACAAAATAAAATCCAATCATCAAGATTGAAACAAATCTTTGAAACATCACAACCTTCATTTTCAAGATTCATTTTTACTTGTTGAAATTCTAATAAATGATTGTTGTACAAATTATTATTTTCAAAATATTCACTTTTAATCTTTATCAATTCAGAAAATGAAATTTGACCTTGCTTAAACATTTTTTCATAATCATTTAACAATTCAAGCAACATATTATTTTTTTCATAATAAAATTTTACAAATTCAGAACAATACAAATAATATCCAATTTTATTTATCAAAAAATTTAATATTTGTAGTTTATTAATTTTTGAAAAAGATTTTATATAATTATTAAAAATTGTGCTTTCATTTTTGTCTAAAAAAATTAAAGAATCTGTAAAACCAAATAAATAATTTAACAAAGGAATAGATATTTGCAATTTACCTAAATAATCAAATTGATAAAACATATTTTTATTTTCTAAAATTCCTGAAAACTGTAATAGATTTGCATCGATATTTATACCCAAAGGAATTTTTTGATACAAATTCAAAGTTCCTGAATAATTAAAATTATGAATAAATTCTGGAAGATTAAGAGGATTATATTTATATCCAACATCAGAATTAAGTGTAAAATTTGGCATCCATTTATTCTGATAAATTTTATATTCTTCAAAAAAAATTTTTTCAGAATAAATTAAATTTTGATAATCATTTAGATTTTCCATTTGTGAATTTAAATATTCTTTTATTAAAATATTTTTTTCAGAAAAAACATTTACAAAATTATTTACTAAGAATAATAGTAATAACAAGTTCTTTTTCATAAATTAAAATCCAACTTTGATAATAAAAATTTTATTATTGATTTTTTTTCAATAACAATTCTTGCATCAATGTCTAAACCAGAACGCAATTCATAAACATTACCGTTTTTATCAATCAATTCAGCATCATCAAACTGACAATCAATTTTATAAAAATTATTATTAGACAAATTTGTTGTATCTGATTCCAAATTTTCAATTTTTCCTGTTAATCCTTTAAATTCATAAAATGGATATGCAGGAAATCTCAACTTTACATTTAATCCTTCTTTAATTTTTGGAACATCAATGGAATTTAAATACAACTGAGCTTTAAACGAATTTTTTAATGAAGGTACAATTTTTAAAACATCTTGTGCAGAAAAAATAAAATCTCCTACATTATAATTTTGTAATTCTTGTACAACTCCATCAATAGGTGCATACACATTTGTTTTTTCAATTTCTAATTTTAAATTATTAATTGAATTATTTATATCCAAACATAAATTTTCATATTCTTTTACATTTTGTATTATTTGTGTCTTGTAATTTAATTCATATTCATCTAAATTTAATTTTAAATATTCTAAATTATTCTTCTTATCTCTTAAACTGTTTTTAGTAATTATTCTTTCTGGTTTTGTTTTTTCATCATTATATGTATTTTCTGCAATTTCAATTTCTTTTTTTATTTTATTTACTTTTGTTAAATACGAATTATATCGCAAACAAAGTTCTTCATTATAATTATCAAAAACGTATATTTTATTATTTAATAAATTTAAAATATCTTTATTTATTTTTAATTCTTTTTGATATTTTTTCTCTAATTCTTTTTCTGAATTTAATTTCAACACTAAATTGCTATCATCGATTTTAAACAACAAATCATTTTTTTTGACAATCTTTCCTGAAAAATAATTTATATTTAAAATTTTTCCAGATACAACATTTTTTATTGTAGAAATATTTGTCTGAGTTTTTACAACACCTTGAACTTTTACAACTTCATCAATTTCAATAAAAAACAAAGAAAAAATAATTAATAAATTTAAAATGAAAACTGAATAAATTATCACTTCACCATAATTTGTTTTTTCATGTAAAAACACTTCAGGAAGTAAAGATAAATATTTTTCATTATGCAATATTACTTTCTTCAATAAATTTTCCTCCTGAATTATTTTGAATATTCCACATATTTTTATAAACACCATTTAAAGCAAGTAACTCTAAATGAGTACCACTTTCAACTATTTTACCTTTATCAAAAACAAAAATTTTATCACAATTTACTATTGTAGAAAGTCTATGTGCAACAATAATCGTAGTTACATCTTTTAAATCAAAAAACACTGTATTCATTATTTCTTGTTCAGAAAAACTATCTAAACTTGCAGTTGCTTCATCTAAAATCAAAAGACTAGGATTTTTTATCAAAACACGTGCCAATGAAATTCTTTGTCGCTCTCCACCTGATAAAGTTGTGCCGTGTTCACCTACATAAGTAAAAAACTTTTTAGGCAAACGTTGTATAAAATCATAACATTTTGTCTTTTTGGAGATATTAATAACATCATTTAATAAAGCTGCTTTATTTCCTAGCGTTATATTTTCTGCAATTGTTCCACTAAAAAGCATCACCTCTTGTGGAACATATCCAATTTGCTTACGATATGAAATAGTATCAATTTCAGATAATGAAAAATCATTTATTAAAATTTCACCAGACTGAAAATCATAAAATTTCATTAACAATTTTATCATTGTAGTTTTCCCTGAACCAGAATAACCAACAAATGCAACTTTTTCACCAGGATTAATTTCTAATGAAACATTATCTAAAATTTTACTTCTTCCCGAATAACTAAAACTAATATTTTGTATTTTTATTGGCTTTGAAATTTCTTCAACATTTATCAATTTCTGACTTTCAGAAAATTCTTCATCAACATCTAACACTTCACAAAATCTTTCAGATGAAACTAAACTTTCTTGTAATGTGTGTTGTAAATTTAACATTCGAGAAAATGGCCCTAAAAAATATCTAGACAAAGTTACAAAAGAAATTAACTGTCCAAGAGATAATTCATTATTTATAATTGCTAAACTCCCAATCCAATAAATTGCAAGAGTTCCAAATTGGGATAAACCTTGTTGAATTGAATTTTGAAAATTTGATAGGAATCCTAAACTTAAACCTTTCTTTACTGATTCAACAATTTTAGTTTCTATTTTTTCAAATATTTCTTTTTCAACAGACAAAGATTTTATTGCTGTAATGTTATTTATACTTTCAACTATTTGAGAATGTTTTTCTGCTTCAATCCTTGCTTTTCCCTTTAATCGCTTTTTATATGGTTTAATAAAAATCCAAGATACTATAGCTGAAATAATAACTGGAATCATTGCAACTAAAACTAACTTTGAACCACAAGCAAACATAAAAATTCCACCAAAGAAAAACATAAACACATCAATTATCACCGTAATAAAAGTTGATGAAAGAAGATGACGGATTGTAGATGCATCATTCAATCGTGACAAAATTTCTCCAGTTTTTCGTGATGTAAAAAAGTCTAAAGGTAATTTTAAAATATGAGTCAAAAACTCTTTCGTCATTACAATATCAATCTTATTACTCATAAACATAATAATTTGATTTCTACAAAAACTAATTAATGCTTGAATTAAAATTACTAAAACATATCCCAATGATAAAATTGTTAGAGTCGATTTTAATTCACTATACAAAACTTCATCAATCAGAAATCGAAAATAAAATGATGTAACAACACCAAGGATTGCTAAAATAATTCCTGCTAGAAAACATTGGAATATTATTTTTTTATGAGGTTTTAACAAAAATAAAAACCTAGAAATTACCGAATCTGAATTTTGAACTTTTTCAAATTTTTCTTCAGGAATAATTAGAAAGAAAATCCCAGTCCAAATTTTTTCTAATTCTGTTAAAGTAATTTTTTTAAATCCTTCATCAGGATCTGCCAATAATAATTTATTTCCAGATTTATATAACACAGCATAATGATCTAATAAATCTTTTTTCAAATGCAGAATTATTGGATATGTAATTTCTTCTGATAATGTTTTTGTGTTTGATATTCCACCTTTGCAAACGAAACCTAATTTATTTGCAGCAGTTACAATACCAAACCCAGATGTTCCCATTTTGTCAGTTCCAGCTAACCGACGAATCCTTGCAATAGAAATATTTTTCCCATAATATTTTGCAATGGATGAAATACAAGCTGCAGCACAATCTGTTTCATCATGCTGCATTACTAATTTTTCTTTCAAATAAATACCTTTTTAAAAATTCTGAAAATTACACTTTTGTTTTTTAATTTTGTAAGTGTAATCACAACATACTAAAATATGTACTTTTACTTAACAGTATCAATAAACATTTTAAATGCATTTTGTAAATTCTGTAAATTTGAAGAAAAGATTTTATTTTCTGAAATATAATCTTTGCAAAAATCAATCCAACCATTATTTGTTCTGTTTTCAAATTTCCATTTTATATTTTTTTCTTCAGCACGAAAATATTCTGGATTCTTTTTTACAAAATCATCATCTATTTCAGAAACAATATTTATACTATAAATTTTTTCATTTTTTAAAATCGCAAAAGAATATGAAAGATAATTACTAAATAACATTCCATCAGCTGTATTATAAAGAGCACTTTCAATGTACATATCATTTTTATTTTCTAATTTATAACTTTCTTCAAAAGTAGACATTGAAGAATAATCTAATAATAAAAATTGTTCTCCTTGTTCAAAAAAATCAATTAATACCTGTTTTGTAATATTTTCTCCTTTTTCTATTTTTTTATAAATTTTCCTATTTAAAAGATAGCCAGGCATTTTTACCAATTCTTCAATAGTAGAACTTGAAACTGAAAAATATTCCTTTACAGTATCTTTATTTTGATTTGTTCTTTCAACAAAACAACTTGGTAGTGTAAATTCAATTTCTTCAAATTTATATGTTGTAGAATTTGAATTTTGTTTTACAACTGTAGCTTTGTTTTGTGCATAAATATTTGTTGTAACAAATACTGCTACAACAACCATCATTAAAAATGTTAATAAAAATTTTTGTTTCATTTTTTAGTCTCCTATGATTTTTAAAGATACTAGAAAATAAATTTCTAGTATCTAATATAAATTTAAAACTTTTTATTGAATTTTATACTATTCAACAAAATCCAAACCTCTAACAGGTCTATTTTCTTGAAGTTCTGTCGAATCTAACTCACAAGTTTCACCTGTCCAAGGATCAAAATATTGTCCAGGTTCTGTAGAATTTACAAAATGATCTACATTAGAATCATCATTCGTATCCTGAGCATAAATCACATGATCAGCATCTTCAGATTCATTGTACACAAATTCTCCATCTTCCCCTGTTGTTTCCCACATTTCACCTGCAGCACCTTCCCAATCGTTAACAAAAGCATCAGTCTCATCAATATATCCTGAGTCTACTGCAGCAGACATTGCTTCTTCAGCTTGTTCTTTTGAAAGTTGTTCACCTGTTTGTTCTGTATATTCTTCCGATATTTCGTTTAATAAAGATGTTGCTGCGCAAGCATTATCTCCGAATAATTTTCCAAATTTATCAACAAATTCACGTTGCAAAAAAGTATTTGGAGCAACTTTTTTCTTATCATCTTCATCACCAGGTAAGCTATTATCAGGTACAAACGAAGTTCCACTGTAATCTCCAGAATTTCTCGGCATATCACGATAGGGATCATGTGGTCTAGTTACTTCCCCAGAACTATTTTTACCATCTTTGTTTGCAATCCAAACATCCCAACTTGATTGGTCACCTGAACCAGTTGTTACTTTTCCGTAACTTCCTGTTCCTCCTGAATTTTTTCCGTAGCCTCCTCCACTACTACTACCATAACCACCATTGATTGATAGCAATTCATCAATGTCCAACTCTCTAAAGTTTTCAATAAAGCATTTCATTTATTTACTCCAACAAATGTACAAATTACTTTTTGATAGAAACCCAATAATTTTTAATAAAACTTATTAATAATTATTTTTGCTCTTTTTCTTCTTCAATAATTTTATTTACCATTTTTTTATCATTATCAATTAGCAATACATTTGTTATTGTAAGATTCTTTTGATCTTATATTTTCAAAACAAAGCAAATCAAAATCTTCATTATATGACTTTATCTTTGAATCAAAAATATAATCTACATTTTTTTCAACTTCTTCTAAAACTTCCTCCTTATTTTCTACAAAGTATGTTTGTAAAATATTTTTATCATTTCGATTTATAAATAAAAATATTTTATCTTTTACGATTCTAAACAATTCTTTTACTGCTAGTTCCAAATTAAAACTAGTTTCAAAATAATTTACTGCAATTACACAATCATAGAATTTTTCTACAAAAGGCAAACATTCTCCTCTATATAAGATTCCATTTTCTGATTTATCTAGCAATGAAATAAAATCACAATTCAAAAAATTATCATTTAAAAATTTGCAATTTGAAAAATTTGTTATAACAAGACATCTGTTATTTACAAAAAAATTTCTTTCTCGTAATTTATATAAATAATTTTTTAATGAATTATGTTCAAGATTTTCACTTTTGTTTTTTTCTAAATTTTCTGATTTCATCTTTGATAGAAAATTATAAAGTTCAGTTCGATATGCATTCTTTAAATTCAAATATCTATGTTGTGTTATTTGAGAATAAAAATAAAAATGAGAACGCACACATTTTTCCCAAGTAAAATTTTGTACATCATTGATAGCATTTTTTCTTACTGATTCAAATTTATCTATATTTAAAATTGCATTTTTTAAAATTTCACTTATTCCCTTATAATCTTGAGGAATTGCTAAACAATTTTTTTCAGGATTCATATACGAGTCCATTCCTAACCCTGTTGTTGCAAGTAATAAACAACCACTTGCCATTGCTTCTAATCCAGTTAATCCGAAAGGCTCATATTTACTTGGCATCACAACAATATCCATTTCAGAATATGCTGCATATAATTCTTCACCTTCTAAAAATTTTGGTTTATTAAATGAACTTAATTTTGCAAAAGAATTTATTCTTCCTCTACCATATAAAAAATATTCAACATTATTTTGTTTTTTAAAATCTTCTCCTAAATAATTTACAGCTTTAATAAATTCTAAATATCCTTTTTGCAAATTCTCAAATCTACCAAAATATCCAACTTTAATTTTTGATTTATCTTGTTTTAATAAAGAATTTTTAAATTTATTTGGATTAAATCCTAAAGGCAAAACTACTGGATTAAATTTTCCTGATACAATTTTGCTTGCACGATTTAATGCAAAATCAGAATAAAAAACTGATAAACAAGAATTTTGCAATGCAGACTTTTCAATTTTTAATTCTTGAAAATAAATATCATCTAAACCTTGTATTGAAATTAAATCACAATATAAAAGATGAGATGAATATAAAACATTTTTATCAAATCTAAATGGAAGAAAAGTTTGTCTATCATTACAATGAATAACATCTGGATTAAAAACATTCATTATTGGTTGAAGCTGAGCTCTTAAAGATGCAGCTGCTTCTAATATTTGTGCTTCTGGAGAAAAAGCATTAAATCTTTTTTCTGGAACCAAAACATAATCAACAGTAGAATCTGGAAGAGGAGGAGTATCTATATCAAAGTGAAAATATACCACAACAACCGAACAATACTTTCTTAAAACTTTTGTAAACTCTCTAGTAAAAGTTCCCAATCCACCCCAAGATTTTTTAGGATGTTCTGAAGTAACAAATAAAACTTTCATTAACTATTCCTTTATATAATTTCACAAATTAGCAAAACTAATGTAAAAGTTACATAATTTTTGCATCAAGAAATATTTGTACCACAAATTTTCTTAACACTATTATTATAGTTTTAAAATCAAGTTTTAAATGTATTTTTTTAATTTTTTTTATCTTTTTTCATGAAAATTATACACTTACTTTTTTATATTTATCAAGTAAATTATTTGGATTTTCATTTTTTAATTTATTGATTAATTCTTCACCAATTACAAAAATTTGACTTAAAATAATTCTTTCATCTTTTGTAAAATCTGATAAAACATATCCAGAAATATCATCATGATTAGGTCGTCCTATTCCAAAACGAAGTCGCCAAAAATCTTGAGTTCCTAAATTAGATTTTGTTGAACGCAATCCGTTATGACCACCAAGCCCACCTGACCATTTTAAACTCATAGTTCCAACAGGAAGTTCAAGTTCATCATGAATTACTAAAATTTCTTCTGGTTTAATTTTGTAAAAATGTGCAATTTCTCCAATACTATCACCTGATAAATTCATATATGTTTCTGGTTTCAAATAATAAATCAAACCATCACTTGTAGATTCAGTAGCAAATTGACCTTTGAATTTTTTTTGCCAATTTAATGAAGAATAATTCCCTAAACTTTCAGCAAAAATCCAAGCAGCGTTATGTCGAGTTCCACTATATTGTTTTCCATAATTTCCTAAAAAAGCAATTAATTTAATCATAAAAATTTTCCTTATTAATTTTCATTCTTTACAGATAAAATTTTGCGTGTTAACATATTATTATGAAAGAAAAGACAAAGTCAACAAAGCAAAATAAATTTTTCACTTTAGAAAACATTGGTTTATTTTTAGCAATAATTGCTTGTGTAATTTTTTGGTTACCAATTCATAAATACACAGAATCATCTGGAATATTATTTTGGAAAACTACTTCCGAAAAATTTTTAGATTTAAAACCAGATTTAATTTCAGGATGTATCGCTTTAATTTTTACATTCATATTATATTTACGCGGAATAATTTCTTTTGAAAATAAAATTTCAAATCTTTTTTCTTTTTTAGTAAACTTAACATTGTTTGCAACTATAATAGAAATTTTTATTTCTCCTTATCAATCTGATATTGCAATAAAAAATATTTTTTTAGAAAATACTTTATCAACAGTTGTCTGTGCTGTTTGTGTTGCCATTTTACTTTTTGGTGTAAAAGAAATAGCAAAACTTGTTTTACTAATATTTTTTATTTTTATGTTTTACTTTAATATTAAACTTGTAAATGACGCCATGGGATTTTTAGGTTACATACAGTTATTGTTAATCGTTTCAAGTTTTTTCTTGCAACAAAACATAAATCTTAATCAACTAGGAATGGAAGCAAAATATTTATTCATTAATCAAAATTCAAAAACATTAATTAGTTCAAAAGAATTAGAAAAAGAAACTTCATTTTTAAAACACGCAATGAAAATTCGTGGTGAAAAAGATTCTACAAAAATTGAGTAAAAGTCTTTACTCGGTTTGAAATTTTTGCTATAAAATACTATCTTAGATTATATGGTTAGTGATAATTTGCAAATTCCTGAATTTCCACAATTTGTTCCATTAGATAAAAAATATCGAAAATCTCTAAAAGATTTATTTTTATCATTAAAGGATGGAATTTCTGAATTAACTTTTGACAGTTTAATTATTCACAACGGGAAATTTAACCACAAAATTTCTAAAATTCCAAATTCCGATTCATATATTTTAATTGGAACTGATGAATATGATGAAAAAATCAAAACCTTTTTTTCAATTTTAGAAGGTGAAAAAAAATTACAGAATAATAAAATTTTTTTTGAAGAAATTTTACCACAATGTTTTTCTCAATATAAATTTTGGAAATTGATGAGTCAAACTCAATACGAATCATATAACGAAATTTTACAAACAATGAATGTCATTGTTGAATTTGATAGAGATAATTCTGATTACATTTACAACAGAACTGATTTGCAAAATTTACCAGGAAAAGATTTTCATAAAAAGAAAAACTTAGTTAATGCTTTTTTGAAAAACTCTAATATCTCTATAAAAAATTTGGATACAACGAATACAAAAGATGCATTTAGAATTTTACAAATTTGGTCAGAAAATAGAAATTTAAAACAAACTGATTATTATCAATGTATTGATGCACTAAATGATATTTCACAAAACAATTCAATTTTATCTGGCATAATTGTTTATGTTGAAGAAAAGCCAGTGGCATGGAGTATTGGAGAATTTTTACCAGATGAAAAAACTTATCTTGTTCATTTTGAAAAGGGAGATAGCAATTACAAAGGAGTTTATCAATTTATAAATAATGCTACAGTAAAAAATCTTCCAGAAACAGTTTTGTTTATAAATCGTGAACAAGATTTAGGTGATGAAGGAATGCGACAAGCAAAATTAACTTATCGTCCTTGCGGATTCATTAACAAATATCTAGCATTCAAAAAATAAAACTAGGAGAATTAAATGGATATTTCTAGTACACGAAATAAAAAAAATATAGTTACATTTTCAAAAGCAATTTTAGATTGTTTACCTCAAGATGGAGGAATGTATATTCCCGCCCATGAAATGAATCTTAGACCATGGATTTATTACATGAACGAAAACACATCTTTTTCTTCCATTGCAGGAGCCTTAACAAGTGCTTTAATAAAAGACGAATTTAGTCCCATCATCTGCGAAAACATTGCAACAAAAGCTTTTCCATTTAGTCCAGAATTAAAACAACTAGATGAAAAACTTTACATGTTAGAATTATTTCACGGACCAACAGGATGTCATAAAGATTTTGGAATTTCTTATCTTGCATCATGTTTAGAACATATTCTCATAATGGAAAATAAAAAAGCAACAGTTTTGGCAGTTAGCAACGGTGAAACAGGTGCTTGTATTGCAAAAGCCTTTGAAAACAAAAAACAATTAAAAGCAATTATCTTATACACAAAAGGTTCTATGAGAGGCTTAAAAGAAAGTGATTTTATTTGGAACGGCGGAAATATTTATCCTGTGGAAGTTGACGGAAACGAAGAAGATTGTTTTAAAGTTGCAAGAGAAATTTATAATGATAGAAACTTAATCGAAAAATACAATCTTACCTTAGCAAATACTCACAACATCGGACGACTTTTACCGCAAACATTTTTTTATACATACGCTTTTTCTCGACTTAAAAACAAATGTTTTACAGATATTTTTTACGCACTTTCTGCCGATAACTACGGCAACTTAATTGCAGGCCTTTACAGCTGGAAATTTTCACTTCCTGTAAACGGATTTATAACAAATAGTACTCCCTCTGTTTATGCAGATTCTAAAGGTGATTGTACTGTTTTAGACTCAATTATTCCTTTAGAAAAACGAGGAAAGGCAGATCCATTAAATCCATCAAATATTGAAAGATTAGAAGAAGTTTTTTGTACAAATCCTGCAGTAATTAAAGGATTGGTATTTCCAGCAAAAGTAACAAAAGAAGATTCTACTAACGCCTTGAAAGAAATGTTTACAAAATATCACGAATTTGTTGATTTACAAACGGCAAGCGCTTATGCTGCTTCAAAACTTCGTAGTGATGTTACAAATGATGAAGATGGAACAATCGTGTTAGTTGCACGAAATCATCCTAGTTTATCTCAAAAAGAAATAAAATTTTGGTGTGGTGAAGAACCTGTAATGCCTAAACATATCAAAGAATTATATGTAAAAAATCAGCCAAAACACAAAATTCTTCCAAAAAAAGAAGAAGTAGAAAAAATTCTAAAAGAAATTAACTTTTAATAAAAAAGCCCTGTACTAAATGATTTTTCATAAAGTACAGGGCGTAATTTTTTAAACAATAAAACTATTTCTTAGCTTTAGAACTAGTCTTTTTTGTTGCAGGCTTTTCAGATTTTTCTGCTTTTGTTGATTTTGCCTTTGTTGCCTTTTCAGCTGGCTTTAGCAATTCAAGAAGTTTTTCAGACTTAAATTCAGAATCATCCATTGCTCTGAAAATTAACTTATCTACTCCGTAAACTAAAGCATAATCAGCAGGTTTTGCAGTAAAGATTGTATACAACATTGTTCCAGTCCAGAGAGCATCTTCTAATCTTTCTTTGTTGTACCAAAGTACAGAATCGTACATATTTACACCAAGTACAGTAGAAGCCATATCTGAATTTACAAGAGTATCAACAATATCAAATGCCATTTTTTCAACATTCTTTGAAGTAATCTTGTAATCACAGAATTGAGCTGTTTCTAACAATGTTTTGAAAGATGTGTACATATCTTTTGAAGGTTTACCAAATTCCACAAGAATATCACGAATCTTTCTATCAAGACACCACAAGTTGATAAGATTTTTTGTATCAGTTGCAGAAGCCTTATTTCCGATAACATCTCGTACAGAATAAAGCATGATAAATCCAGTAAATAATTCAACCATGAAATCTTGTTTTGCAAGACCTTCATTTAGGTAAACACCAAGTTTTTCTGCATCCCCATCAGCTTTCTTTGAATTAAGTTCTGTAATTTTTACAAGAGAATTAATTCTTGCAACAAATTTTTTCCAGATTTCATCGTAAGAAAGTCTTTCACCTTTTTCACTTCCCCCAAGAACAGAAGATGAACCATAATTTCCTTCGATGAAATTAACAAGTGTTTCAAAATAAGTAATTCCTAAAGGCTTAACTCTTTCTAACAAGTCAGAAAGTTTTACATCCTTAATATTTTTTGCTTTTCGTTCTTCTTTTGACATACATGCAACTGCAATTCCATCAAAAAGTTCACGACTAGCAAAATCTGTTAAAGCACGATACAAATCTTTTAAGAAAATTTCTTTAAGAGCAATATCAATATCAGGAACTCCACGACCATTTAATGTTTCGTAAAGAACTCTGTATTTTCCTGTTTCGTCATCAGAAACACAAGAAATATTTAACAATACTTGATATTCAAATCCATTAAGATGAACATACAAACCATTTTGATGAATATCACGACAAGAACGGATAAACCAAAGACCTGTTTTTTGTTCTTGGAAGATGAGATATTTGTTATCTTCGTTAGGAATATCCAAAGCCTCACCTAAAGTTAAACATTCATGAGTAATGTTTCCATTTTCATCTTTTTTAGCATATTTTGTTGAACGATTAATCCAACCAGAAGCTTGGTCATAAACGTTATTATAGAAAACGATTGAACGTTCATCTCCAAAACGGTTTGAATAAGCATAAACATTTTCGTTTACTCTACCATTATCCCAAACATCATAGAAACGGAAATTTTCTACTTCAGCAAAGATGTAACGTTTCTTCATCAATGGGAAGATATCTCGCTTATGTTTTTCAAGCAAGTCTAAATCTGGAGTTTCGTTCCAATATGCTTTGGTAAATTCCATACCATATTTTTCTTGGAATCCTTCAATTTGACCATGACCAAACATTGGAAGACCTGGCATTGTAACCATAAGAGTACAAACACCAAAGTATTTATCGCCTTTACCAAACTGAGCAACGGCTGTTTCTTCGTCTGGGTTGTTCATAAAGTTTACATAGCGTTTAAGAATACCTGGGTCAAATTCAAGAGTATTTTTAACAGTTGCACGATATTTGAAGTTTTCTTCTCGTTTAAGCATATTCATAAATGCACTGTTGTAAACACGATGCATACCCAATGTTCTTACAAAGTAGCCTTCCATCATCCAGAAAGCTTCTGCAAGCAATAATGTATCAGGAAGTTCTGTTTGAATTCTATCTACAACTTCACGCCAGAATTCATTTGGAATCTTTATTTCAAAATCTTCACGGCTAACAGCATGTTCTGCACGGCTTGCAATATCTCCACCCTGTCCTGGTTCTGGATACCACAATCGTTTAATATGTTTTTTAGCAAGAACCATTGCTGCATCAAAACGAATAATAGGAAAGTTTCGAGCAACATGCAAAATTTCTTGCATAACAGCTTCTCTAGCCACAGGATTTAAGAAGTCAATCTGAGCTGTATCATTCCAAGGCATACCAGTTCCGTCGTTTCCGTGGTAAATATATCGTACTTCACCTGTAGAATTGTCAACGCGTTTGAAAACAACAGCACAGTCATTCTTTGAATAATAATGATCTTCAAGATATACACTTACACGAGGATCTAAAGAAAGATTTTCGCCATTGAATGTGTATGATGGGAATGGACAATCATAAGATTGAATAAATAAATCTGGTTTTTCAACAACCCATTTTGCGTCCAAACCTGTATGATTAGGAACCATATCTGAAGCTAAACGAATACCTCTGTACCAAAGTCGTCTTCTTAAGTTATCGAGGGCTTCCCATCCACCTAAGTCGCCAGCGATATCGTAATCGTGAAGAGAATATGCACTAGCAGCAGCTTCTGGATTTCCACAAATTTGCTTAATGCGTTTTGAACCCCAAGAGCGTTCCCATAAACCGATAAGCCAAAGTCCTGTAAAACCTTCTTGAGCAAGAGTATCCAATTCTTCATCTGGAATTTGATCAAGACGAGTAATTGGCCGTTGATATTTTTGACTCAACTGACTTAACCAAACCAAAACAGTTTTTGCCATCAAAACAACACGAGGCATCCAGTCTCGGTCAGGTGTAAATCTTTCATATTCACTGTTGAGAGAATCGTAATTATAAATTTCCATTGGTGGTGGTCCAGAAAAATGTCCACTCCAGCCTGGTTTTTCTTCTTCCTGAATCATGTCAATTCCAGAAAGAAGTCTTAAAAGCCATTCGCCAAGGATAAGTCCCCAATGCTTTCTGATATAATCAAGCTGACCTTTCAAACTATTTGGACTTGCAACAACAGGTTCTTTCAACATTGTAACTAAATCAACACCATTTGGTCCAAAATTTGGTTGTGTCTTGAAAAAGTTTTTGATAAGTTCCCAAGATTTTGCATAATCTGGATTTTTAGCAAGTTTTTCATCACTAAAGAGAATATAGAAAGGTTCAAAAGCAGGATTTTCGTTTGCATGATGAAGCAAGAAAATTTCTTCAAAAGTTGTAACTCTGTTAGAAACACCATCTTCGGAACCAGCAAGATAATCTTGTGCAGAAATTTCTCCACGATAAACCGCAGTTGGTGGGAATTCCTCTGTAAATTCAGCAAGAAGTTTGTCTACATTTTTCTTACCGAGATGTTCATCAAGAGTAGCAACCATTTGTTCAAATGCTTTTGCATTTGCCTGTTTTCTAAACATTGCACAAACATAGTGAAAAATTTCGTCAATCAACCCCATAGCATTAAGTTGACCAGCTTTCACCATTTTTGAACTTTCAAGTACAGGATCAAATTGATCATTAATCTTTTTTGCAAAAAGTCTTACATTCTTAAAATTTGTTAAAATTACATTTCCAGTTGTTGCAAAAAGTGATAAATCAAAATCACATTTATCTCGCATCGCTTTAGAAACGTGAAACTCCATCAAAGGAGATTTTTTTAGTTTTGACAAAGATGGTTCTTCCCATGTATTGTCATTTTCAACCTTGCTCAACCTAATGGACAAAACTGTTTCAAAGTTTTTTTCAAATTCCTTCATCAACGGCTCCTATCTCTCGTGAATCTTTACAATATTATTGATTTCACTAATCAATTCTTTATTTTTAATTAATTTTTCTATAGTAACTGGCAAACGATATGTCCAGTTAAACTCATTTACACTTCCAGGAATATTTACTCGTTCATTATCAGGATTTTCGTCAAAATAATCTTCTACAAGACCTAAGAAATCCTGTAACGGATGAATACAGAAGGCACTATTTGATTCTGCCATTTTAGATAGCAAATATCTGGCTGTTTTTGAATTGTAAGAACCAGGTTGTACATCTGAATCCCCTGGGAAAGTTCGGTAGAAATCCCAAGCATCACCTTCTTTTAGCCACCAAAGACGAGCAGTAGAAGAATCGTGAACAGAAGAAGTTGTTACACTCAAATATGGATATTCCCCAAATTGATAATATGGTTCGCCTGGTGCATTCCAGTTTCTGCTCCAACGAACAACTCTTAAACTCAAAATTGATAAATCATTTAATACTCTAGGCAAAGATTCTGGATTTGAACCTAAATCTTCAGCACAAGCAACCATATCTGTACAAGAAGTTAAATCTCCAAGTAAAGTACGAGCCTGTTCTTCCCAAAGAACTTCCATTCTAGAATATTTTGTTACAATCAACTGTCCAAGACGATATTTTTCATCATCACTTAATGATTGCCAAGCAGTTGTTGAATGATAAGTCCATAATGGTGAATAAAGTCCATCTGCAACCTTTACTAAAGCCCGATTTCGCCAAAATTCAGCAAGACGAGGTTTTACATTATCAGGAATATCACTTGCCCAAATATCTTTTTCGCCTTTAATTTCTGGCTTGAATCGCCACATTTCTTCGTTTCCGATTCTATCCATGATTTTTGCAAGGATTCCATGAGTTCCAAGATAATCTCCGTTGTTTACGGCTTCAATTTGATTTGTTGGAACATGAGGAACGCTAAGCCAAGTAATTCTATCATCAGAAAAACCAAGATTATGAAGTTCATCAGTTGTAATTGGCTCAAAAGGTTGAGTCCAACCAAGCATTGCAGTACTTTCACGCTGTGGAGTTGCCCAAATTCTAAAGAAACCTAGAACATGGTCAATTCTGTAAACTTGATAATATTTAGAAGCCTGAATTAAACGATTTTTCCACCAAGAATAATCATCTTTTTTAAGGTTATCCCAGTTGTAAATTGGAAATCCCCAGTTTTGTCCCACAGGATTTGGACCATCAGGAGGAGAACCTGCACGCATTTCATCATTAAAATATTCAGGAAAAGCCCAAGCGTCGCAGGAATCTTCATTCATCATGATTGGAATATCACCTTTTAGTTTAATTCCAAGGCTTTGTGCATATTTTGATGCTTTAGCAAATTGTTCATCAAGACGCATCTGAACCCAAGCATAGAAAAGATTTCCGTCTTGATTCTTTTTATCTTTCCATAAATCATCAAGTTCTTTTTTTGTAGGCTGAGTTTCGCCCCATTCCTTCCAAGAAGCTTCGTGTTTTTTTTCTTTTTTTTGCATAAAGATAGAATAAACTTGAATCCAAGGATTATTTTTTATCCATTTAGATAATTCTGAACTAGAAATGATTTTTTCTTTTTCAGATTCAAAGATTTTTTGCAAAAGTTCAAGTTTTTTTCTTCTTAACTCACGATATTGAAATCGAGGAAGTTTTTCGTATTTTTTTTGAAGTTTAGTTATCTCTTTTAAAAGTTCTTCTTTACCTTCAACTTCTGGCAAAGATTTTAAACTGATATAAAGTGGATGAAGTGCAAAAGCAGAAAGCGCACTGTAAGGAGAACTTTCTGTTCCGGTATCATTAACTGGCAACAACTGAATAAGTTTAAGTCCTGCTTTTTTACAAAAATCTGCAAAGGGAATTAAATCTAAAAACTCACCAACACCACAACTATCGGCAGTTTTCAAAGCTCCAACAGGAATTGCAGTTCCTGTTAAAAATTCTATTTTATTGTCTGACATATAAATTAGTTAAACTCCTATCAATACACTATCTTTTTAAAAGTTGACTTGTGTATCAATAAAATTATATCACATGTTTTTAAATATAGAAAATAAATTTTTATAAAAATGTAAGAAAATATTTTATTTTACACGTGTAAGAGAAAGAAATGGAGTTTTATTTTCATCATTAAATACAAGATTTAAAGTATCTCCTTTTATTTTTACTAAATATAATTCTTTTTTACCATCTACTTCCATAGTTAATAAATCATCGTCTATTGACCATTTACCAGAAATAGAATCTGTTGTAACTTTTCCTCCAACTGATACTAATGTTGTCATTTCAAAATTATCAACAGTTGAAAATTCAAAGAAAATAACAGTCTCTAAAATAACATCTTCTATAGTAGTTGAATTTCTAACTTCCCATTTTGAATCAACCAATTTTTTTGTAATATCACAACTAAAAACAAATAAAACTGCTATAAGAAAAAGAAAACAAATAATTATTTTTTTCATTATAAAACTCCATATATTAGTCTATAAAACTTACCTAAGCATTTAAAAAAAATATAGACTCATTTAACTGAGTCTATATTCTTTTATTTTTTTAGAACTTTGTATACTGAATATACATAAAAATTTTCTTCGTCTTCTTCCCAATATTCATATACAAATACAAGTGATGTTTTTTTGTTTTTTGAAAACTTTTCTTCAAAGCATTTTGTAGCATCAACTTGAGAAGACATTTTTGCAATTTCAAACTCGTAAGATTTTCCAACTCCAATAATTACAGGAGTTCGTTTATCTATATCGAATTTTTTTCGCAACACTGAATCTTTTCCTGTATTCAAATATTGTGTTAACCATTCAGGTGAAGGATCTATCCCAAATTCACTTCCCTTCCAATCAATAATTTCTGCATTAACAGAAAATAGAAAAAACAAGAAAACAAGAAAACTTAAAATTCTTTTCATTCAATAACCATTTCCTTTAAAAAATCATCAATTGATTTTGAATATTTTGACGAAATAGTATTAATAATTTTCTTTACAGCTTTACTTTTAGCTTCATCAAAATTAATATGACTTTCTCGTCCAGAAATAGAATATGGAATAATTTGTTGATCTTCTACAGTATCAAGAATATAACTTTCTCCGTTGTACTTGCATCTGATTGTTGTATTATCTGAAGTTGTACTTTTTTCAAAACCGAACTTTGCAACCAACAAATATCTAACATTAGAGTCATAACTTCCTCTAAAGCCAGAATTACTAATTGCTTGATAGAAAGCTTCTTCAAATCTACCATCAACATCATTTTCCACAATTACATGAATTGGAATATTTTTAGCTAATTGAGTCTTTTTTAAGTGAACTTCTTTTGAAGAAACACATTTACTCTTCAAGGATGTAGCAACATCTTGATTGATTATAGCTAATTTTTTAAGATGCTTTTCATTTTCTAATGCAATATCCTCTGCAAAATCATAGAGAGAATACATATCGAATGAAAAATCATTTACATCTATTCGCTTCAAAATTGAATTAATTGCATCTAGATTTTGAGTAACCATATCTTGATAAATTTGAGTTGCTTTTGCTTTATCTAAAACAGCAATTGCATACCAAGTAGATGTTTCGTCAAACCAGAAATTTACTTCTACACCAATCAAAGAATCAATATCTACATTCTTTTTTATTGATTGATCGATTGTCGCAACAGAAGAATTTGCAACCAATCCATTTTCTTTTGCCTGAGTCATTCTGCTTGAAGATTTAGTTTCTGATTTTATTGATTGACCAAAAACAGAAGCAATTCCCTTCAAAGCATCAAGTTCTGCTGATTTTCTATCTGCACCTGTACCAACATATGTCATATAGGAAGCACTTGGATAAACAGAAGAAGGCATATTTACCCATTCCGGCATGACTACTTTTGGTTTTTTAGCTGCAAATAAAGAACTGGTTGATTGTAGAACAATCAACCAGAACAATATATTAACAATATATTTTGTTATTTTTCGCATGTAGAAACTTTAACTGCTACTTTGCCTTCTTCAACAACTACATTTTCAATAACTCTTGACTCAACAATTGCATCACCATCAAGGTATTCAACTGTTACAGAGTAAGTACCTGGGTCAACTGTAAATCCTGCTGAACTTGCAAAGTTAGGGAAGTAATCACACTGTCTTATATCTGCAACTTCTGTATCAACTAATTTACCCAAAGCAACTTTCATTCCTTCAACAGCAACATTTACTGCTACTTGAGCAGCCATTGCTGTAATAGCATTTCCACTTGCAGCTTCCAAACCTTTTTGTGCAGCTTCAAGTGTAACAATATTAGCAGGAATAATAGCAGCAGCTTTTGTAATATTTCTGAAAATACTTCTGTTGAAAGCACCACGAGCTTTTGTTGCAACATCAATTGCTACAGCGTTATCAAAATTTTCAATTACAACAGCATCTTTTGTATCACCATTTGAAAGTTTTACACGAACTGATTTAATTTTATGATTTTGATCTTCTGGCTTAAATACAGGATAAGAAAATTTAAAGTAAACAGGTAAATTATAACCATATTTACTTACAGTTAAAACTGGGATTTTTTCTAAGTTTGAATCTGCTCTCTTTCCGATTGTTCCAGCAAGTGCAAGAACATTTAATCTACCTTTTCCTGCAGGAACTTCAACATCTTCTGATATATCAAGATTTGGAACATCTGTTTTTAAAACAGCACCAAAATCTTTTGCATGATCAGAATCGTTGTTTGCAGCATAAACAAGAGTTCCTAAGTAAGATAGGAATGGAGATGTTTCATATGATAAATTTGTTTTTTGTGGAATACCATTTGAAAGTTCAGCCAAATCAATACTTCCAAATTCAGAAAGTACATTCATTGCGCCAGAAACTTTAGGATCTTCCAATACACCTTCAGAACTTGCAGCAAGTTCTTTTTGTTCTTTTACAAGAGGTGCAATTATATCTTTATAATCTCCTGTATATGTATAAACAACACCTAGAGCTTCATCCATTTTACCTGCAGCAATGGAGTTTACAATTCGCATTGAATATGCCAAAAGTCTTTCATAAACAGCACCTGAATAAGTAACTGTATCTTCTGAAGTAAGAGCAGCAGCCATTACTTTTCCAGCTGTCATATCTGCAGCTGATTGTTGCATCAAGCCTTGTGTTTCAAAAAAACTTTTCCCTGATACTTCATAGTCACCTTTAAAATGTTGCAACATATTAATATCAAGTTTATCCTTGATAGCAGTTTTTTTATCAGTTTTTTGACTAAGTAAATTTATACAAGTTTCAAAATCACGATGTTCGTATGCATTATTGTATACTTCATAGTCAAATTTTCCTTTTTTAACCTTTGCTGGTTTTGATTTTTTTTCACCTGACTTCTCAACATTATCGTTTGAAGCACAAGAAAATAAAAATACAAGTGATGATAGCATCAACACTGCAACTTTTGCAAATTTCTTCATCCCTAATCCTTCCTAACTATCTGCTTTTAACAGAACCAATTTTTTTCAAATAATCTTTTGTTGCTTCAGATGGTTCAAACATACCAACTGTTCTATGTGTCTTTAAATCTGTAAGTTCAATATTCACAATGTAGGTTCTTTCTTGTTTTCTACCATTGTTTTGAACCATTAATTTAACAGAACCAGTAAGCATATAGTCTGCAGCATCTTCTTCATCAAGGTCAAGAGCAGCGTCTTCACGTGAGTGATCCTGTTGCCCCATTACTTCAGTTCTAAGCTCTTTTCGAACATCAGCATTTGCCATAAATTCGAATACACCTGTATTCAAAATAGCAGTTTTTAAACTATTTGCAATAATTTGTGTATCAAAGAACTCACCTGTTTCATCTTTTATTTTTCCAATAGTAACTATTGGTGGTCTATCATTTTGTTCTTCGAATCTTGCAACTCTTGGATGAACAATAATTTGAGCCACAAGGTCCTTACAAACTGCACGAGAATCTGACTCATTTAAATATGGAGTCAAATTTTCATCTCCACCTCTTTTTACTCTTGCAGCAAATACTAAAGTAGTTGCCATCAAAACAAGAAGTACAGATAAAATAACCTTTTTCATTAAATTATTCCTCTACTCCAAGATCATATTCTACAGAATCATCTTTTACAGTGTCTAACAATGGAGCTCTTAAGTTTTGACTCAATGCTTGTTTTAACAATGTTGTTTCAGATGCGTTATCTTCAATACCGTTAAGAGCAGCGTCTAATTGTGCATCATAAATATCTTTTGGCATTGTAAATACAACATAGTATTCATAGTAGTAATCAAAAGAACTATCTGGTGAGCGTTTTGTAATTTTTACACCTTGTTTTGGTTTTTTGAATTGCATCCAATATTGAGCTTCTTTGTTCAATCCGTTGATTTCAATAGCTGACAAAGCTTTTACAGTTTGGTCGATAGCTTGTTTAGCTTTTCCTTCTCCTGTATCACCTTGGAAAACAGCATTTGCACTTTGACCAACAGCCATAGAGAATGAATTTGCAACTTGTCTTTGAACATCTACTTGATCTGTCCAAGTTTTCAAAAATTCAAGATCTTCACCTTGGTTTGAAAAAACAAAGATTTGGCTATCTTCTAAGTCAATTTTTAATGATTTAGCAACTCTTTTGTTTTCACCTTCCAAAACTGCTGCTACCCAATCTGGAATTTCTGTACCAATAGCCATACCAGGTCTATTAACTACTTCAATTTTAATTTTGGCTTGTTTTGCTTTTGGAGCAGCGAAAACTGTCATAACAACACATGCCATACACAATAAAACTAATAATGTCTTCTTCATATTTTTCTCCTTATATGAATTAAAAATTTGTTTCTATATTTTAGAAACTTCCTCGTAAAATCCATAGTACTCCCATAAGCATTATTCGTCAAGTAAAAACTATAAAAAATCTCCATTAACATAAAAAAGCCAAATTGCATAAATACAACTCGGCTTTTGAATAAACATAAATTAAAATTTACCTACTTTCCGCCATTCCAAAACCAAATTGTCTTAGAAAGTTCATTAGAAAATGGCTGAAATTTATTAAAATCTGGTAGCCAATCTGTATCAGACGTAAGTTCTTGATAAAACAAGTATTCAAAATCGTATTCTTCTATCATACTACGGATTATTTTAAATTCATCTTTGTTTATCAATCTGTGCTGAAAAGATGACAGAGCTTTGTCGCGAATTGCAATTTCTTCGGCAGAAAAATCTTTTTCAGAAACTTCAACTGGTGTATATTGATTCATTAAAGAAATACATGCTTTTCCGTCAGCGTGATTTTTTAGCCAATCTAAAACAAGACGAGTATCGTCCAATCGCCCCGGAAGCACAAGATGACGAATTATCACCCCAGAAGTCATTTTTTCAATTTCAGAGCCCCCATGCCGCTTGAGGGAATCCTTATCATTTTTTGTTGCCACAGTTTCAAATTTTAGTGGTGAATTTTCCATCATCCAACGAATCGCTTTTTTTGCCACTTTTGGATAATCCTTTGCCTTGAAAACTTCATCACTTATCATAGGATTCAAAGTTTTCATATCCGGAAGCCAAATATCAACTAAGCCTTTTAAAAGTTCCAAAGCTTCAATAGTTTCGTAAGCACTTGAATTCCAACAAACTGGAATTTTTAATCCTTTATCTTTTGCTTTTTGTAATCCTTCAGCGATGGCAGGAATGTGATGAGAACCTGTAACGATATTTATGTTTTCTGCACCTTCTGATTGCAACTTCAAACACAAATCAGCAAATTCATCTGTAGAAAGATTTTTTCCCATTCCTTTTTGAGAAATTTGATAATTCTGACAAAAAGCACATCGCAAATTACAACCTGTAACAAAAATTGTTCCAGAACCGCCTAAAACTGTAATTGGAGGCTCTTCCCCAAAATGCAAAGTGGCACAAGCAATTTTTAATTCAGAAGATTCTCTACAAAATCCCAGTTTTTCAAAACGATTTACGCCACACATACGAGGACAAAGATTGCAATTTTCATACAAAGAATTATTCATAATTAAAATTTTATTAGATATACAAAACCTTTTCAATGGGATATACTACTTATCATGAGTGAAATAATTGAAAATCCAAATTTACAAGACGAAAATTCTACCATAGGAAACAAAACTGCTGTAGTTGCAATAATCGGCCGACCTTCCGTTGGAAAATCTACTTTTTTAAAGACTTTGGGAATTAATATTTTGCTGGCACAGACCATTCATACCTGTATGGCTAGTAAATTCAAAATGCCTTTTTGCAGTCTGTACACATCCATGTCTTTAAAGGATAATTTATCTTTAAAAGAAAGCTATTATATGGCTGAGATTAAGGCTATTAAGAGAATTTTGGATGCAGCAAGGGAAGAGAAAATGATTGTCTGTATGGTGGATGAGGTTTTAAGGGGAACCAACACAGTAGAAAGAATTGCAGCATCCACGCAGATTTTAAAAGGTATGTCGGCAGCAAATATTATGTGTCTGGCGGCAACCCATGATGTGGAATTAACCAGAACTTTAGAAAAAGAATATGATAATTATCATTTCAAAGAGGAAATTGAAGAGAATGATATTTTCTTTAGCTACAAGATATTAAATGGTAGGGCACAAAGCAGAAATGCCATTAAACTTTTGAACATTATGGGATATCCTGAAGAGATTATCCGGGAGGCAGAAAATCTTGCTTCGACTTTTCTGAAAACGGGTGATTGGAAATCTTGACGAAAGTCGGGGCGAATGCTATCATAAAATACGGAAATACTTAATAAGGAAAGGCATGGTGTATCATGGCAAACTTAATTTTGTTTATAAATTCATTTTTATCGTATTTATTATTAATGGCAGTCATTGTTATCTTGGCGGCAATAGCTGTTTTTATCGGTATAAAAATGAGGAAAAATAAAAATGCGAAACTGCAGAGTGAAGCAGTGAATGCGGAAACAGAATAGAATGCTTATATAGAGTTCCTAAATGGGGACTCTATTTTCATCATAGAGTTTTGGAGTGATACATATGAAAAGATTTAAAACTATTTTATGGGATGTAGATAATACTTTACTGGATTTTGATTATTCCTGTAAGGGTGCTTTGCGCCAGGGATTTCAGACTATGGGTCAGGAACTTACGGAAGAAATGATTAGCCGATATTTTGAGATTA
>CALBXN010000022.1 GCA_937890485.1 uncultured Treponema sp.
TGCAACATTCGTGATTGATAATATTGAAGCCGGCGAAACAGAAACTGTTTCCTTCAAAGTTAAGGTTACAGCAAATGGTTCAGACGGACAAAAACTTTCAAAACGCCATGGGGCTACAAGTGTAAATGAATTCCGTGCAAGAGGTTATTTGCCAGAAGCCATCGTAAATTATGTTGCGATGTTAGGTTGTTCCTATGAAGAAGGTCGAGATATGTTCCCAATGGAAGATTTAGAACGTCTTTTCAAAATGGAACACTTAAATAAAGCTGGGGCAGTTTTTGATTACAAAAAACTTGAATGGTTTAATGGTCAATATATGCGCCTAAAAACAGATGAAGAATTGTACAATGCAGTTCTTCCATTTATTACAGGAACAGGGGATGCAGCCTTACCTGTAAATGTTTCAGAGCAATTTCCAGCTCCTAAAGTAGGGCCAGCTGTTTCAGGTGTTGCTTTAGGGGAAGACGGAGAACCAGTTCTTGCTAGTGATGAAGTTTTAGCTTCTGGAGAATTTGGTTTTGCTCCTGTAAAATCTGTTGGTGGATTAACTTCTGCTGAAGTGAAGGCAAAATTGATGGAAGTTATGCCTTTAATCAAAGAAAGAGTTCATTATTTAACAGATGCTGCTGAAATGGTACGTTTCTTATTTACAGAACCAGCTGTTCCACCTGTTGAACAAATTATTCCAAAAAAATTGGATGCTGCAAAAACAAAAGAAGTTCTCGAAAAATCAATTGATTTTATTAAAGCACTTCCTTCTCTTTCACATGAAGAACAAGAAAATCTTGCTCGCACAACAGCAGAACAAATGGGAATTAAAATGGGAGACTTTATGATGCCTATCCGAATGGCAGTTACAGGAAGTAGAGTTTCACCTCCTTTAATGGGGTCAATTTTGATTCTTGGGGTTGAAAAATCAGTTGAAAGAGTAAAAAGAACTCTCGAAAAATTTTAATGCTATTAGACCCTGAAATAAATTCAGGGTGACATTTATTTTGTCATGCTGAACTTGTTTGGACTTGGCATTAGGTCATGCTGAACTTGATTCAGCATCTTGTAAGAAAAATTTTAATTTGTACAAAAGTCAATTTGAAAAAAGAAATTGACTAAAAAATAATCAAGTGCCCTTCATCCAGAAGGGCCAAAGAAGGATATTTTTATGGATAAACATGAAGTAACAATGGAAAAAATCGTAAGTCTTTGTAAAAGACGAGGTTTTGTATTTCAATCATCAGAAATTTATGGTGGACAATCTGGTGCTTGGGACTACGGTCCATTAGGAATTGAATTAAAAAAGAACATCCAAAATGCTTGGTGGAAAGAAATGACACAACTTCACGATAATATCGTGGGATTAGATGCTGCAATTTTGATGCATCCTCGTGTTTGGGAAGCTTCTGGACACGTAGCAAACTTTTCAGATCCACTTGTAGACTGTAAACAATGTAAAATGCGTTATCGTGCAGACAATATGGACCAAGATGCTTTAGCTGCAAAAAAATGTCCTGCTTGTGGTGGAGAATTAACAGAACCAAGAGCATTTAACTTGATGTTCAAAACTCATATTGGACCTGCTGAAGATACCGCTAGCGTAATTTATCTTAGACCAGAAACTGCTCAAGGTATTTATGTAAACTATAAAAATATTATTCAATCAAATCGTATGAAAATTCCTTTTGGAATTGCACAAGTTGGTAAAGCATTTAGAAACGAAATTGTAACCAAAAACTTTATTTTTAGAACTTGCGAATTTGAACAAATGGAAATGCAATTTTTTGTAAAACCAGGTGATGATGATAAGTTCTTTGAATATTGGAGAGAACAACGCTGGAATTTCTACAAAAAACATGGCGTAAATATGGATAAAATGCGTTGGTACCACCACGAAAAATTGGCACACTACGCAAAAGATGCCTACGATATTGAATATGAATTCCCAATGGGATTTAGCGAACTTGAAGGTATCCACAATCGTACAGATTTTGACCTTTCTCGTCATACAGAATATTCTGGAAAAGACATGCAGTATATCGACCAAGACAATGGAAATGAAAAATACATTCCATACATTATCGAAACTTCTGCTGGCCTTACAAGAAATCTTCTCATGTTCCTTTGTGATGCTTATGCAGAAGAAAAAGTTGCAGACAAAGGTAATGATGATGATTACAGAACAGTTCTTCATTTCCATCCAAAAATTGCTCCTGTTACAGTTGCAATACTTCCTTTGATGAAAAAAGATGGATTGGCTGAACTTGCAAAAGAAATTCAAAACGAATTAAAAGATGATTTTGTAACAGACTATGACCAATCTGGTGCAATCGGAAAAAGATATCGTCGTCAAGATGAAATTGGAACACCTTTCTGTGTAACTGTTGATTACGATTCTAAAAATGATAAGACTGTAACTTTGCGTTTCCGTGATTCAATGGAACAAGTTAGAGTTCCTATTGCAGAACTTTCTAATAGAATTCGTCAAGAAATTAAAAACTACACAAGAACTTTCTAAGGATAAGTTTTATGGAATATGTAACTTTAGGTAGAACAAATCTTATGGTTAGCCGTTCTTCTTTAGGAACTAAATTATTACAAAATGTTTCTGAAGAAGATATACAAGAAATTGTAAATACTGCCTATGAAGTTGGCATAAATTTTTTTGATACCTCAAGTTCATATTCCAATGTGGAATTAAAACTTGGACATGCAATATATTCCAGAAGGGAAGAAATTATTATTTCCTCTGGAACCAAAGCATGTCTAGGAAAAGATGCAGCTTTAGACTTAGAACATTCTCTAGATAATCTTAACTCTGATTATATTGAAATTTATCATATAACAAATGATGAATATTTGCCAGTTCCAGGAACTGATGATGGTTTGTATAATGAAATGCTAAAGGCTCGTCGTGATGGCAAAATTCGTTTTATAGGATTTACAACACATAATCTATCTTTAGCACAGGAAGCTATTTCTTCCGGACTTTATGATGTAATTCGTTATCCTCTAAATATTTTTTCTTTAGAAGAAGAATTAGAATTACTAAAACAAGCAGAACAATCTGATGTTGGACTTATAGCTATAAAAACTTTATGTTCTGGAAAAATAGAAAATATTCCTTTAGCTTATGGTTTTTTGCGACAATACGAAAATCTTGTTTCCGTTTGGGGAATTAGAAATATCGATGATTTACAAAAACTTATTTATTTTGAATTTAATCCCCCAAAAATAAATGAACAATTTAAAATTGAATTGCAAGAATTAAAAAATAGTTTAAAAAATTAAATCACATTATACTGTTTTTAAAGCTTCTGCTGCTTGTTGCTTGTTCAAAACTCTTACAATTCGTAGTCCGTTATCGCTTGTGGCAACTGTTTTTGGTTCTCCATTTTCATCCTTTTCATTTAAAATTTGAACAATAGGATTTTTGGGATTTTCAGGATTTACATCTGTAACTTGTGCAATTCTTCCATCTGAAAGTGTAACATAAGCTCCAATAGGAAATAAAGATAAACTGAATAATAATGCTTTTATTACAGTTTCATCGTATTGTTTTCCCTCATTTTTGAGAAGTTCAACCATTGCTTCGTAAGAGGAATTTGCTTCTTTATAATGACGAGGTGAAGTAATTGCTTCAAAAGAACAAGCAACTGCAATAATTTTTGCGTAAGGTGAAATACTTGTACCTGCAAGATGTCTAGGGTATCCTTTCCCATTTTCTTTTTCGTGATGTTCAAGAACACCAAGACAAATACTTAAAGGAAAATCAAATTCTTTTAATATATTGTATGAAATAATAGGATGTGTGCAAATCTCATTTTTTTCTGATTGTGTTAGTTTTCTATCAGTTAAATAAAGTTGTGGAGGCAAACGAATTTGTCCAAGTTCATGTAAAATACATGCAACTCCAAGTTCTACCAGTTTTTCTAAAGCTAGTTTTAACTGTAAACCAATTGTTATTGCCAAAACAGTTGAACGCATTGAGTGATTTATCAGGAAGTTTTTATTTTTTCCATCTTGATTTGGTTGGATTCTTAGAACATATCGTCTGTTTTCTCTAACAAAAGAACACAAATCTTTTACTTTATTAGAAATTTCTTCTAAATTTAATTCTTTATGGGTTGCATAATGAGTGTAAACTGTTGAAATATAGTTTAAATATTCATTATAGAGATTTTGAACAACTTCAAGTCTAGATTTTTCTTGAGAATCAGGTATATTTGAGATTAATGTATCTTCTTGTATATTTGTTTCTTCAGTTTTTGGTTTTTCTGATTGAAATGTATTTCCTTGGGATGATATTACTTTACTTGAAAATGAAGTGTCATTTTTATTTGTAGATTCTGTTATCTTTGATGTTGGTATACTATTGTGAGAAATAATTTTTTCTGGAGATTTTTTTTCATTATTTGTATTATTAGAATCAACTGAAATTGTATCAATTTCGGCTGTTGATGTTTTAATGTATCCATCTGAATATACTTTTTTGAATTCCCAATCATTTAGAGCATCGATAAGAGATTTTGTTACTGGATTTGAATTTGTTAAAAGTAAAAAAGTTTTATCTAATACAACTTCCGCAGTGAAAAAAGCGTTTTCTTTAAGTTCTGCAACATCAAATGAATTCATAGGAAATAATTTCTCCTTATGTTAAAAAAAAAGCTGAAAAACCTCACACGTCCTTCAGCTTACTTTATGGACAAAAATCGGTGTCTGGATGTCTTTACACCGATTTTATATACCAAACACATTTATATTATCGGTGTTGAAAAATAAATCTTTAATTTTTTTCAAGAATTTTTAGTAATTCGTTTAATGCATAAATTTTATTTTTTTTATTTTCATCTAATAAAGGAAAAATAAGATTTTCAATTTCAGGGGATAAATTTTTTTGTGGTTTATTAATAAATTCATATATTTGAGATTTCAATTTTTGAAAATTTTCTACAAAAGTATCAACTTGCTTATTTAAATCTGAATTATTTTCTTTTAATATTTGTAAAAAATCAGGATTTTTTTGTTCAGTTAATGTTAAAAGATTTTCAAGTGGAAAAAATTTAATTCCTGGAATTGCAAGGCTTTTATTTGAAAAAGAAAATGTTTGTATTTGAGAAAATTCGGCACATTTGCTTTCAAACCACCATGCATAAAGATTCATTCTGGAGTCTGTTTGAATATTATTTCCTGCATAATCTTTTTTTATAATTGGATTTGCAGAAAATAATGAACTTACGGATTTTGTTTCTGCATTTAAAATATGCGTTGCGTTTATTGTTGCCCAATGTTCAAAAGTACTTCCTTTTATGTGTGTTTGATTTTTTGGATAACCTAAATCTAGTCCTGCCATAAAAATTTTTGTACATCCAATAAATCTTGCAAAATCCCAGGCAGTTGTTGCAACTGAACCTCCTGCACCAAGTTCAGAAATAGAAATGTTTTTTTCTAAAATTTTACCTAAAGGATACATTGCTGAACAAAATAAGATTTCTTTCCATTTATAATTAAAAATACTTGGATAAACAGCACTTTCCGTTATTAAAATTGTATTTGATGTTTCAGTAAAATCTAAGTGTCTCGCGTTCCAGTATTGTGGATCAACCATTATTGTAAATTCTGGAATTATTCCATAATTTAAAATGGTTTTTAAAGCTGTATCAACACAAATTAAAACACATCTTTTTTGAATTTCTTTTAAATGTGGTAAAATTTCTGATAAAGTAGGGCCTGCCGCAATTACACAAGCATTTTTCCCTTGCATACAATTTTTTAATGAATTTATTGAAGGTCGTCTCTTGAAATGAGAAAAATTTTTGCAAGTATTCTTTAACCAAAGTTTTCCAAATTTTTTGTATGTGTTGTCATTAATTTGTTTTTTTTGTTTATTGCGTTTAATTAATTTTTCAAGATTTTCGAAATAATCTTTACAATGTTCAATTTGATTTTGATTTTTTATATAGTGACAATTTTCAATTCCTTGATTTTCTAAAATTGAAATTACATGTTGATGTTCTGCACCAAATAACATAATCAATTTTTCATGCTGAAATAATTTAGAAAAATCTGTATAAAAAAATGGAAATAAAGCATAATTTATATCTGGTTCAATAATGATAATTGTTTTATCAGGATGATTTTTACTTGCTTCTAATGTTCCATACCCTAAACCATAACCTAAAAAAACAATTGTAGATTTTTCTTTACATTCTGATGTTGTAACTAAAGAAGATGCTTCTTTTTCTGGAGAATAGAATGAGTGCCAAAATTTTCCATTTTCTTTTACAGTAGGAAGATTAGTTTTTCCAATCTGAATTTCTAATTTATCTTTACAGTAATTCAAAATATCGTCATCTGTAATATGTTTATCGATTATTTCTGCTAAAGATGAAAATCGTTTTTCAAAGAGAATTTTGTTTTTTTTGTAAAGTATCAAATTACTGTAAATACAGTTCAATTGTCATATTCTCCGTAATTGGTGTTCCTGCAGGTGGATTTTGAGAAACTACCCAGCCAGAACCTTCAATTTTGATTCTAAGATCTTTTCTTAGTAAAAGTGGAGTTAATTCTTTTTTTGACATTCCCATAAAATTTGGAACAACAGAATTAATTTTTATGGAATTGGTTGGAGAAATTTCGATTTTTCCAGAATGGGCAACAGAGGCTGCATTTGCTCGTGCAATTCCTAGGTGATCAATTATTACATCTGCTGCTTCTCCGATAACAGGAGCTACGATTCTTCCTGCATAAGTTTCGCCTTTTGCTTTTGTAATTACGATGTACAAAATTATTTGTGGATTGTCTATAGGGAAAACTGCAACACAGTTGGAAATAAAGTCTTCTTTGCTATAGCCTCCATTTTTTTCATCAAGCATTTGTGCTGTTCCTGTTTTTACACCGATAGAAACATCTCCTAACAAAGCTCTTGTTCCCGTACCTTTACGAGCAGTTGTTTCCATACAACTTAGCATATATTCTGCTGTATGTTTAGAAATAATTTGTTCTAAACATATCCATTGTCCAATAAAGTGTCCGATTGCAGACTGTAATTCTGCATCTGTACTTAAAAGACTTGCTTTAAGAGATGCATATACTTCATATCTGTCTTTATTGGCTAATATCATATTGTCTGCAATTTGTTCACTTAGGGAACGTCTATCTCCAGAGAAAAATAAGGATTTTAGATAAGGGGATAATTCTGTTGGAGAGTTTACATTGCATTTGTTCATTAGTTTAAAAAGTAACTCAACATTTCCTAATTGAAAATCGTTATTTTGTTTGATTTTGTCTTCATATTTATTATATAAAAATGATGCCAATTCGTATTGATTATTAAATGATTTATCTTTGGAAATTCGAGCATTACCTGAAGCTTGTAATCTTTCTAGAGCAATCTCGCCTGCAAGTACCAAACCATTTAACTCATCTAGAATAGAAAGTTCTTCTTCAGACAAATTTCCATTAAGCGGTTTATATACTAAGTCATGTTCGACTTCAGACCAAGCATGCATTAAGACAGAAGCAACTTGAATTTCAGTTTTTGATTGAGAGTAACGTTTTTGAGTATCGGATAAAGAAGTTTCTTTCAAACGAATTCGATAGTGCCTTGCCCAATATCCGGAAAATCGTTTTGAATAATTAGGAATTTTTGTTTCAGAGGGAAAAATTTTAGGTTCTGAGATGAGTTGAAAAAGATCCATAATTATTTTTTCAACTTTATCACGATCACTAGGAAAATATAAAGCAACTCTTACACCTGATAAGTCGCAAATATCAGAATAAATATCTTCCATACAGATGTATTGTGATTCTTTCTTTTCATTTCGTTGCTGTAATTTCAAGGATAAGCGTTCTGGACTTTTTGCGCGATAAGTTACAATTGCTCTAATTCCTGATTCTTGTAATGCAGTCTCAAGTTGTTGAGCAACTAATCTGCTAGCCATTTCATAAAAATCGTATTCCTTTTTGTAGTGTTGAACAAAATCATCAATTATTGTCATTGGTTTTTTCCTCCGATTAGAGATGGTCTAAAAGTATTGAAAATATATTATTAAAGTAGTCGGAAGGCTATAATTCGTTTATAGTAGCTTGCATCACAATATCCCCAATTCTTCCCTGCAAAAATGTATTCATCTCAATCTCATCATAATCGTTACATATCTGATTATAAGCTTCTTCATTTTCCTTTGTTTCTTCTTCCATATACGCAT
>CALBXN010000023.1 GCA_937890485.1 uncultured Treponema sp.
CCATATTATCCTCCTAATTAATTTATATATATAATAAATATCAAAACAAAAGGAGAACCAAAACTATGAAAATTATTAACAAAGTAACAGATGAAAGTTACATCCAGTGGATTGAGCAGTTTGTAAAAACGGTATTAGAAAGAGCAGAGCTTAAATGTAGAGAGGTTGTCATAACAGACATTGAGCACAGCAAGCGCATTTACTTAGAAATTGACGGTAAAGAATATGACATCAGAACATGGAATTTTGAACCAGTGAACTATGATACAAATGGTGAGATTTGTGCAGAAAATGTTCGGTATACATTATTTAAAATGGTTAGTAATGGTGACGGTTCTGGACATGGAGAAATAGTAGACGAAGGAGCACTTAGAATCGAGTGGGAAAATGGAACACAGAAAGAACAGGCAAGACAGATTTTAAGAGACGGTATTTTACACATGAGTGTAGAAAGACTTATCCAAATGTCAAATTTTGGACTAACTGGATTTGTCGATGTGACAAACATAAATGGAACGAATACAACAGTAATGATACAGAACTCATTTAATTGTATTGATTATGATGAACAAGGTCATGTTATTACATTTGCTGCTAAAGAAATAAATGAGAATTGCTATGGTGCAGTTTCTTTCAACGTGGATAGCATCAATACGATTTCTGGTGTAGAAGATTCAGATACAGTTCTGAAGATTAATATTTCCTTAGTAGATGATACGGAAATTACTATCAGCATTCTGTATTAAAAAAGAGAACTAATTAAAAAGGGCGGTGTAACTGCTACACTGCCCGGAAAACTAAAATATAAAGGAGATTTATTAATGCCAGTAGCAAGGAATATGAAAGAATTGGAACAGATGATTTTGAAAGAAGTTAAAAAGAAATTACCAGGTGCAACGAGAGATTATTGTCACCAGTGGTACTGCAAGACAGAAGATATAAAGCAGATTATATCTGAAGAAAAATTTGTCAGTATGGTAAATGAATCAATGAAAATTTCAATAGTAAATGGAAAACTTAATGCTAAATTTGGAATTTTCCAAAAAGAAGATATTAAAGAGGAATATGTAGAAAGTATGAATGAACTATGGGAAGAATTTAAAGAAGGTTATGTAAATTATGTTATGAACAAGATTTGCAAGTAAAAAGCATTCCCTATTTGGAGAAGAGTAATATGTGGGCGGTTAAGAAATTAGCTGTCCACTACATAAATAAATTATTACAAAGAAAAACGGAGGATTTAAGAAAATGAACAGAGGAACAGTAAAGTGGTTTGACAAATCAAAAGGTTTTGGATTTATCACAATGGAAGATGGTACAGATATTTTTGTCCATGATTCAGGACTTAAGATAGGGATTGAATCTTTAGAAAAAGGTCAGGCTGTAGAGTTTAAAATTGTGAACTGCAAAAAGGGTACTAAGGCTGTGAATGTTACTGTTGTTGAAGAAACATCTAAGGAGGATTTTGAAAAGATGTTGGACACAATCAACAGTTCTGCACAAAAAGTATTAAGCGGTGAAGATTAAAAAGAGAAGATACATAGTAGGTGGTATTTGTATACTGCCTACTTTATATCAAAATTAGATTGGAGGAATGGATTATAAGTAACAAAACACAAAAAGGAAAACAGGCTTTTCCGATTTACAATCAAAAATTAGCAGGATATCTAATGTTACAAGGATATCGATTGATGGGAATGGAAGAAAACGAAAGATATAAAGGTAAAAACGTTTTCTATTTCATGGAATCTGAGAAGATTCGAAAGTCTATCCAAATTTACTTTGGAAATTCCAAGTAGTATTAGGAGGACTAACGATGAACACAAAGATAGAAAATTGCAATACAGAATTATTAGAAGAACAGAAAAAACAGTTAGAATATGAAATCGTGTATGGGGAAAATGAGGGGCATTTTGCAGTTTTTGACATTGAAGCTGGGTGTAGAAAGACAAGAACGGCAGAACAAGCATTAATTTCGCTATATAAAGTAGGGAAAAAAGCAATTTTTGTGCGCTTATTTAATGATGATTGCAGAGAATCGGCTACTATTATCAATGGCTCAATAGGAAAAACTATTGCATTCGCTTATAACAATGAAGATGTTACACAAGAATTAGCAAGGAACATTAATCTGGAAAGTATACCGATTTTGATTATTACCCATCAAAAATACAAGGTGCTAATGATGGATGCAAGTAAGAGAAAATCCTTTACAAAAGGTAGAACAACTTTGGTCATAGATGAATTTTTATCGTCTATACATACGATTTCATTATGTGAAAAAGATTTAGAAACCTATAGGGCATTATTTAAGTATGATTATGTTTTGTTACAAGCATTTGAGAAGACTGTAAAAAAGTTGAGTGATTATTTAAAGGCTTGGAACAAAGGTGATGGAAATAGAAAGTTTGGCTCAGTTGCAGATAAAGCACCATCAAAGTCGTTTAATGAGTTGATAAAACTTATACGTGCAAATATGACAAACGATTTATTAGAAGATAGAAAATGTCAAATTATAGGGAATGAAGATGAACATGAGAATATGAATATTAATCTATTATCTGAAATAAAAAGTGTGAAGATTTTATGCGAGAAAATAATGGAATATAAGCAACTATTTGGAAACATGTTTCTTTATTGTAATAAAAAGATGTACACAACAGATAAACGATATAAATATTGGTTCTTGGATAACAATATTATGCTAGATGCATCAGGGGAATTGCAAATTGCATATTCACTTAATACAGAAGAATTTGAATTAAAACATTGTGAAAAAGTTTTAGACCATAGTAGATGGAAAATTATAAACATTCCAGTAACAACTACAACATCAACAAAAGGTAGAATTACAAACTTCTATGATGTGGTAAATGGAGAAATTCAAAAATATGGAGATGATATTTTAGTGGTTGGAAAGAAGGATGAAATGTCTTACGTTGATGTACCAGAAGAAAATAAAGCATATTTTGGAAATATTACAGGAAGTAATGCTTGGTACGACAAGAAGAATATTGCTATTATTCAAACTCATAATTTAAGTGATGTGGATTACATTCTAAAATTTCTTCATTATTCGAAAGAAAAGCTTAATGAGAAATTTAATTTAAGTGCTAGAAGTTGCGGAAGATGGGAACAGACAACATACTCTTTTACAGATAGCAGATTAGAAGATATTCGTGTTTACTGGATTGCGTCAGAGATATATCAAGCCATTAAAAGGGTAAATAGAAATATGCTACATGATACGGATGTTGTTATTTTCCTTAATAATGAAAAGGTTATTTCGCTTATACAAGAGCAGATGAAAAATTGTTCTTTAGAGGTAGTTGAATATGAAAGAGATACGTTCCAAGTAGAAAAAAGTAAACAGGATGAATATTTTGCAAAGATGAAACAAGATAGTTATGCTACTAGGTTTATAGAACTACTTGCAGGAATTCAAAATGGCTTACATAAAGAATTTGTAGACGAACAAAATAGAATTTCCAAAATTAAGGTCAGAGAGCATTTAGGTATAAATAGTAGTAGTAATTTTGCAGATAAAGTTTTAAGACAAACAGAAGTTATTTCTTATTGTCAAGTGCGAAATATTGATTTAAACGGCAGATATATTAGATTACCAAAAGTAAGTTAATTTCGTTTTGGTACCTCATCTCTATAATGTGTTTTTTTATTTCTAATAGAAATGGGGTACCAATTCGAAACTTGTATTCATTATTGGACAGACTGGCATATTGTGTAGCCCCTTGTGGGCGGAACAATGTGACAGAATGCTCCAATAATAATCACGGACTAAGACAGCGAATGCTGGATTAGGCTGTGTCTACTGTCAGGGACAAACAAAAGGAGAACAATTATTTATGACAAATGAAGATAAAGAAAATCTACAGAATAAACAACTAACAGATTCATTGATTATTAGCTGTCTTGCTACATGTGAATCTGTTATCGGTAAGAATGCTTACTTAGAAAAGAAATGGAGCAATTATTATGTGTGTTCTAATCAGTCAGCAGCAGTTGAATATAAAACGAAACGGTTAGAATGGATGAACGATAGAGAAAGATTACGTTCTCTATTATTGCCAAGGTATTCTATGAAAAGGATTATCCAAATGACTAAGAGTTGTACTGATAAAACAACACAGAAAGTAGTTAAGGAAGTAATTGGGCTGATAGAAAAGAATGATTATGTATTGCTGTAGTCGCTGACAGTAGGCAGTCTTTCTTGCGAAAGCCTGATTATTCGGCTCTTGCGAGCCTCATCGTTATAAGACACAGAAGGAGAATAAATTATATGAATTGAAATTTCAGGTGATAATTATGTCAATAAAATACCAGTTTTAATACGAAAGGAAAATGTATGCAAAAAGAAGTCAACGTAGAAAAATTAATTGGAACGTTTAAGAATATGGCAAAAAGAGAAACATTGCTAGCTCGTGGTAATGTTACACAGGAAGATTTGCTTATTCAGATTATTGGTACAATTACTAAGGTTGCTATGGAAGAATAGCATTTTGGTGTTGAAGTAATTTGGTTTATAAAAATTTAATATTAGATGATGGTTGAAAAGTGGTATAATTTATCCATTACATTTTTTGAGAGGAAAAAATATGGATGAATTAAAAATGCTTTTAGACAAGATTGAAGAATGTCATCATAGGGTTAAATGTCACGATAATGATATTATTTCAACAAGAAAAATAGTGGAACAATACATAGATAACGATTATGATAATCTTTTAAAGCTGAAAGCTGAATTAAGAGTTTACGAAGATTCAGTAGATGTAGATATTAACCTTATCTCTATTTTTACATCTTCAGCAGCATTAATGTTAACTGCTATTAATAATGCACCGATAGAAGAATATGCAATGATAGCTTCACTTATTTTACTTGCATTATTGATTTTTGTGCTTGGAAGTCATTATTCAAGTAGAGAACATGGACATAGAAAAAAATGGAGGCATTATATGAATGTTGTTTTAGAAGATATTGAGAAAGAATATCACGGACAAATCCACAAAGAATAGTATCTTACCAACCATCAATAATAACGGTGGTTGGTATTTTTGTGCCCTGAAATGGGAATGGATGGAGAAGTAAATAGTAAAGAATTAAAAGTACGATTGGAGTGATTTTTATAAGCACACAGCACGAAGTAACAGCACAGAATAAATTGTGCAAAGTAAGAAGAATTAAGGTTAAGAATTTTGAGAAAATTATGATCGGTCAGGATAAGTATAAAATTATTGTAAGAATGACACCGTATCAGAAAAATACTTCCAAAATATTTATTGATGACTCGGAGTTAACCCGTATTATCAAACATTTAAATCCTAACAATAATGGACTGGAAAATGAACACAGCAAATATGAATACATTAAGGACTTAATTTCTGTGAAGGTTGGGAAAAGTGGTAAATATAGATGGTTGATTGAAGATAAATTGGAAAGAAAAATAGAAAATATCGGAGAAATCGAAATCCATAATTACAAATATGATGAGGAAAGCAAAAGTTTGATATTGGAATCAGTAGAAACATTTGTACATCTAATTTCAAATGCAAGTCATATTCGCAGTCAGAAGGCATTATTTGTTAAAAAGGCATTATTTGAAGCGGTTGATGAAATTTTACGATGTGGTGTAAGTCCTGATGCAAAAACGAAACAGATTACTAAATGGACATCTTATTATGGATTACAGGCAAGTAACAGTGTGGCTGTATCTATGCCTAAATGTACGATTATTCCAGACAAGAATATGAAAATTTTAGATAAGGTAGACGTTGTTTATCAGGACTACAGAGATGGGTGTAATGCAAATTCGGAAAAAGCAGATAAATTCCAGTGGGATGTTTCTAATAATCAAGAAAAGTATGTATCGACCTGTCCATTTGATGGCATGGGAATTGTGGATGTACCACGAGCTGAACAGTGGGCAAAAGATTTGGGACTAGATTATGTTCCTGGTTCCTTCCAGATAAGGTTATGCGGAGTAAAGGGATGTCTATTTGTAATGTCGATTGATGACTTTATTTCTGATGTTAGTAAAAAAAGTAGTGTAGAAGATATTGATGGTAATATTCAGGATTATGCAAATGGAGATTTTGATGTGATTCTTACAGAATCCATGTTTAAATATGGGAAATTCTATGATGAAGAAAATAAAGTTGTACAGTGGAAGAGAGAATTTCATAAAGAATGCCATGGATATAAACGTACTTTTAACATCTGCTCATATGCATCAAAGTATTCTGATTTGAAAGATGAAATGCTTACTGCATATCAGCCTTTGCAGACACAGGACGAATTGTTTGCAGAGGAAGAAAAGAAACAAAATAAATTAGATCAGTTATGTGGAAAAACTGTAGAAGTTATTACGTCCATGTATTCAGATATTTCAGCTTTTCTAAAATATATCGGAATAAAGGATGAAGATGAAATAAATAAAGAATCAGTTAAACCGTATTATAGAGCATTGGCGGTAAACCATTCATTATGCAATGATAAATACATCAGAATGAAAATGGAAAAGACGCTTGAACGAGCCAAAGAAAAGGCTTATGTAGGGAAATTATATGTAGATGGGAATTATACTGTTGTTGGTAGTGACCCATTTGCTTTATTGCAACATGCGTTCGGTATGGAAGCAACAGGGCTATTGGAGAAAGATGAAATTTATTCTAATTATTGGAATCAAAAAGAAATACAGACAGTAAATATTTGGAGAAATCCGCATATTTATCGTGAACATTGGATTGGTAAGTGTATTAATAATGATGAAGTGAATAAATGGTTCAAGTACTTAGATGCTAACATTATTGTTTCTATCTTGGATACGAATTTATTACGAGCAAACTCAGCTGACTGTGACGGGGATGTTTTGGCAAGTTGTAAAAATGAAATTTTCGAGGAAGAAATAAGAAAGCTGCTAAATGATGGTAAAGCAAGAACAATATTACCTAATCTGATTTCAGAAAGAGAAAACCAAGAGAATGAAGTTGAACCAGTAAAAATTTCGGATGTAAAAGCCATTATCGAAAGCGAACTGCATGGATTCAGTAATGATATTGGAAAAGTAATTAATAAAATCAGTGAATTATGGGGAGAAAAACAGAACGATACAACCGAAAAATATATAAAGATATTGTCTGTTGTAGGGTCACTGGTTATTGATTTTGCAAAGACTGGTGTAAAAGTTCCAATCCCTAAAGAAATAACAAAGTATATTTCCGATAATTGTATTAAGAAGTTGCGGTTTATGATGTATCTACCGAATAATAAAAAATTGCGTAAAAAAGAAGAGCGTACTTTTAAAGAAAACCAGAGACAAAAAGACGAAAATGAGAAAAAGGGATTAGCATGTGATGAGGAGTTTGTATCTCGGTTTTCAGACAAAGAGTGTACTTTGAATGAGATTATGAAATACATGAAGAAAAAACTGGAAGGGCTAGAGATTTCTATTGATGCACCAGCGTTCCATTATAGCATTCTGATTATATCAAGAGACAAGAACCTTGGAAGGAAAACACAATATGCCCAAGTAAGAGAATTATTCAAGAACTTTGTAAAGGAACAGAAACAGATCTCCGATGAAAAAAGAGATGAAGAGAAGAAAAATAATAAGAATATGAATGAAGAATACGGTATGATTTATAAGGCTTTTTACGAAAAATGCAGAAACAATTTATTGTGTATTTTCGATAAGAAGGGAAAGCCATATTCTAAAAGCATGATACTAGATTGCTGCATTGTCTGTTGCTATACAGAATTTAAAGAAGAAAACTATTCTCATTTTGATTTATTGTGGAATCTGTTTCCAGAAGAACTTGTAAAGAGGGTAAGCGGTCAGGATATTGCTTCAAGAAAGAATCGAAGAGATATGGAGTTTGAAGAATCCCTTGAAAGGATGCGCAACAAGAGTAATGTAAAATACGAAGCATTAAAGAATACTAAAAAGGATAAGATACCATGTCTTGAATGTGATAGTACACCAGACTTACTTACAATTTATAAATCAGACATAAAGCAGATTAAAGAGAAAATACCGACATCTGTAAATAATTATAAATCTGTAAGAAAAGTATATGCTTGTTATTTTGTTGCCAGTAAAAGACTTGAAAGTATGAATAAACTTGGTGCTGTTCCGTGTCTTCAAAATAGCAAAAACGATATTACATGCAGTTGTATCGGGAAACTTACAAAGTTGGATGATAGACAAGTAAAAAAGGCTATAGAAACTTTGGAAAAGGATGGATTAATTGAGTTTCAGAGTGGAGATGACTTTAAAATATGTAAACTTAAATTTGTTCCGACTAGGGAAGAAATCGATGTAGACAAGTTAGTATATAACGGATTTAGTTATATGAGTGCATTTAGAGCAGCAATTAGATGTTTTGATAGATAATTGTAACAAATAAACAATAAGTGATTTGAATAAAAGTGCAGAAACTGTGCAAAATACACAAAACAATATGCTTGAATTATGTGTATTTACAAGGTTTTTGTGCTTTTATTCTATATAAATGCAAAACGATATATAAGAAAATATAATAAATCAAAATTTTAATTATTAAGGAAAATATGAAGGAGGTACTTAAATGAATCAGGAAGAACTTAGAAAAAAGCTTATTGAAGTAGTGAATTTTGGGCTTAAAGTGAATGCTATATCAGAAAGAACAAAGATTAATAGTGTCGATTTGTCCAGATTCAAAAATGGGCATATTTATTTGAAAAAAGATGATTCAGAAATGTTAGAAAAATTCTTAGATCAAATTACAAATTGTATTTCTTAAATTCTTAGACCGCTATTATCGGTCAAAAATCCCAAATAGAGGTAAACATGAAACAACTTAATAAAGGTGATAAGGTCAGAGATAATGACTGTATTTATGAAGTCGTGGCAGTAGTAATGTCCACGGCTTATTTGCGTGCAACAGACTGTGTTGATGGCGGTGTGTGCTGTGATATACGGGATGTTTGTACTGATTATAAGATTGAAATTTTAGATTAGAAAGTGAGGAATTTTTATTATGGAAAATAACAAAAAATCAGGAAAATATTCAAATGAGGATGTATTAAAGGTGGTAAGTAAATTACCAGAAGTCGAAAGAGATAATTTACTAGAAACATTGACGGTTGCTGATGTTTTAAAACTGATGAATGACAAAACAGAGTGTGATAATTTCTGCGACTACATAGAAAAAATTGTAGTGAAGTACAGCTTACTTGCCGATGCTGTCCGAATGCTTAATGAGAATATGGATGCAATGTTATTGGATGATGCAAAAGACTTTTCTGTCGATTATGATAAATTGAACGCTTCAGAAAAAGAATATGCTACGGTGGCATTATTCAACAATGACGAGTTTAAAAAGAATTGCTTTAACATTCTCGAACGTAATTTTAAAAAGCTGATTGATTCAGATGAAGTAATGGTTGCGTTAGATAAGACATTTGGATTGAGTAAGATTTACAAGAAATGTTTGGATATGGGAAGAAAAAGCGATTATATATATGAGGTTTAGTTGTGAAAGACTTAAAAAAACAGTTACGTAATTTAAATGTATCAAAATTAAAAATGAAGAATGGTAATAGTGTTGAATCTGAAATGAAACGGCACGCTTTTATACTGGCAGATTGTATTATGGAAGAACTTGATAAAGTATATTATTCTTATCAACCCAAAGTATATTTGCGCACATATGATTTATACAGTTCGTTATATGTGGACGATAATTTTGAAATACGTGTTTCTGGTAAAGGCGCAACACTTTCTATAGGTATTCACTTTAATGATGGTGCAATGCATGAAAGTTTTAATGGTAATTTTGCAAATACAGCAATTCTTATAAATGAAGGATGGAAAACAAATGGTAATTTTGCGGATATACCATATTTAGGTTATAGAGAAGGAACACATTTTATCGAAAATGGGATAGAGGAATACAAGCGGAAAGTAAGTAATCCTTTTCCAGTACGTTTTAAGATTAATAATGAAGAAAGATTATTTTAAAGGCAGTGATTTTATTGAATCGCTGTCTTTTCTAATAGAAAGGGGTATAAATGGGAAATCAAACAGAAGCGGATATTCAATTGCTTGCTGGACTTGATATTGATTCGAGCGAAGCAGAGATATTAAAAGCAATTAAAATTATTGATAAACGATTAAGAGCACACAAAGATGCAAGAATCAAATTAATTCCAGAGATTGATGAAACAGTTGTTACAGAAGTTCTAGGAAAATTACAGACAATTTTTAAGAGTAAAGATTTGAGCATTGATTGCAAAGATTCGATTCTGAACATTCAAAAAGAAGCTACAGCTATGATGGATGTAGTATTTTCTGCTAATAAGGCATCAAAAGAAAAACTGGAATTCACAAAGGCAAATAAAAAGGTTGAGAAATCAGCGGAAGATACTGCTAATGCGATTAATAGAGAACATCGGGCAATGGATAATTTAGATGACTTGGATTATATTTTGAATAATATAAATGCAAGTGGTCAGACTGGAACCAGTGTATTTCAGACATTTGGTAATACTTTAAATGATGCGTTCCAAACCTATACAGTTGCTAATTTACTGACTGATGCTATTCAAAAAACTGTAGATACTGGTAAAGAAGCTGTTGAGATGACCAAGGAATGGGATGATGCATCAACATCATTGCGCATGGCAACTGGTGCAAGTAAAGAAACTGTAGACCAGTATATGGAATCTTATAATGAGCTGGGAAAAGAGATAGGTGCGGTTACGGGGAGCGTTTCAAATTCTGCTGATACATGGCTCAGACAGGGCTATAATATTAGTGATACCAATGAACTGATTAAGAGCAGTATGATTTTATCTACAGTGGCACAGATGGATAGTGCTGATAGCGCAAAGTATCTTACTTCAAGTATGAAAGGATACCATGTGGCGGTTTCAGATGTTATAGGCATCGTAGACAAACTATGTCAGGTCGATTTGAATGCTGCTGTGTCGGCTGATGGATTAGCTGAAGGTATGAGTAAGGTGTCAGCAGTTGCGGAAAGTGCTGGGATTTCTATGGACAGACTTCTTGGGTATTTGGCAGTAATAGGTGAATCATCAGGGCAAGAGATGTCTTCTGTAGGTACTGCGTTA
>CALBXN010000024.1 GCA_937890485.1 uncultured Treponema sp.
GTTATTCTAAATATTATCTTATAAATAATTATATTTATACTAAATATTAGAATGGTCGTGTTTATATTATAGGCAGAATTATGTATAAATAATTGAACTATTGATAATAATAAAACTAAAAATACATTTCTTTTGGTTAATAGTTTTTCATCACTTTTTATAATAAAACATGCTCTTGGAATAAAAAAAGTTGGACACACAGGAACTTTAGATAGTTTTGCTCAAGGTTTATTAGTAATTTGTACAGGCTCCCTTACAAGATTAGTTTCTCACATTACAGCTTTTGATAAAGTTTATGAAGCTATAATTTGTTTTGGAAAAGAAACTGATACCCTTGACCCAACTGGAAAAGTTATCAAAGAAACGGATTTGCCTTCATTAAAACAATTTTTTTCTGCTTTAGAACATTTTAAAGGAAAAATAGAACAAACTCCTCCAGCTTTTTCTGCAATTCATATTGACGGTCAAAGATTAAGTGATATTGCACGTTCAGGAAAAGAAGTTGAAATTCCTTCTCGTCAAGTTGAAGTTTTTTCTTCCGAATTGATAGAAATAATGGACGAAAAAAATACAATTTTCAATTTATCATCTTGTGATATTAAAAATCTTAATGATGATTTGAAAGTAAAATTTACAAAAGTAAAATTTCATGTTTCAAAAGGAACTTATATTCGTTCTTTAGCAAGAGATATTGGAATTTTTTGCGATTCATCAGCATATCTAGTTGGTTTGCTTCGTACAAAGGTTGGAAATTTCAAATTAGAAGACGCTGTAGGATTTGAATATCTATCTGATTTTACAATTAATTCAGTTTTGCAAAATTTAAAAACTGAGGATGAAAAAATAAAATTGGATAAAGATGTAGAACTTGATTTACAAAAACAAGTAAAAGAAAAAATTTCTTTACTTACAATAGATTTGGCTTTAGACTGTGGTTTTTTGATTGCTAATTTAAAAACTGATTTTGTAAATGACTTTTATAACGGAAAATTTTTGAAAGAAAATATGTTTGAAAAATTTCCTTCTGATTGCCAAAATAATGAAATTGCAGTTTTTAATCAAGATAAGTTTTTAGGCGTTGTTTCTAAACAAGGCAAGATTATAAAATATTGCTATGTGCTACAAAATTTAGTATAGTTTGTTTATATGAAAGTTTTTTCTTGGGACGATTTAGGCTCTGTAAAACAATTTTTATCTCATAATTTGATAAATTCAACTTGCTTAACCATCGGTGGATTTGACGGACCTCATTTAGGTCATGAAGTTTTATTTGAAAAAGTTTTATCTAAGAAAAAATCATTAAAATCATCTTATGTTGGAGTTGTAACTTTTGCTCGTTCTCCACGAGGTGTAAAATCCGAAAATTCTTATAAAGGGGATTTATCAACATTATCCCAAAAAATTCATTATTTTGAAAAAAAAGGCTTTGATTTTTGTCTTGTTATCAATTTTGATTCAGATTTTAAAAAGACATCAGGAATTGATTTTTTTAACTGCTTGCAAGGTTATTGTAATATGAAATTTTTATCTGTTGGCAAAGATTTTAGATGTGGATATAAAGGTGCCATGGGAATTAAAGAAATTTCAGAATATTTTGAAACAAACAATTTAGAATTATCTATTTGTGATGATGTTTTTTTAGATGATAAGCGAATTAGTTCTAGTTTGATTAGAGATTTTATTTACACTGGGGATATTGTCAAGGCAGAAAAGTTTTTAGGTAGAAAGTATGTTTTAGATTGTTCCAATATAAAGTGGAATCTAACAGAAGAAAATTTTTTATTTACAAAAAAAACGAATCAAGTTACTCCTCAAAACGCAAAAATAAACGTAACCCTAGTTACAAGTTCAGAAAAAATTAATACTTTTGTGAATTTTACAGAAAATGAAATTTGTATAATGAATAATGATTTAAACGAGAATTTATTTATTACAAAAATAGAATTTTAATAATTTATTTTTTTGTTTCTGAAAAATGATTTGTACTTTGAAGAATTTTCTAATTCTCTTGATTTTACATGTTTATATTGACTTTTTTGCCGATTTTAGTAAAATAATATAGAATAGTTTTAAATTTCATACATGGGCACGTTTTCCTTCGCCACGGATTATCCTGTATGAAATGAAAAATTTTAATAGTAAATTAAGGAGTAAGTATGGCACTTACAAAAGAAAAAACAGTTGCAACTGTATCAACATTCGGTGCAAACGAAAAAGATACTGGAAATACAAAAGTTCAAGTTGCATTATTAACAGAAAGAATTAAACAACTTACAGAACACTGTAAACAGTTCAAAAAAGACAAAAGTGCATCAAGAAGCCTTTTGATTCTTGTTGGACAAAGAAGAAAACTTCTTAAATACCTACAAAGAAAAGATCTTGAAACTTACAGAAGTTTAATCAAGGAATTAGGTTTAAGAAAATAATAAATTATCCTTCTTTGAAAGGATTTTTCGGAAGCACTGGTTGCTGCTTTATGTAATCAGTGCTTTAGTATTTTTTATGGGAATTTTGTTTTTATAAACAAAAATATAAATTAGGTAGTTTTACCTAAAGTGGCAACCTGGCATATGGATAGTGAATTTATGCAACCTTTGTTGTAAAAATTCAGTTTCGATATACCCGGTTGCTTAAGATTAATCATATTTTATAAGGAAATTTTGATGGTACAAAGAGTTACTTACAAAATCGGTGACGAAGAATTAATTTTAGAAACTGGAAAATTAGCAAAACAGGCAAACGGTGCAGTTTATGCTCAGTTTGGTGGTTCAGCTGTTATTGCAACAGTTTGTGCATCTGGAACAGCTCAAGAAGGATTAGATTATGTTCCTGTAACAGTTGATTATAACGAAAAATATTATGCTGCAGGAAAAATTCCTGGAGGATTTATCAAAAGAGAAGGTAGACCAAAGGATAAAGAAATTTTGGTTTCACGCCTTATCGACCGTCCAATGCGTCCTCTTTTTGATATGGCTTTTGGTCGTGAAATTCAAATTATTCCAACTTGTGTTTCTTCAGACCAAATCAACCCACCTGATATTCTTGCTGTAATTGCATCTTCTGCTGCTGTTACAATTTCTGATATTCCTTTTAACGGACCAGTTGCTGCTTGTCGTGTTGGTTATGTTGACGGTGAATATGTTATCAACCCAACTTATGAACAAATTGAAAAAGGTCAACTAGAAATCGTTGTTGCTGGAACTGCTGAAGGTTTCACAATGGTTGAAGGTGGAGCACAAGAAGTTTCTGAAGAATTGATGCTTGGTGCATTGGAAAAAGCTCAAGAGTTTATTACACAAATGTGTCATCTTCAAGATGAACTTAAAAAACTTGCAGGAAAAGAAAAACTTCCTCTTGCTCCTTTAACAGTTACTCTTGAAAACAAAGACGCTATCGAAGCAGAAGCAATGCCTTTACTTGAAAAAGCATGTTTTGAAG
>CALBXN010000025.1 GCA_937890485.1 uncultured Treponema sp.
TTTTATTACCTGTGTTAAATCTCTAGATATAGTATGATCTTCATTATAATTTTCTTTAATATAATGTCTATCTCTTATAATATCATATATATACATAAGTTGTTCTATCTTACTTAAATTTAATTTTTTAACCCTTTTAACAATCTCATCTATATATTTAATTGTATCTATATAATCATTAATACTAACTTCTTTGCTATTACCTTGAGTATCTAAATATATATTATCTATATTATTTAAATTATTAATAAAATAATTTATACTCTCATCATCATTTATGTTTATTTTATTCCCATCTTTTCCAGATATTATTATTTTTTTATTATTAAATTTATTATTATTTAAAAAGAAAACAATATCTTTTATTTCACCTACAGCTTTTTTAGCGTTTCTTTTGTTTATGATTTCTTCTTCTTTGAATAAATCATTTTCAATTAAATCTTGAATAACAACTTTTCTTGCTTCTTTTGTTGATAATCCACGATATTTTTCTGGTACATTTTCGTTCAAAGTTCCATCAGGATTTAAAATATTTACGATAGGTAAATCGTGGCGTTTTCCAACTTCCCAGTCGTTAGGGTCGTGGGCTGGAGTGATTTTTACAACGCCTGTTCCAAAACCACGTTCTACATAAGTATCTTGCACAACAGGAATAATTTTATCTGTAAGTGCTAAGCGAACGAATTTTCCTTGCAAAGAAGTATATCTTGGATCTTCAGGATGAACAGCAACAGCAGTATCACCAAAAAGTGTTTCTGGACGAGTTGTTGCAATTTCGATTTTGCTTCCACCTTCAAAAACTGTTCCATCTTCTAAAGTTACAGAAGGAATTGAAACCGAATTTCCGTCTTTATCGCAAATTTCATAGTACATGTGGTACATTGCACCAGGAGTATCTTCATGTTCAACTTCGTCATCTGCAAGAGCAGTTCCACAAGAAGTACACCAGTTTACAAGATAATGACCTTTGTAAATCAAGCCTCTTTCAAAAAGAGTAACAAAAACTTCGCGAACAGCTTTTGACAATCCATCATCTAAAGTAAACCGTTCTCTATCCCAGTCAACACTATTTCCTAACTTTCGTTGTTGTTTTGAAATAATTGAGTGATGTTCTTCTTTTACTTTCCAGGTTCGCTCAAGGAATTTTTCACGACCTAAATCTTGTCGACGAAGGCCTTCTTCTTTTTTTAAGCGTCGTTCAACAACATTTTGAGTTGCAATACCTGCATGGTCAGTTCCTGGAACCCAAAGAGTATCTTCGCCCTTCATTCTATGGTAGCGAACAACAATATCTTGCAAAGTATTGTTCAATCCGTGACCCATGTGAAGAACTCCAGTAACATTTGGAGGTGGAATTACAACTGTATATCTTTTTTTTGCACCAGATTTTTCTGGGTTTTTATCAGAATTAGGCTTAAAACTTTTATTTTTCTCCCATTGTGAATAGATTCTATCTTCAAAATCTTTTGGATTATAGGCTTTTTCTAATTCAATTGCTTTCATATAAATTCCTTAAAAAAAATAAATCTTCGTATTATAGTACAATCTTTTTTATGATTTTTCAATAGATTTTATCTTTAGTTAATGATATAGTTTAAAAGATGATTCATTTATTACAAACTGGCGACCTTCATTTAGGCAAAATATTTTACGGAAATTCTCTTTTTGAGGACCAAAAATTCGTATTAAAACAATTAATTGATAAAGTTTCTGAAGCAAAAGAAAAAGAACCTTATAACGCAATAATTATTTCTGGGGATATTTATGACAGAAGTATTCCACCAACGGAAGCCATTGAAATTTTTGATGATTTTTTAATTGCATTACATAAAATAGACGCAAATTTGAAAATTTTGATTATTTCTGGAAATCATGATAGTGCCACAAGACTTTCTTTTGGAACAAAATTTTTAGAAAAACAAAATATCCATTTTTGCACTAATCCTGAAAATTGTACTTTGCCTATAATAATCACAGGAAATAATTTTAAAGAAAATGATAAGGACGCAATCTGTTTTTATCAAATTCCATTTTTAAACAGTGGCTCATTATATAGTGAAGAAAAAAATCAAAGATTGATAAATCAACAAGAATTAATTTCAGAAGCCATAAACAGAATAAAAATACAACATGAATCTAATTCAAAAACAAAAAATTTACCTATGGCATTAAATGCCCATCTTTTTACACTAGGTTCAATTTCTAGCGAATCAGAAAGAACTTTTTTAGGAAATGCTGAATTTATAAATAAAGAAATTTTTGAAGATTTTATTTATGTTGCTCTTGGACATTTGCATAAAAAACAAAAAGTATGTGAAAACTGTTTTTATTCAGGCTCTCCTCTTGCCTACTCTTTTGATGAAGCCAACTTACCAAAAGTTTTTTTGGATATAAAAATTGATACACAAAAAAAAGAATCATCATCAAAAATTAAAATAAATGAAATTGAAATTTTGCCATTACACAAGGTACAAAAACTTACAGGAAAATTTGAAGATTTTTATAGAATGACAAAAGAGAGTGAATTTTATAAATATAAAAATGATTACTTAGAAATAACTTGTACAGATGAAATTCTAATTGAAAATCCTGTTGCACGATTGCGAGAAAACTTTCCGTTTATTCTTTCAATAAAACAACAAGCATTTTTTAATCAGGAAAAAACTAAAACATCTTTAGAAAAAAAAGAAGTTCTACTACAAAACCAAAATTTAGATAGCAGTAAACTTTTTATAGAATTTGTAAAAGATGTAGAAAGTACAGATAATATTGAAGAATGGGAAAGCACAAATTCTTTATTTTGTAAAATTGCAAAATCAGTTCTTGAGGAAGAATAATGAAACCAGAAATTTTAACTTTACACAATATTGGACCATTTGTAGGTGAACAAAAAATAAACTTTAATTCATTAGATGACTTTTTTTTAATCAGTGGAAAAACTGGTAGTGGAAAAACAACAATATTAGATTCAATAACTTATGTTTTATATGGCTCATTACCTGGTGCAAGAAAAAATATTGACACAAAAAATTTAAGAACAGATTTCTGCGATGAACAAGAATTGAGTTTTGTAGATTTAATTTTTTCAATAAATTCAAAATATTACAGAGTAAAAAGAACATTGCCATTTATCTACAAAACAAGAAACAACACAATAAGAAAAGAAGCAGAAACAACTGAATTTTATACTCTCAAAAATTTACAAGATTCACAAGGTGAATTAATCAGTAATCAAAAATCAGAAGCAGATAAAAGCATTAAAGAATTATTGCAATTAAATGTAGAAGAGTTTTCAAAAATTGTTTTATTACCACAAGGTGAATTTGCAACCTTTTTACGACAATCAACAAAAGAAAGACAAGAAATGTTATCAAAATTATTTCCTGTAGAAAACTTTACGCAAATTACACAAAATGCAAAAGAAGAAAAAAATAAACTTGAAACACAATTAGAACAAATTACAAAACAACAAGAATTTATTTCAAAAGATTTTAAATTAGAAAATTATGAAAATGATTTTACAAATTTAAATACAAAATTAAATAGAAACAAAGAAATAATAAAAGAAACTCAAAACAGATTATTTGAAGTTGCAGGAACCATTGAAAAACTACAAACTGAATTAAAAAATCAAATTGAAGAAATCGTAAAGGTAATTTGTAAAGAACGCCCGTTTGATTTGGAAAACGCCGACGAGAGCGATAATTTATTCGTACATAAAGATATGATAAAAACTCTTTTAAAAGAGCATGGGGACGAAACTGATCCTGTAAAAGTTAGAGAGTACGTTGTAGATTACGTCAATAAAACTTGCGTAAGCATTTTAGAAAATACTGCGGTCTTTAAAAAGGATGAAGTGGGAAATCTTGCGTTTAGAAGGTTTTTAAACACGTTGGGAATTAAATAAAGTTTTTATAAAATCTTTCATAGATTTATTATTTGAATCCATGGAAATTTTCATTAAGTCTGATAATATTATTTTCGTTTTGCTCTATAAATTCCTTACGCGCGTTTACGCTGTCACCCATGAGGAGCTTGAACATCTCGTCGCACGCAGCCGCGTCCGCCATTGTGACACG
>CALBXN010000026.1 GCA_937890485.1 uncultured Treponema sp.
TATCTTTTTCGAATGCAGGGCGTTTGTTTCCTTTCCAGTCAACAAGTTCACCTTTAGCAGGATATCCGATTCCTTCCCACCAAATATCTCCGTCTTCTGTTAAAGCACAGTTTGTGAAAATTGTATTTTTTGAAGCTGCTTCAAGAGCATTTTTGTTTGATTGAGCTGATGTTCCTGGTGCAACTCCGAAGAAACCTGCTTCTGGGTTGATAGCGTACAATCTTCCGTCATCGCCGAATTTCATCCATGCAATGTCGTCACCGATTGTTTCAACTTTCCAACCTGGAATTGTAGGAATAAGCATAGCAAGGTTTGTTTTTCCACAAGCTGATGGGAAAGCACCTGTTACATATTTTACTTCGCCTTCTGGGCTTGTTAATTTTAAGATAAGCATATGTTCTGCAAGCCAACCTTCGTCACGAGCAAGAACAGAAGCAATTCTAAGAGCAAAACATTTTTTTCCTAGAAGAGCGTTTCCACCGTATCCAGAACCGTAAGACCAAATTGTTCTTTCTTCTGGGAACTGTGAAATATATTTGTTATCCATGTCTGCACATGGCCAAATTCCGTTGTCTGATTCACCTTCTGCAAGTGGTTTACCTACAGAGTGAAGACATGGTACGAATTCTCCGTCTGTTCCAAGAGCTTCAAGAACTTTTGTTCCAACACGAGTCATGATGTGCATGTTACATACAACATAAGCTGAGTCTGTGATTTCGATACCATTTTTTGAAATTGGAGAACCAACAGGTCCCATACAGAAAGGAATAACGTACATTGTTCTACCTTTCATACATCCTGTGTAAAGTCCTGTCATTGTTGCTTTTAATTCTTTTGGATCGATCCAGTTGTTTGTAGGACCAGCATCTTCTTCTTTTACAGAAGCGATGTATGTTCTTCCTTCTACACGTGCAACGTCAGATGGAAGTGAACGGAAAAGGAAACTGTTTGCTTTTTTTGCTAATGGTGTTGCAAGACCTGCATCTACCATTTCTTGCATAAGACGATCATATTCTGCTGTTGAACCGTCACATACGTAGATGTCGTCTGGTTGACACATTTTTGCAATTTCTTCAACCCATGCTTTTACTTTTGCATGTTTGATGTCATTTACTGTCATATTGTTCTCCTATAAGCCCGTATTTAGTTCTACGGGAAAATTCACAAATTATTAGTTAAAATATATCTTTTTTTATCAAAACATACAAGTACACAAATAGTAAATAATTGAATAGATTTAGCATAAAAATATTAACATAAAACAGATGTATCTATTGTAGTTTTTTTGATAAATGAATAAAATATCATCACTAAATTTTGTTACTTAAATATAGGAGTGTATCCATTTATGGAAGAAGGTATTGCAAGTGTAATGGCGAATCTAGTTTTACAACTAGGAATCTTGATTTTTGCAGTTCGTCTTATCGGAAAATTATTTAAAAAGATAAAAGTACCAACAGTTCTCGGTGAATTATTGATAGGTGTTGTAATAGGTCCTTTCGCTTTAGGTGGAATCCCTTTACCAGGATTTCCTCAAGGAATTTTTCCTTTAAATTCTGCTTCTCTTGCAGTAAGTCCTGAATTATACAGTTTTTCACAGGTTGCTTCTATCATCTTACTTTTTGCCTCTGGCTTAGAAACTGATTTGAAACTTTTCTTAAAATATTCTGTGGCAGGTGGTGTTATCGGAATTGGTGGCGTTGTTTTTTCCTTCGTTTTGGGTGATTTAGTAGGAGTTTTATTACTTCATACAAATTTTATGGATGTTAGATGTTTATTCTTAGGAATTATGTCTACTGCAACTTCTGTTGGAATTACTGCTAGAATTCTTTCTGATAAAAAGAAAATGGATAGTCCTGAAGGTGTTACAATCTTAGCTTCTGCGGTTTTTGATGATGTTCTTGGAATTATTTTATTGGCAGTTATTCTTGGTGTTGTTGCAGTTCTTAATGGAACTGGAGCTTCTATAAGTGGTGTTGAGATTGCAAAAATTGCAGGAAAAGCATTTGGTATTTGGTTAGTTTTTACAGCTCTTGGCTTAATCTTTTCAAAACAAATTGCTAAATTTTTGAAATTTTTCAAACATTCTTATGATTTTTCAATTTGTGCTTTAGGTCTTGGATTATTACTTGCAGGTGTTTTTGAAAAACAAGGACTTGCAATGATTATTGGTGCTTACGTAACAGGTCTTTCACTTTCAAGTACAGATATTGCTCCTATTATCCAAGAGAGAATTAGAGGTCTTTACGATTTCTTTGTTCCAATTTTCTTTGCTGTTATGGGTATGATGGTAAATGTTGGAGAGATGTTAAGTAAAGAAGTTTTAATTTTTGGTGCAATTTATACAGTAGTTGCAATTTTAGCCAAAGTTTTTGGATGTGCATTCCCTGCTATGTTAATGGGATTCAATTTTAAAGGTGGATTACGAATTGGTTGTGGTATGATTCCTCGTGGAGAAGTTGCTCTTATTATTGCAGGAATTGGACTTACAGCAGGTATCCTTGATGAAAAACTTTTTGGCGTTGTAATTCTTATGACATTAGTTACAACTTTGGTTGCAGCCCCATTCTTGAATTTTTCACTTTCATTGCCAGGTCGTGGAACTCGTAAAGAAACAACCACAGAAGATGGAATTACTCTTTCTTGGGATTTCGGTTCTGATGAAATTGCAGATTTAGTTGTGGATATGCTTTTGAAAAATCTTAGAAACGAAGGTTTTTATGTTCAAATGATGAACATAAACGAAGGTATTTCTCAAGCACGAAAAGGTTCTACAGTTTTATCAATCAAAGAAGAAGAAAATATTGTTACAATAGAAACTTCAGCTGAAGCAGAAGCTTTTGTAAAAACTTCTATGTATGAAATGATTTTAGGTGTAATTGATTTAATTAACAATCTTAAAAAAGGATTTGATGGAATTGCACTTAAAAAAGATATTTTAGATTCTGATGCAACTGATGCAGATTCAGATAATCAGTTTAAAAAACTTATTAAACCTGAAGTTATAATTGCAAATTCAAAGGCAGAAACAAAAGATGACTTACTAAAAGAAATGGTATTGCTTTTGTCTAATACAGGAAATGTACGTGATTGGGAATTAGTTCTTTCTGATGTTCTTTCAAGAGAAAAAATCATGAGTACTGGTATGGAAAAAGGAATTGCAATTCCTCATGCAAAAAGTGATGGAGTTATTGCTCCTTGTGTGGCTGTTTGTGTTAAAAAAGATGGAATTGATTTTGGCTCAATTGATAAAGAACCTTCAAAAATCTTCTTTATGATTGTTTCTCCTAAAAAGGCAAATTCACCACACTTACAAATGCTTGCATCAATAAGTTCTATTGTAAGAAATAAAGAAACTCTTTCAAAAATTCTCGAAGCTAAAAATTCTGATGAAATTTGTAAAATTTTGAAAGAAAATTAATTTAATTAAACTAATGTGTTTACAATAAGCCCCTTTCCTAAACTGTTAACTCCAGTTAGTGTAAAGGGGTTTGTTTTTGCTGTATTAATAGAAGTTTGAATCTTATCTTGATAATCTTTTATTATTGCATCTACTTGAGAATCAGTTAAATCTGTAGGAAGTTTTGGTTTTGTTGTATCGCTTTGAAGTTTTACTAATTGGTCAATTAAGGTATTGAGAATATTTATTTTGCTTACAGAAACTCCACTATCTGGATTCTTTGATGAAGCATATCCAGAAACGTGTTCAAACTGAGAATATACAACTTGATTAGGTTTTACTTGTACATAAATTTTTCCAGAACCTACACCACCATTTACCATGGAACCGTAAGGAGTTGGATTTAAAACATTTATTCCCGATACCATAAAATTACCTTCCTCTTTTATAGTATCGGAATATTAATTAATTATATTAGAAATATTGTTTATTCCAATCAGAAATTCTATCTAATAAAGCTTGTTCTGTAACTTGATTTTCTGTATCTGTTGCTTCTAACAAATAAGGAATTATTACGCGCTCTTTAATTTGATCCCAGTGTGGTGGTAAAATATTTAAAGTTTGCAAATATTCAGATGTAGGTAAATTTCCTATAAGCATCGGATTAAATTGGGTAAAAACTCGTTCGTTTACGCTTTTTATGGCAGAAAAACCACCAGCAATTCCAAAAGTTGTTGTATTCAACTTCATCTTTTTATTTCTCTCTAAAATTTCTTTTTGAGATTCTTCTTTCATTAACCAAAGGATAAAAAGTTCCGCTGCTTCAATATTTTTAGATTTTTTGTAAAGTCCAAGGGAAATAATATCATCTTCTACTGGAATTTTATGATTATTATGAAGCCAACGAAATTCAACATCGCTTAGTTTTTCTTCTGGAATTGAAAAAAGTTTATCGCTAGTTGTGTAAGCAAACAAACAGTTATCTGTAGAAACAAGTTTATATTCTGGCATATAAAGATATTTGAAAGAAAAATCTTCCTCTGCCGTCGTAGATTCATTGTTTGTTTTTGTCCAATCTTTTAAATATGAGATTGTGTTATCAAGAGATGTTTTATCCCAGTTAAAAGTTCTTCCTTGTTCCTGAAAATTTGCCCCTTGCATTTTTGCAACTGTGTATAAAAATTCACTATTCCATCTAGGTGCAAATCCCATTGAAGTAAAAATTTTAGACTTATTTTTTTTATTGTAAGTTACTGAAATTTCTTTAATCTCATCAATTGCTATGTGATGATTATCTTTTACTAAATCTTTATTCCCTTTTGAAAAAATAATTGCAGGAATGTTAAAACTTATAGGTAAGAGATATTGTTCACCTTTAATGTTTCCAACTTCTAATAACTGAGGATAAAAACTTTGTTGTTGAAGTTGATTCCCTCCAAATAAATAATCTAGTGGAATAAAATTTTTGCGGACTTTTTCATTTTTTAGCCAAGGTCCAATTACTAAATCTGGTGGAGTTTCATCTTTTGGAACTTGCAATGCTTCAGCAGGACTATTTTTATAAACTACAATCGCTTTGCAATCATCTTGACTTGCATTAAAAAGTTCTACGTAAGAAGCAAATTCACTTCTGTTTGTCCAAATAATAATTGGATTTTCGTAGGCGGAATTACAACTAAAAGAGAAAAAGCCTACAAAGGCAAGTAAAATTCCTTGTAGACTTTTTGCAAGTTTTGATTTATTTTGAAACACTCTTTAATTCCTCAGCGGCTTTGTAAACTGCTTCGTAAGTTTGGTCAATGTCTCGTTTATCAAGACTAGAGAAAGCAACACGCAATGTTTTATCATCGATAGCGATTGTTCCAATTTCATATTCGTGTAAAAGTTTTTGGCGCAATTCTTCTGCATTTATTCCGTTACATCTTAAACTCATAAAATATCCTGAGTTAAATGGCATTGGAGATAAAACTGAATGTCCTTTTTTTGTATCGATGTAAGCTCTGGCTTTTCTATAACGACCTTCAAGAATTTGTCTAAAATCCTGTTTTTCTTTTTCAAGATTTTCGTCTTCAAAAGCTTTTAACATAATTGATTGTGATGGAGTTGCACAACAAGAAACTGAAGAACGAATTACTCCCATCAATTTTTTTACAAGAGCATCATATTGTTCGTTTGTAAAACCTTTGCAACCAAAAGTTAAAAATCCACAGCGAAGTCCCCAAACATAATCTTCTTTTGTAGGTCCATCGATTTTTACTGCCAAAACATTTTCGTGAATGTCAGCAAGATATGCAAATAAAGATTGAGTTTCGATGTTTTCTTCGTAGTTTAGTCCGAAATATGCATCATCACAACAAATAAGGATTTTTGCACCAGTTTCGGCACAATCTTTAATTACTTTGCAAATTTGCTTTGCTTCATCTTTTGTAGGGCTGTATCCAGAAGGATTTTGAGGAAAGTTTAAGATAATTCGCACCTTTCCAGTTGCTTTTGCTTCTGCTTCCATTGCTTCTTTTAAAGCATCGATGTTGAATCCACCTTCGTAGCCATCGCCCCAGAACATCTGAAATTGCTTTAAGTTAGCATTTCTTCTAGTTTCAACAACCAAAGCGTAGTTATCCCAAGATGGATCACAAGCAAGTAAATCGTCTCCTTCTGACAAGAATAAATCAGAAATATAAGAAATTCCTGCTGTAAGTCCAGGAACTACAACTGGGGTAGATATATTTTTCCCTTTAAGAGTTGGGTTTTTTACAAAAAGTTTTTCTTTCCAAATTTCTCTCAATTTAGGAAGTCCAGCTGTTGGTGCATAAGCTACAGATTCACTTGTGGAAAGCGTTGGAAGGTGTTTTTGCACTGCTGGTAAACAAACAGGTTTTCCGTCGTTTACTGTAATTCCAATTGTTGCATTTGCTTTTTTACCGAATTGTTTTGCTTCGGCACTTTGTGCTATAATACCTTTTGGAAAGAACATTCTCTTTCCCATGTCAGACAACAAAAAATCTACTGTTGTGTCTTTTAGAATGTCATTTAGTTCTTGTGCTAAAATATGTATCATGATAATCTATATTATTATGAAACGTGATTTGTCGTCAATAACATTGAAGTCAAATTTTATTTTGAGGCTAATTTTTAGAGGTTTTTTATGAGCGATTCAAATCAATTACAACAAGATTGTCTTTGGTGTAGAAATATTATCGAAGATTGCAAAAAGGAAGTAGGAAAAAGAATTATTGGTCAAACTCAAATTTTTGACGGAATTTTTACTGCTATGATAACTGGAGGAAATATCCTCTTAGAAGGTGTTCCTGGTCTTGCAAAAACTTTAGCTGTAAAAACTTTTGCAGATATTTCAGGCTTAAGTTTTAAGAGAATTCAATTTACTCCAGATTTACTTCCTGCTGATATAACAGGAACTATGCTTTACAATCAAAGTGAAAGTAGTTTTTCTGTACGAAAAGGTCCAATTTTTACAAATATTGTTCTTGCTGATGAAATTAACCGTTCTCCAGCAAAAGTGCAATCTGCTTTACTTGAAGCCATGGCAGAACATCAAGTTACCATTGGAGAACAAACTTATCAACTTCCAGAACCATTTTTAGTTCTTGCAACACAAAACCCAATTGAGCAAGAAGGAACATATAATCTTCCAGAAGCTGAATTGGATAGATTTTTGTTAAAAGTAAAAGTTCCATATCCAATGCCAAATGAAGAAGTTAAAATTGTAAAAGCAGGTGGAAATCCTGAAAATATTCCTGTGCGACAAATTTTAGATAAGGAAACATTGTATAAGTGTAAAAATTTAGTTGATTCAATCGTTTGTGATGACAGAATCATTGAATATATTGTTTCTATTATTTCTGTAACTCGTCCAGAAATTGCTGGCGCTCAAAAAGGTAACGATATTTTGCGTTATATCAGTTATGGTGCTTCTCCTAGAGCAAGCATTGCATTGGCAAAATGTGCAAAAGCTCATGCTTTATTCCAAGGTAGAACTTTTGTTTTGCCAGAAGATGTAAAAGTTAATAAAGCAGAACTTCTAGGAAGTTGCGTAACAGTAGATTTGTCTATAGAACTTTTAAATTATACAGAAGATCAAG
>CALBXN010000027.1 GCA_937890485.1 uncultured Treponema sp.
AAAACAAAAAGCAAAAGAACTTGCAGATTCAGGAGATGCAGCAGGAGCAGCAGCTTTATTAGCATCAAGTGGAGCAGGTGATTCAGGATTAAAATTTGCTACATGGTCAATGCTTGGATTACAAACAAAATTTGATACAGTTGATACAAAAAACATTAAAGGTGTTCAGACAGAAGATGCAGGTTTAGATTCTGTAGGAATTGGAATTAAATCATACTGGAAAGTATCAGGAAATGCAGTTCCAAACATGCCTGTATACCTTGAAGTAGCAGCAGTAGAAAATGAAGGATTTGAAAACCTCTATAAAGAAGGTGCTTTCTCAGGTGGTAAAAAAGGTGATCCAGCTTTATCATTCAAAGATGGAGCAAGAAACTTCTTTACAGATTTATTGTTTGACCCAGTATACTGGCTTGGTGGACAAAAAAATAATGATATTACAAAAGGTAACGCTGTAGGAGCAACAGGTTGGACATATCTTGGACATTTCGTAGCAGGATTTGAAAACGACTATTTTGCATTCAAAACAGGTTACAAATATGCAAAATTACCACCACACGCAAACGTATCATGGACAACAGTAGACCAAGATTGGGAAGCAGGATATGCAGCAGTAGGTGGATACGCACAATTCGCAACAAATAACGGATTTGCAGAAAAAACAAAAGAATGGATGGGAGCAAAACTAAATCTCGTAGTAGCACCTAACCGCACAGCAGACCGCGCAGGTAATCAATACGGATTATACACATATGCAACAGCAGAATTTGGATCACACTATGTTGATATCCAATACAATGGAGCATATGGAAGTACATTCGATACAATCGAAGTATACAACGATGCATTCAAAACAGATTTGATTTTTGGATACAAAGGAACATTCGGACCTGTAACAGCAAAAGTAAACGCATTGTGGAACGATTATGCATCATTTGCAGACGATATCGCATTCGCAGATACAGTAGCAGCAAACGTACAAGCATCATACTCAGATGAATACATGGATGCAACTGTAGGATACAGACTCCGTGGTGCATCAACAGGAATGATGTATGTAGAAGAAGGTGCAGACGACCATGACCACGTAACAGACCAACTTGGTGATGCAAATACAATGAAAGCATGGTTGAACTATACTTACAAATTTGCTTATGGAAATGCAGGAATTGAACCATACATGATTACAACATTAGCTAAAGACTCAGCACTTTTCTTTGATGACGCAAGTCAAATCGAAGTAGGTGGAAAAGTATTTGGTGGATATGACTTTGATGTAGTAAAATTCGATGCATATGCAAATGCAAAATTCTTAACAGGATATAAACCAGAAGAAGGAGACGCAGTAGAAGGCGTATTCACACTTGGTGATATCGGACTTAAAGTATCAACACCACTCGTATTAAACGGATTAGCATTCGTATACGGATTTGATAACGATGACGAAGATGCTGTATATCATACAGGAATCTTTGAATTAGGTTTACCAGCAGGAATCAACGCACAAGCAGGTATCGGATTTAGAGCTGCTAAAGTTGATGAAAATGACAAAGCTTATGAAGATTTCAACGGAGAAGAATTTGGTTTCTTTGTTGGTGCTAACATGAAACTTAATATCCCACAAAAACCAGTTCTTTACACACAATTTGTATGGAACATGGATCCTTACAAAGGATTTGGTGATGGACAAGACTTCATCAACTATGATGGATACACAATTGATTCAGGTGTAGAAAACTACGCTGGTGCAGGTGCTTTCCGTGTAGCTCTTCGCTGGGATTTCTAAGGTAAGGAGTGAAAAGAGATGAAAAAAATTATTTTTGCAGCACTTTCAGTGTTGATGATTTTTAGCTTAGTAGGTTGTGGTGAACATACAGATTTTACACCAAACAGAGCATTTTCAACAGGAGACGTTGCAGGTGTAATGAATGGTTGGCCTCAAGGAAACGCTAGTAACTGGACTACAGCTGATGATGACAACTATGTTTATACATACGAATTCACAGCATTAAAAGAAATGGGTACAGCTATCCAATTCAAAGTTAGAAGTACAGCTGGTAAATGGGATACAGGTGACTTTGGTGGTGCTAAACTTGATACAAAAGGTACAAAAGCAGAATTAACACCAGCAGACTTTGGTGGACCTTCAGCAGAATTTGAAGCTGAAGCAAGTCACAAATATAGAATTACTGTTACATCAGAAGATGGAAAAGTATACGGAAAAGTTGAAGACTTAGGACTTGATGCTGTTCCAGTACCATTTATTCTTAATGGTATGTTCGTTGTTGGTGATGATTTTAACTGGGGATTTGACAATGTTGAATTTGCACTTATGTCTTTCACAAAAGATCTTAGTGGTAATGTAACATATGTTAAACAATTCAAAGCAAAAGAATCAGCAAATCATAACTTTAGAATTTGTACATCTTCTTGGAAAGGTGGATTTGGTGGAGGTACAGTTGCTGTTGGAGGTGAAACTTTAACTCTTACAGGTGTAGCTGATGATGCAGAAGCTGATAATGTAGCAATTACAGGTTTAACAGTTGGAAATCCTTATCAATTGACAATTACAACTACACCTGATGAAGTTGTAACTGTATCAATTACAGAAATTTGTGCTATTAACTTAAAACTTAAAATCGTAGGTTTCCCTGACGATACAGATGGTATGACAGCTTATGTTGATGGTACATTCTCTGGTTGGACTAAGGGTTGGACATCAGCATGGGGAGGAACAACTAAAGTTTCTGAAAACCCTTATACAGCTGAAATCGCAGATGGTGAAGCAACAATCAATATCTATACAGATAAAATTGCAGACTTAGGTGAAGTTATTTCTATCGAAGGTTGTGGTTACTATGGTGAAGTTGCAGCTGACGATCTTGCATCAACTGCTGGTGAAATCAAAGTAAATGGTAATAACTTTGCTACATCAGTTACAGTTGATGGTGCTGCAACATGGATTGTTACAGTTGACCTAGAAAATAATACATGTACAGCTGCTAAACAATAAGTTTTAGTTGCTTAACCTAAAAAACAGTTGGAGAGAAATCGCCAGCTGTTTTTTTTTAATATAAATCTATTTTTATGGTGTATTAGAATGTTAATAAGAGATAATAGAATTATAAATGTAAAAATTGTAAATAATACTGATAAACAAGCTATCATCTTGTATTTGGATCAAATTATCACTAATTGGATAAATCAAAACTCAAACGAATGGTTTTGTATAAATGTTTTATTAGATTTTGGTATTGGGCAACATAAGGATTGGAACGGCACTCCTCTTCAAGTTTTATACGATAATTATATAAATTCTGGAAAAACTGAGGAACAATCACATACTCAAGCAGGGAAAGATGCCGGAAAACTTTTAAAAGAAACTGTACATAATAGAATTGAACAATTTGATACAAAGAAATTACGTCGTATGTATTATAAGAAGATTTAACAGAGAAATTATTGAATAATTATATATTTTGCCTTCGGTTAGGAAGTTTTCTTAGCCGAAGGCTTTTTATTTTATCAAAACTTTTTCCAAATTATGAATACCATACAAAGGGATATTTGTAAGCCAATCATCAATTCTAAAGTCCGAAAGAGATGTTCTTACAGAAAATTGATTTTCCCATTTTTTATGAAAGGCTTTTAGACTTTTTGCTTGTAAATTTTCACTAGCTTTTACTTCAATAGGAACAATTTGATTTTCAATTTGCACTAAAAAATCAATTTCGCCTGAAGAATTTTCTGTAGAATAATAAAATGGTGTTAAATTTGTATTTGCAAGAATTTGCTGTAAAACATATTGTTCTGTTATAGCTCCCTTAAATTCAACGAAAAATTCATTGTCATTTAAAATCGATTTAATATCAGTATTTCCCAAAGCACCAAGCAGACCAACATCATTCATGTAAATTTTAAATGAATCAAGTTCTTCGTAAGCTTTTAGAGGATAACCCGGTTTTGAAACGCTATGAACTAAATGAATTAAACCACAATCTGAAAGCCATCTAATAGCAAGTTCAAAATCTTTTGCTCTTGCTCCTTTTTTTATCTGACCATACATAAATTTTTTATTTTCTTTTGAAAGCTGAGCAGGAAGTGAATTCCAAACAATATTTAATCGTGAACATAATTCTTTTGTTGCATATTTTGAAAAATCTTGCGTATAAACCGAAAGTAGTGTCTTTTGAACTTCTCTTGCAGAAAACCAATCTTGTTCATTTATAAAAGTTTGAACAACTTCTGGCATTCCTCCAATATAAAAATATTCTTTCATTCTTTGGATAAAACGATTTTTTAGAGAACATATCATTTGCCAATCTTTACTATCCAAAATTGAAAGTAATTGAGAATTTTCTGTTGCCATCAAATATTCCTTAAATGACAAAGGATACAATGTTAATAAATCAACTTTTCCAACTGGAAAATTTGTTCCCTTATGTAAAGCAACTCCCATTTGACTACCTGCTGCAATAATTGCATATTTAGGAGCTTCTTCGCAAAAATATTTTAAACTAGAAAGTGCTCTTGGAACTTCTTGAATTTCGTCAAAAATTATTAGAGTTTCATCCGGTTTAATAGAAATTCCTGTTTCTGCAGAAAGGGCTAAAATAATTCTTGGAATATTTATATCATTTTCAAAAATAGATTTTAGTGATGTATTGTTATCAAAATTAACATAAGCAATATTTTTAAAATATCGTTTACCAAATTCTTTCATTGTCCAAGTTTTTCCAACTTGTCTAGCACCTCGCAAAATAAGGGGTTTTCTATTTGATGAGTTTTTCCATTTTTCTAGTTGGCTAAAAATTGTTCTATTCATAATTATATAATACAGTTTTAATGTGGACTTTTCAAGATATAATTACATTTTTAATGAAGACTTTTGATTCTAATTTTACATTTTTAATGATGACTTTTTAATTTTCTATAGAAACTTTACCTCAATACAAATTTGAAATTCTCATTTCCCTGAATAATAATTAGAGTGTGAAGATAAATACTTCTATATTCTTCAAAAGGAATTCTTATGCAAACAAATAATTCAACTAGAAATCAAAACAAAAAATCTCAATCAAACTTTAATATAGAATTTGTAAATATCAGTAGAAAAACAACCAAAACATCATCCATAGAATTTTTAAAATATTTGTTTTTAAACGAAAAAAATAGTGACATTACAAAAAATTTTCTTTCTTCCTTGATGACTAATGTGAATCTACCTAAAATAGTGGCAGTTCAAACCTATGTTGAAAAGCCATTTGCTACCAAACACAACGAAATTTTTAACCTAAGCGCCCTTGATTCCAAAGGACAATATTTTAACATCGAACTAATGAGCGAAAATGAAGACGACTGTATTAAACGCAGTATGTTTTATTGGGCAAAACGATTTACAGCCTCAAATTACGACGGAAAAGATTTTAATGCAGTCATTCCAACTGTTAGCATTACCTTAACTGAAAAAAAGATTTTTTCTGGATTAAATAAATTTCACTGGTGTTTTTTACCTTTTGATATTCAAAATCGACTTGTAAGTTTAGATAATCATCAACAATTACATTTTATAGAATTAAGTAAATTTTTTATAACAAAAGAAGATGATTATGTTTCGTACTTAAAAAAGGGAAATTATCCAATTTCAGAAGGATTTTTTTCGTGGATGCGTTTTTTAAAAGAAGGCTGGCGTAAAAATTTCATCGAACTCTATGGAATATTAAATCCATATATTACAACAGCCAAAGAAGAATACGAAAAGTTTTTGCTACAATAAAGTTTATAAGGGAGAAAAAAACAGCTGGCTAAAAGGGAAATACACTAATCAGAATAATGTCCTTTACATTGAATAATTTCAATAATTTGTTTTTTTGACAATAAAGATAATCTTCCCACGCTTTTTCTGAAAAAGTGAGTTTACTCATCTTCCATTGCCTCTAATTCGTCTAATGATTTAACAATATATCTACCTGCCTTTAGTTCAGCAATACGAGATTCTAATTCTCTAATATTGCTTTCACTATAAAATGGGTCATAAGAAACTTCAAAAGGAATTTTTTGTTCCCTAGTCATTTTTTTTGCAAAAATTGTGAATGCTGTAGTTAAATTCATTCCTAAATTATCACAGAGTTTTTCCATCTTGTTTTTTAAGTCGGAATCCATTCTAAAAGTAATCATTGATTGAGCCATATTTTACCTCGTAAAAATGAAAATAAATAATTCACTATATATATAATGTAATACAGTATATAGATTTTGTAAAGTTAAATAATCATTTTTAAGATTTCTATAGCTTAAATTAAAAGTTTTTTCCTTAGTTGCGTTTTTTAAAGAAGGCTGGCGTAAAAATTTCATCGAACTCTATGGAATATTAAATCCATATATTACAACAGCCAAAGAAGAATACGAAAAATTCTTACTACAATGACAGCATCAAGGGATAAAAAAAAACAGCTGGCGATTTCTCGCCAACTGTTTCATTCAGCTTTTAACGGCTGAAAAGTTGTAAATAACTAGATGTTATTCAGCAGACCATGTACAACGATATTTAGAATCGTCACCAACATTGTCGAATACACCTTTTACAATTGTATTACCAGCAACAAGTGTTACTGATGCATTTACAGCTGCATTTTCGGCATCAAATCCACAAACTTCAGGTGTTGACCAACCAGCTGCTGCAAATTTAAATTCATAACCACCTACATCAAATGTATGGTTTAAATCAAATGAAAGTGTACAAGTTCCGTCACTATTATCAGTAATTGTTGCTAATAAATCAGGATCTGTTCCAGGTTCTACCCATCCTCCATTAGGATTAATAGTTCCAGCTAAGTATAATTCAGCACCAACTAAATCATCAGGTAAACCTGTTACTTCAATTTTAGAAATTGTTGCAACTGGAAGAGTAGCTGCTGTATCAGATTCCATTACAGCTCCTGGCCATACTCCACCTACGAAGTTTGTATCTCCTTCCCATGCCCATAAATTTACTTTTGGAGCATTTGAGAAACAGTATACAACGATTTCTCCAGCACCTGCTAAAGCAGATTTGTCTGGACAGTCTGTTCTAGTGCTAACTTCTGCATCTTTAGATGTGTTGCTCCAAATATAAGCAACTGAACCAGAAGAAACATCAACACCTGTAATATCACTAGTTTGGTTTGTTCCATCACTGAAGATAATACTAATTGGACCTGTAGCTGCAGAAACGTCAACTACTGAATAGAACCAGTTTCCTTCCATAGCGTTTGGATCAATTCTTACAACGTCATGTAAGTCACCTGAACAACCGATTAAACCAAAAATCATAAGTACAGAAAGTACTGATAAAATAATTTTTTTCATCTCTATTTACTCCTTACCTTAGATGTCCCAGCGGATACCTACGCGGCAAGCTGCTTCACCGTCAAAGTCTTCAACTCCACCACCAAGAACATATCCATCAAGATCAAATTGTTCTTGACCATCGCCAAATCCTTTGTATGGATCCATGTTAAATACGAATTGTCCGTAGATAACTGGTTTTTGTAGAGCTTTGATTTTCTTTGCAACACCAACTGAGAATCCAAATCCGTTAAGAACGTCTTCGTTATATCCTTCAGCTGCTTTTGTTCCCTTAACTGAGCGAAGACCTAAACCTAAGTCTACGTTAAAGTCTGCTGGGAATTTAACTTGTGCTAACAATGTGTTGTAAGCAAGTGAGTCATTGCTATTATCCATACCATAGATAACATCAATACCTGTAATAACATCATTCAAAGCACCAAATCCAACTTTTACACCAACGTTTTTCATCAAGAATGATGAATCACTTGCTGTGTAAACAAATTCTGCATTATTTGCATAAGGATTTGTCATTGTTGTTAAAGCAAGAGTTGTATATGCATCAACTGTTGCATCAAAACCTACTAAGTCAAGTAAGCTTAATTTAAATCCAGGTTTGAATTCAAATTCTGCACCATCTTCATATCTGAAGTAGTGAGTTGTAGGATACCAGCTCCAACATGCAGCCATTGTTGCAAAATCTTCATCTGAAAGTTTTGCAAGTCTCATATCTGCTGATGCACCTAATGTGATGTCCATGAAATATAGAGCTTTCAATGTTGCACTTAAGTCAACTCTTTGGCTGTTCAAGCGTCCTAATGTATCAGAAAGTGTCCATACTTCGTCATCATGATTTTCTCTTAAGAACAACATAGATGCTTGTGCACCACGAAGTCTGTATTGAAGAGTTGCATCAATAATATCATCTGAGTATGTAGCTTTTACTGTTCCAGCTAAGTTTTTAAGACCGAAATCTTTTGTTCTCCAGAAAACGTCTGTAGAATATCCGAAATAGTCTTGAGCATTGTCATCTGTTGTTGTGAATTCTTTTGTATGAATTGCAACTAATCCTTGTCCAGCAAGAGCAACAGGTCCGATATTTCCTTTTGCACCAAAGATAACATCTTGTTCTACAACGTCTTTGAAGAATGCATCTCCGTCAAAAATGTTGTTGTATTGGATGTCAGCTGTGATTCCAGCAATTTCAAGAGTTGCATAGTTGAACATACCGAATTTTGTACCTTTTCTATCTGCTGATTTGTTAGGTGCGATTGTTACATTAAGTTTTGCATCACCAATTTCACGGATTGCAGCACCGTTTGAAATTTGTAAGAATCCACCAGCGTGGTTATATCCAGCATCCCATGCGTCACCGTCAACTGTTTTCCAGATGATTGCTTGGTGTGTTGAAGGTTTTGCATAGTTAAATCCTGTTAAAACTTCTACAAAATCAGTTGTGATTCCCAATTTAAGATGTCCAAGATATGGATTATCTCCACGAGTTGGGTTTCCACCTGCTTGGTCATTAGCTTTTGATAAAGAAGCGATAGGAGATGCGATTGTGTTGTTAATGAAACTAGCAAAAGCATCTTTGAATTCTACAGTGTTTTCACCGTATTCATTCTTTTTCAAAAGAGCGATTGCAGAATCATCAAGACCTGCTTCAGCAACTGCAAGTTCTACGAAAACTGGCATACCTGGAACTGCATCACCTGTGAATTTCATGTATGATTTTGCACCAACTTCTACTGTGTCTAAATCCATACCTTTTTTTGTAGGATCAGCTTTACCTTCAGTAATAAATTTACCTTGAGCACCAATCATAGACCAAGTCATGAATCTACATCCGCTTGAACCTGCTGAAGCTTGTGCCATAAGAGCTGCTGCTCCTGCTGCATCTCCTGAATCTGCAAGTTCTTTTGCTTTTTGTTTT
>CALBXN010000028.1 GCA_937890485.1 uncultured Treponema sp.
TTTTTTTGAGTTATGTAAACAAATGGAATATGGTAAACTTCAGGTGTTAAAAAATTATCCTTACATGCAGGCCTTTTTGGATAAAGCTTTTGAGGAGATTTGTTTGGAAGCATTGGAAGAATGTGAAGAACAAAAAGAAGTTTATAAAAATAAGATAGAGGAATATTTTGCACAGGTTTCGGATTTTGAGTTTAAAAACGGAACAGATTTGGTACAAATGAAGAACTTAATAGGTTATGTTATAAAAGGTATCACAGTGGAGAATATGAATCTGGATACCATGCAGCCGGAAAATATGTACCATCAGGTGTGTGAATATATAGAAATGTTAGGGAGAGTATATTAATGAAGTACGATAAAGCTTATTATCATAATGAAATTGAATTAGTGAGAGTAAACAGCACGGAATTGAAAAACAAGATTGAAAGAGCTTTCTTAAGAAACCGTATTTCTTATTTTATTCGTTGGGACAAAGTTTCTTTCTGGCAAACAATTTTTGGCAAGAAAAATAATGAACAGTGCAAAATCTGTATCAATGGCTGGGACAAAGAGCTGGCAATGGAAATTTTGAAGAATTTTGAAAAAGATAAAGATTATGTTGTAATGGCGTATGAAAAAGAAAATAAATACTTAATAATATATGATTTATTAGATGTAAAAGATATTATAGTTGTTAATAATGAATTATAAAAGGAGATTGAATCTATGATAATTTGTGTAGATGTAGGAAATACAAATATATGTCTTGGAGTATTTGAAGAGGATAAGCTTCTTAAAATGTTTCGCTTCGCAACAAATTATAATGAAACAAGTGATGAATTGATCGTAAAAGTTAAATCACTTTTTGAAATTAATAGTATTGATTATAAAAAAGTCGAAGGAGCAATTATTGGAAGTGTTGTTCCGAGAATGGATTCAATACTTGAGAAAATGTTTATAGATTATTTTAATATTAAGCCTTTATTTGTTGGTCAAGGTATTAAAAGTGGAATTAATATTAAGATAGATAATCCTAAAGAATTAGGGGCTGACCTTTTGGTTGGGGCAGTTGGTGCTGTTGATTTTTTGATGCATTTGCTGTCTTTTAATTCATAGCCATCAATGCATTTGTTAATTTTTTCGCGCCATACGCTGCCACCGTTTATGTTTTCGCATGATACAGTGACCGTTTTTATTTGGCGTGGTGTTTGTAATGTTGCAGCGGCATCTGGGTTTATTTCAGTTGCTTTTTTATAACATTCAAAGGCTTTTTTTTCGTTTATCTCTGTTCCTATTCCATCCTGATAGCAATAGCCCAGATAATACATAAGGTTTTCATCATTAGGATTTTTTGTAAAACATCTTTGGCAATAGTCAAACGCTTTTTGAGCATTCTGTTTTTTATATTTGCTGAAAGTAAAAGGATTAAATATTTTAGGTTGCTTTTGATTTTTACTTGAATTTAAACTAGATCCTTCTACTTTTTTCGTAATATCAGTATTGAAAGCTGATTCTGTATTAAAAGAATTTAAATTCCTTTGTTTTTTCAACGATGCTTCATATTTTAGTAATCCATAATTCAATCCATAAGCGTAATTCATAAAATTCCTCCCATAAAAGTTTATGAGTTAAAAAAAGTGCACCAAGGTTTTGAACTACCACCACCTTGAGCACTTACCATTAACAAAATAGGCTCTGTAAAAAATCTCTAACATCCAAAACCGATTCTTGTCTGTTTATTTTTTTCGAGTTTTTCTGTTTTGCAATATTCTTCAATTTCTTTTACAGAAGAACGCTTGCCAGTTAAAACTTCATTCATTGTGGATTTGCGAGCGATGTTTTCAATTTCAGCACCTGAAAAATCGTAACTTAAAGCAAGATGTTCAACTGCATCTGTTTTAAGCCATGCAACTTTGCTTTTCCAGATTTTCTTTTTAATTTCAAGGCTTGGTCGTTCAAATTTGATTTTGAACAAAAATCTTCGTTCAAAGGCGTTGTCAAAGTTTCCAGCAAGATTTGTAGTTACCATAATGATACCTTCTTGTCTTTCAATAGAATCAAGAAGCATTGCTTGTGTATTATTTGCATCAATTTCGGAACCTTGTTTTACATTTTCAATCCTTTTTCCAAAAAGTGCATCTGCTTCATTAAACAAGAGAATTGGAATTTCTTCACCACGCATTTTTGAGCGCTTACAAAGTAAATTATATTTTTCAAAAACATTAGAAAGATTATTTATAGTTCCTCCAATCCACTGACTTACAACACTTCCGATATTAACATGAAAAATACTTCTTCCAGTATTTTTGGCAATTTGATACACAGTTTCAGTTTTTCCAGTTCCAGGAGCACCATAAAGCATAACACAAATTCCCTTTGGCATAGAATTTTCGGCAAGGCGATTTTGAATTGCTTCTAAATTTCCATCCGAGAGATATTCTGTTATTTTTGATATTTCATTTTTTACTTCAACTGGATAAAAAAGTTCTTTTTTAGAAATATCTTCTGGATATTTAAGACTTTTGTCCCGAACTCGAAGTTCTTTTTCTAAAAGTTTTTCATCTTTTTTTATAATTGCATTGATTACACCTTCTGGTACACGATAAAATTTTGAAAAAGAACTTGTCTTTTCATTTGAATCAAAATAGATAAATCCTTTTTCTTCAAGTAATTTAAATTCGTCTCTAAATTCAAGAAATCTAAGAGGATTTATGCTCATTTCATCTGCAATGAGACCAATACTTATTGGGCTTTCGTTATATAAAAAATATACTTCAAAAAGTGTACAGAACAAGGCTAATTCATTTGCGCCAAGATTAAAAAACTTCATTAATCTTTTTAATGAAATATCAAATTCAATATCCTTTCCTATTCTAAAATAATTTTTCTTAAGAATGTGATAAATTTTTTTAATATTTGTCAAAATAAAATTTGTATCTGCGTAAATGTCTCCCATAAAAGCCTCCGTAAAAAGTTTTCTATTTAAAAAGTAAGTTTTTTTAGAAAAGAGGCTATCGAAAAAATTTTCTCATTCTAACTCGAAGATTGAGATGTCATAATAATTTGTAATTACTCGATAGCCTAAAACTAACATCAATTCTAACGATTAAAGTCATCTGGATGTTCGCGATAATACACAGGAAGATTTCCATAAGAATCTTTTTCTTTAATCAGTCTTGCAAACTCTTCTGCTTCAAGTAGCCAATTATAAATTGCTGGATCTGGATTTACGGCAGCATAGTGGAGAATATTTCTTCCGTCGATATCGTGAGAATCCCAAATTGCGTCATAATATAGTAACATTTTTATAACAACTGGATTTGGATTTACTTTTGCCACAAACATTATTGGAGTCATTCTATTTGAATCCATTGTGTTTATATTATATCCTGATGTTATCAATGCTTCCAAAATTTCAGGTTCTTCGTTTGTACAAGCAAAAAAAATCTGTTCTTCTTTCATTTTTTCTAGTAAAACTTTTAAAACACTTGGAGACTTTCCATATTTTAGTATTTTTTCCAAACAGCTTTCCCCAGAATTATTTACATCTGATGTAAAAAAGGCATCACTAATGTACCGAGCAACATCTTTAGAACGATTATTGTAAACAAGATGCAACATGCCATCACCGTATTTTGATTTTGCTCTTTTATTTGCACCAGCTTCCAAAAGAACATCTATAACATCCGTATTTCTTTGCCATGCAGCAGCATTTAATAAGGCAGTAAACCCCTCATCGTCACGGTCTTCTGTGTCAAAACCTAATTTAAGCAAAAATTTTGTAATTTCAGGATTTGGATTTCTTCCTGCAGCCGAAATTAACAAAGTTTCTCCGTCTCTTTGAGTTACATGAATATCAGCTCCGGCATCAATTAATGTTTGCAAAACTTCTGGATTGTCAGAATATTCTGCTGCCAAACAAATAGGAGTAGCTTCCGTATTATCCTTTACATTTACATCAATTCCTTTAGCAAGAAAAAACTTAACATTTTCTGGATAAGAAGAACTAGCAGCATAATGAAGTAACGTTAAATCATCTTCATCTTTATAATTTACATCAAAACCGTAATCTAAAATATGCTGAATAAATTCTGTACTTGGTGAGCAAACAACTGTTTTTTTTAATAAAAAATTCTTGTCTTCAGTAGATAACTTATCAAAGTCTTTTGCAAGTAAATCAAACATTTCTTTGTTCCCAGTTTCGATTGCATAAATAAATGCATTTTCAAGTTTTTGTTCCATAAATTTTACCTCGCTTAATAAAAAAGATGATATCAAGCTTACTCTTTCATAATGAGAGAGAGTAAGATATTTTTTTAGTTTTAGAGAAAATTTTTCTGACTTTTGTTTTAACGAAGAATATCGTCTTTTCCAGTTTCTTTTGGCAAATTGCACAAAGAAGTAGGCTCTAGAGAAACATATCCTCCGTATAAGCTGTTAGAACCAGTTTCATTTAATTGACGCATCAATTTATCTGTAGTATCAATATAGTCTACAACCACTGGACTAAATTGAGAAAACGGATCGTAATAGTTCATAAAGTCCTCCTTGCAGAATTACTATTTATACAAGAGTCGTTTTTTTAGAAAGATTGACTCTCGTATAAAATTTTTTTAATTTTAACAAAGGAACTCTATCACGATGAGAGAGAGTGAGTTTTTTTTAAGAAGTTTTTGATTTAAATATTTTGTCATATATCAAATTTATATCCATATTCAGATAAAAGCAAGAAAAACATTTATTTCTTAGAATAAAATTCTAAAACACTACGAGCAAAAGTATATGCATTTTTAATTTCGCTGATACCTTCAAAATATTCTTTGTGCAAAATCATTCTGCCATCAAAAAAAGCTTTCATTTCTTCAAAAGTTTTTTCTTTCACTTTTGGCGAAGAAATCAATTTTGTATAATTTGCAAGCATTACAGCAAAATCGTTTAAAACTGGAATTTTCATACATGTTGTAATAATTCCGTTTCCAATTCCAAGATTTGCACCTAAAAGTTCAAAATTTGTTTCAATATCAGGATGAAACCAGTTTTGAGATTTAAAATTACTGAGCATACAAACATTATGAGCAGCTGCATTTCTTAACCGTCGAACAGAATCAAAATGTGGAGTATACTCACATTTCAAATTGAAGAACTCGTAGTAATGAGCATAGAAATCGATAAAATCAGAAAAACCTAATAACTCAACTATGCTCCAAACTGAAGGACATTCTTTGTAATTATCAAAAATCTGGCGATTATAAAAATTTGAAGATGTGCTATAGTTTTCGATAGTACTTTTAACACGATTATGAGTTTCTAAAAATTTTTGGACAACAAGATATCCATCATCCGCTGTATTTTCTTGGCAATCATTTATTACTTTTACTTTTAGATAATGTTCAAAATCGATTGTCATTTTCAGAATCAATTTTCTAAAAAACATATCGATTGTAGAAAGTTCAACTAAATGCCCAAAATCAACATTTGTATACTTTCCAGCCTTTGTCTTCTCCCCAAATTCTGCATATTGCTTCAATCTAAAAAAATAATTGTGCTTTGCAAGAAAAACAGATGATTCTTCTTCCGTCTTCAGATTAAAAGCAATTCCGAGAGTTTCCTTGCAATAAGTAATAATTTCTGGAACTGTCAATTTTTTGCCGTATGTTTGTTTTGTATCTTTCTTTGCCATGGGAAGTATTATAACATGAAAATAATATAAAACAACCAAAAAGTATTAGGGAGTGGAGGATTAAAAATAACGACTCGCATTTGTTTCGACTTTTCACACAAGTATAAAATAAAAACGCCATGATTATATTAAAACCATGGCGCAAAAATATCTAGTTCTAGGTTTAATTAAACTGTTTTTTTAAATCGTTAAATGTAATTTCGCCATCAATCTCTTTGATTTGTACTTTACCAGAAAGAATATCAAAGAAAAAAGAAGCTATATCTTTTACATTTAATTCAGGTCCCTTCTCTCCATTAGATTTTGTTAAAGAATAGGTTTTTAAAATCTGGTTCCCAAGACTAGCAGAAATAATCATAAAATGATTTTCTAAATTTTCCATATTGATTAAATCACTCATTAGAACACGACTTGCAACACTATAACTATTTATTAAGGACTGAGTTCCATCTTTATCTGTCAAAACAGTTCTTTGTGTATCATTAACCAAATCAATTCTGATTTTTCCTGTATTAGCCTTTTCTTCTTCTCCTTTAAAGAGAGAACCCAAATCTGCCAAGGACAAATTCCAAAATTCAGTATTTGGTAGAAGAGACATAGGTTCAACAGAAAATGCTGTTGGATACAATAAATAATTAATACCAGATGAGTTAATTTCTGGAGCATTAAAAGTTCCTAGAAGACAGTTAGAAATAGTTAACACTTTACTTGAAAAAACACCTCCAAGAACAACGCAGTTTTCTAAATGCACATCAGTTCCATAAATAGAACCACAAACTATACAGTTTCTCATTTTTACCGTTGGAGAATTTACATCCCCTCCATAAATTGCTCTTCCTGCATTCAATAGAGAAGAAATACTTTGTGAACTAGCAACAGATTTATTAAAATAAATTTCCCCATTAGCATCACTTTTAATATGCAATTCCTTATCAGCAAAAACAGCCATCTTTACTTCAACAGGACCATTACTAATCTCAAGAAATTTTGCATAAACCGAACCTTCTACAAGGACATCAGAATCGATAATAACCTCTCTATCAAGTTCTGCATTTGTTCTTGGGATAATACTAGTTGCAACTCGGTTATTTCTTAACGTTATTGTATTTTGTCCAAAATCTTTATCATTAATATCAGTCATTATTTTTCTCCTTCAATTGTTTTATCAGTTTGTAAACCCGAATAGATTTTTCATCATGTAAATCCTGAAATTCTTTTTCAGTAATATTCATAAACGCATCATCAATCTTATGTGATTCAACATCATCATGAGATAATTCTTCAAAAGCATTTGAAACAAAATAATCTTTCACAACTTCATTAATATTTTCTGTTGAAGATTGTGAAGGGGCATATGAAAAAGAATTATAATCTAGTACTTCAGAATACAAATTAGAACTTTCTGTAAAAATTACAGGTAAATAAAGGTCTTGTGAATCCTCACACTTTCTATCTGAAATCATAGTTTTCATTTTATTACTATACCTAGAGCTTTGAATTACATTCTCTGCAAGATTATTAATAGCAACTAACGATTTTTTCTTTGCATTAGCAATTAATAATTGCTGTTGTAAAATTTCATCCTCATTTACTCCAATCAAAAATTCTGCAACCTTTTTTGATGTTTCAGAGTAAAGTTGTTCTGATTGCACCTTTTTTGAAAGTTCAAAAACATTTTTATCCAAAGCCAAAATTCTTTTTTCTAACTCTTCATCTAAATTAGAAAATATCTTTAAATATCTTTCTGAAATTCTTAAATAGTCATCTTGCATAACAACTTGCTGTTTTTCAAGAATTTCTGATTTAGTTAACATCAACTCATAAACTGCTTTGAATTTTGAAAATAAAGCAGACATATTCTGACTTAATTCAGATTTTATTAAATTAAAAAAACCTGAAATAACATGACTAGAAATATCATCTGCTGATTTATGAATTGAAGCAACCTGCGACCCCTTCATCGCAACAACAGACCCATTTAATAGTTGAACAGAATGGGAACAATCTCTTACACTATTATCAAAAGGATCAGTATCGACATACAAATCAACAGTTACAGGAATTGAGCCAGAATAAGAAACAGATTTTGAGCCTCCTGTTTCACTTCTCGGATAACTAACACTGACAGTTCCTGAATAATAAATACTCCTTGAATAAGTTTTATAATATCCCATCAGCAATCCTCCGTTTCTAACCAGACAGTAGAATCAAAAAGCCTTAGCATTTCTTTTGCAACTCTGTCATCTGTTATCTCTTGTGAAACTTTAGCATGAAAAGAATTTTTTATTACATTGGAATTTTTTTCTTCTATTTCTTTCCAAATAAAATTCTCAGTTTTGTCTTTTATTTTTGATAAAACTTTTGAATCTGATAAAAAATGAGCTTCGGAAGGAATATATATGTCATTTATATTTAAATCTTCTGATATCATAGAATCCATTTCCATATATAAAAGTGGAACATAGTCTATTTCAGCTTCGTCCAATTTTTTATTCTGCATAACATTTTCTACAGATTCTGAATATTTTATCTGTTTTATTACGTCACTTGCCATAACATTTATAGACTTCATACTTCTATTTTTTAGAACTGCATTCATTTCCTTTACAGTTAGCAGTTGAGTATCATCTCCATAGCAAATAGCTTTGATTATTTCCGAACCTGTTTTAAACTGCGAAAGTTTGTAGTGTTTTGCTATCTCATAAGCCTTTTTATCTAATTCATGAACTCTTGTTTCTAGAGCTTTATCTAACGAATTAAAATGTTTTAAGTAACGTTGCTTTATTCTATCATAATCATCAGCCATTATTAACATCAACTTGTCAATTTCCTGTTTAAATGATTCCATAAGTTGCATTTTACTTAACATTTCGCTAGAAACAGCAGCTATTTTTTGATCAAATTGACTCTTCATGAGAATAAAAAAACCAGAATCAACATTCTCGCAAATATGTTCAGACGCTCTTTGCTGTGCTACAACAACAGCAGATTCCATTGCAATAACAGAATTAGTTACAGATTGTACATTCGAATTGACAATATTTAACGACTGTGCCATATCTCTTGTATCAACTGTAATATTAAAATCACCCATAACACAACTCCTAGTAAACTTTAGTTTTAAATATCATCTTCATCATCTGAATCGTCAGAAACTAAACTATCTGTTTGATTTTCATCTTCATCATCCGAATCGTCAGAAACTAAACTATCTGTTTGATTATCTGATTCACTTTCCACTAAAGTTTCATTTGTTTCGAATTCTTCATCAGTATTATTTAATGCAGCATCCTGTGTAAATAAAGAACTCTCTTCATCAATTCTAGAAATTTGATTTTCAGCAACCTGCTGTAAGTCCACAGCAAAATCATTCATAAGAGAATCTTCTACACTAGGACTTGGAGGTAATTCAGAATAAGTTGCAAAATAACTACTAATTGGAACCAATTTTTGTCGCCTACTATCAAGGTTCTGTAAATTTTCAGGCATGATAGAATCAGCTACTTTTTTGCTTTCACCATCTCGTAGCGATCCTTCAAAATATTCCACAAAACCAAATTTTTCAGATGCAGCATTTATATCATTCTGCAAATTTCGCATGTAAAGTTGGAAAGCATCTCCTATCTCTTTACTACTTTGTACTTTTGATTCTATTTCTTTTTCATTTTTCAAAAGCTCAAATGTTTGATGAATTTGTTCATTGCCCTTGTGATCTTCAACACCATTTGAAATAAGACCAACTCTTGGTTTTTCAATGCCAAGCATAGCCTTCACATAAATTGAGCCCATAATCGCAAATTGCAATAAATATTCAGGTTTGCAGTCAACATTTGCACCACAGTCAATCAAAAGTGTTGGGTTGCCGTTAACTGTTGGCAAAAATGGAGCAAGTGCTGGACGCTTAACCCCTTCAATTCTTCCAATAACAAAAAGACCACCTGCAAGAACAGCACCTGTGCTTCCTGCACTAATCATACCAATAACATCTTCTCTTGTTTTTAAAATGTCAAGAGCCGCAACAAGTGAACTTTCTTTTTTTCTACGAATTGCCATTGTTGGTGATTCATTACAATCAATAACATCTGGGGCATGAACAATTTCAATTTTGTCACCTGTGTAACCAACTTCTTTAATAACTTTTTCAATTTTATCTTTGTCACCAGTGAGTATTATTTCAACTTCGTCAATTAAATTAACAGAAGTGATTGCACCTTTAACAATTTCTTCTGGCATATCTGCGCCAAACACATCAATAACAATTTTCATAAAATTTTCTCCTAATATGATACATTATCATTATAAATGATTTCATTTATAAATTCAATTAAATTAAATAGTTTCAATCAAAAAAGGCGGTGTTATACAAATTATTTTTACAACAAAAAAAGTCCTATTTTCTATAG